>NZ_JAMYQT010000005.1:0-290509 GCF_040320985.1 Mesorhizobium sp. M0571
CCGAGTGGCGATGCGGCGGAAATCCTTGAGGCGCCTGAACATGCGCTCGATGGCGTTGCGCTCGCGGTAGAGGAACGGTGAGAAGCAGTTTTTCCAGCGCCGGTTAGCCTTCGGCGGGATGTTCGGCATCGTCCCTCTGCCCTCGACCTTATGGCGGATGGCATTGGTGTCGTAGCCCTTGGGTCCGAACGCTAGGTCGTTGTCCACGTCAGCAGTCACCTCTTCCTCTGAATCAATGAGTCCTGACCCTACTTGTCTTTCCAGAATTCGGCCTGGAGTTGCGCCGCTTCATCGGCAAGCAGCGGGCCGACGACTTCAGTCGGACGCTGCCCAGCTTCGAAGACGATCCTGCAGGGCAGGTCGAGTGTGGGATTCTCGACGTGTGCGCCCGTCAACCCCTTGAGGTCATGTTCGCTCTGCCCAAAGACGACCCGTCCGATGCCCGCCCAATAGATTGTCCCGGAGCACATCGCGCAAGGTTCGGCCGAAGTGTAGAGTGTGCAAGAGGCCAGCTTTTCGAGACTGAAATTCATCCCCGCCCACGAGGCCAGCAGCCTTTCGGCATGAGCGGTGCGGTCGCCCCCTCCGGCTTTGTAACCGTTGGGCTGCTCGCGCAACACATTGCCGTCTTTGTCAGCGAGGAGCGAACCAAAGGGATGTTCGCCAGCATCGCGGGCCTTGCGCGCGACTTCGAACGCCTGACGGAGCAGGCGCTCATCATAAGGGCGTTGTGGCATCCAAATCCTCCGGCAGTGCCGCTTGATCATAGTGCCGAACAATCCGCCGACACAAGTCAACAACCTAAAGCGCGTCGCGTTCGACCGGCCTCATGCGACGCGCTTTAGGTTCTTGTTTTATGCATGTCGTTATCGCAAACCGCTGCACACTTTTGCGCGACATGCATTAGGCTCAGGACTCGTTGCGCTTGGGGCGTTGAGCCAGCCAGATGCTGCCGATGACGAAAACGACGCCGGCGATCTGAGGCAAGGTCAGCGTCTGATCCAGGAATACCCATCCAAGCAGCACGGCGGTCACCGGGCTGAGGAAAAGCAGCGATGACACCACTGCGGATTCCAGTCGCGCAATGCCCCGGAACCAGAGGACATAGGTCAGCGCCGCACCGATCAGCCCGAGCCACGCCAGTCCAAGCAGGTTGGCGCCGGTCGGGAGCGGGATGGAAGGCTCGAAAAGCAGAGCCACTGGAACGAGCAGCAGACCGCCGGCGGTCAGTTGTCATGCCGTGAAGGTAAGCAGCGATACTGGCGGTTGCCACTTACGGGCCAATACGCTTCCGAAGGCCATGGAGGCCGCCCCGGCGAGGCCGGCGGCAACGCCGACCGCATCGAGCGCCGCATTCGGGGTCAGCACCAGCAATGCGACACCTGCGATCCCGACAAGGGCGGCGACGATCGCCAACCGACGGACAGGGCTGTCAAGCAGGGCAGCGGCAAGGAAAATCACCATCAACGGCTGGACCGACAGCACGGTCGCGGCGACCCCGCCCGGAAGCCGGTAGGCGGCGACAAACAACATGCTCAGGAAGATCGAGATGTTGAGGGCTCCGAGCACGCAACTGCGTAGCCACCAGATGCCCGTTGGCAGTTGCCGGACGATCGCGAGCAGCAGCAATCCGGCGGGCAAGGCACGCAGCATTGCGACCGTCATCGGCGAAAAATTCGGCAGGAACTCGGTGGTGACGATATAGGTACTGCCCCATATTGCGGGTGCTGTCGCTGTAAGCAACAGATCGAAACGGCGCGTTGTCATAAGATCTCCAGAACTTCGGCAAGAGGGCGGCGAGGCTTTTGCGGCCAGTTTCCGGACGCGGCGCGGCCGACTGCGACGAGCATCACCGGCACTTCATTCGGCCCAAGGCCAAACTCGCGTGCCACGCCTTCGGCATCGAAGCCGGCCATCGGACCGGAGACGAGGCCCAGCGCTTCGGCCGCAAAAATCAGCGTTGCAGCGCCAAGCGCTGCCGAGCGCACGGCTTCATCACGGGCTGCCCGAGGATCGGCATATTGTTCGTGGGCGCCTTCCTGCCAGCCCGAAGCCATATCCGCCGGCATGAAGCCGGCTTCCACGAAAGGAAGCAGCCTTGCGGTAAGGGCAGCGTGGTCGGGCAGTACGCCGCATATGATGAAGGTGACGGCTGCCTCCTGCACCTTGGTCTGGCCATGGGCGAGGCTGCGCAACCGCGCCTTTGCTTCCGGCGTCCGCACGGCGATGAACCGCCAATTCTGAAGGTTGTAGGCGGTTGGCGCGCGCGTTGCGAGACGTGCCAGTTCCTCGACCTCGGTATCCGTCAATGCGTGCGAGGCATCGAACCGATTGGCCGACATGCGTCGCTCGATAAGGGAGATTGTGGGGTTGGTCATCATGTCATTCCGAACCTGAGTAAGCCGTTCGGGAAGCAGATATAGAATTTACCAACGAGGGATAATATGCAACAATTGAAAGACATTGTTTACTGAAAGAGAATAGTGCGATGGATCGCCTGACTGCGTTGCAGGTTTTCCGCCATGTTGCGGAACTGAACAGCTTTGCCGAAGCCGGACGGCGGCTCGGTCTCTCTCCCCCCGCCATCAGCAAGAACATCGCCGAGTTGGAGGCGCATCTGGCCGTGCGGCTCATCAACCGGACGACGCGGCGCATGGCCCTGACCGAAGAAGGCAGGATTTATCTGGAGCATGTCACGCATGGGCTCGATGCGCTGGCCAGGGCCGACCAGGTCCTCGGTCCGATCAAGACGGCGCCGAGCGGCACGTTGCGGGTCAGCGCGCCGATGACTGTCACGTTGACACGGCTTTCGGCTGCCATTCCCGAGTTTCTATCGCGCTATCCCGATTTGAAACTCGATCTGCACCTTGATGACAGGCGCGTCGATATCGTGCGGGAGGGATTTGACCTTGCCGTTCGCGGCAGCGACAATCTTGAGGATTCCAGCCTGGTCGCGAGAACGCTTGCGGTCATGCCGCATGTGCTTTGCGCAGCTCCGGTTTATTTTGAGCAGCATGGTCGGCCTAAAACGCCTTCCGACTTGAAGATGGCTAATTGCATCCGGTTCAGCCTTTCGGGGCATGCGGACATATGGGAGTTCCGCAAGGACGGCCGCACCGAGCGGATCGCCATCGACGGACGATATTCGGTCTCCTCAAGCCTTGCTGTGCGCGATGCGTTGCGCGCCGGCTTCGGCGTCAGTCTGATCCCCTATCCCTATGTCGAGAGCGACCTGAAAGCAGGCCGGCTGCAATCGGCTCTGGATGACTGGAACAAGGTCGAAACCACACTGTATGCGGTCTATCCGGCACGGCAACATCTTGCCCCGAAAATCCGCGTCTTCCTTGATTTCCTGATCGAGGAATTCAGTCGGAACAAAGAGAAGTCGTTCATACCTCTCCGGCCTGAACGCTCGGCAAAGCGCGGTGTCCGCAAGGGGACGGATGCGGAAATTCAAACTGAGACACTGCCGTCGATTTCATCTCCTTGACACGCCTCCAAATCCGGACTTTGTGGAGCTATGCGGGACGCGAAGCCGAATAAGGGAAAGACAGCGGCCGAGGCGTCTGCCGAGCGCACGAGCGGTATTCGCCGGGCCGATGCGGCGCGCATGCCGGGGTCGAGCGTGCACGCGTCGCTGGCCAACGAAATCGGGCTGAGAATCGTGCGCGGCGACTATCCGCCGGGAACCATCCTGCCCAACGAGGCCAAATGGTCCGAGACCTTCGACGTCAGCCGCTCGGCGGTCCGCGAAGCCATAAAAATGCTGATGGCGAAGAGCCTGCTGGCGTCACGCCCGAAGATCGGCAGCTGGGTCGAGCCGAAGGAACGCTGGAACCTGCTCGATCGCGACGTGCTGGCCTGGTATGCGACCTCGCCGGACCGCGAGGTGTTCCTCAGGACCGTGCAGGAATTCCGCCACATCATCGAGCCGGAGGCTAGCGCCTTTGCCGCGATGCGGCGCACCGACGAGCAGATGGCCGAGATCAGCCAGGCCTGCCGCGAGATGGGCGAGGCGACGAACCTGCAGGAGCGGACCCGTGCCGACACGCGTTTTCACCTCGCCATCCTGCGGGCCTCGGGCAACGATCTGCTGGTGCCGCTCGGTGTGCTGATCGAATCGGCATTCGATCATCTGTTCGCTTTTACGACGCGCGAACTGGACGATTTGCAGCATGCGCAGAGGCTGCATGAGGCGATCGAGAAGAGCATCCGCCTGCAGCGGCCGGACGCGGCGCGGAATGCGGTGCGCAAACTGTTGGCCAATACCGACAGCGTCATCAAATCGAGGTAAGTCGATCCGCTAGGACGGTTCATCGTTTCACGGAAACGCCGAACCGGTCTATCTTTTGTTTTGACGCAATTCCGGACGGAAAACCAAATTGCTCTAATCTTCTCTCGGGCGTCCGAAGAGGGCACGCAGTTCGTCCTTTGCGTCCTCCAACACTTTCTTCTGCGCCGCCGGCAGGTTCTTGCCGGCGCGGTTGATGTAGAAATTCAGCATCGACATGGCGGATTGAAACGGCCCCGCCTTGCGCCGATCGCTGTGCTCGGCCGATCGCTTCAACGAGGCAGCGATCTTCCTCGGATCGTGGGATTCGAAGATGTGCTCCTCGAGGTCCAGCGCGTCGCTGTGCTCGGTGACGTCGGCAGACCATTTCCGTTGCGCGGTCATGGCAAACTCCTTCCACAAGTTCGTTGCCGGGAAAACGCCTTATGGCGCACCCCTGTTCCACTCCGGCCTGAATCCCTGGAGCCACGGATTTGCCTGTCGTGGCGCTGCTCGGCGATGCGAATGCGCCGATAGTGGTCAGAACCGCCGATTTAAGAACTGCGGACAGGAAACGCTCTTGACCCCAATCGTCTCAAGCCAGGCAGGAAGTTCCGGCATCGACAGTGCTTATGCTTGGATGCGTCTCGGCATCTCGATGCTGCTGGCAACGATCGGCGGGGTCGGCATGTGGGCGGTGGTCGTGGTGCTGCCAGCCGTGCAGGCAGAATTCGGCGTCGATCGCGCCGCTGCCTCGATGCCATACACCGCGACCATGGTCGGCTTCGCCGCCGGCAATGTGCTGGTCGGCCGCGCCATCGACCGCATGGGATATTGGATCCCGGCGCTGATTGCCGCGATTGCGCTTGGCGCCGGTTTCCTGCTGGCGTCGCTGACCAGTTCAATCCTGCAGTTCACCCTCGTCCAAGGGCTGTTGATCGGCGTCGGCACGTCGGCGATCTTCGGGCCGCTGATTGCCGACATCTCGCACTGGTTCAACCGACGCCGCGGCGTCGCGGTGACGACAGCCGCGTCCGGCAACTATCTCGCCGGAGCGATCTGGCCGACGGCGATGCCCTATGTCATGCAGACCGAAGGCTGGCGCTTCACCTATGCCGCGATCGGCGTCGTTTGCCTTGCGGCCATGGTGCCGCTGATCCTGCTGCTCCGGCGCGGCGCACCGCCCCAGGCGGCTCCCGGATCGCCGGGCAGCCGCGTGGTCCAGCCGATCTCGCTGTCGCCGGCGGCCTTGCAGGCGCTGCTCATCGTCGCCGGGCTCGGCTGCTGCGTGGCGATGTCGATGCCGCAGGTGCATATCGTCGCCTACTGCATGGATCTCGGCTACGGCGTGGCGCATGGCGCCGATATGCTGTCGATCATGCTGGCGGCAGGCGTCGTCAGCCGGCTTGGCTCCGGCTTCCTTGCCGATCGCATTGGCGGGGTGAAAACCCTGCTGATCGGCTCGGTGCTGCAATGCCTGTCGCTGTTGTTCTACATCCCCTTCGACGGGCTTGCCTCGCTCTATGTCGTCTCGCTGGTTTTCGGCCTGTCGCAGGGCGGCATCGTGCCCTGTTATGCGATCATCGTGCGCGAATATATGCCTGCCAAAGAAGCCGGCCAGCGCGTCGGCATCGTCATGATGGCGACCATCTTCGGCATGGCTATCGGCGGCTGGATGTCGGGTTGGATCTACGATTTGACCGGTTCCTATGCCGCCGCATTCCTCAACGGCATTGCCTGGAACCTGCTGAACATTTTGGCCATGGTGCTGCTGCTGTGGAAGGCGCGGCGCAGCGCTGCTGTGATGGCCTGAAGCACGGCGGTACGGATACAGTCTCTCCGCCGTCGCTTGACAATAGCCGAAGGCTGCGCGACGCCAGACAAGGTGTGGCAACGGGCCAGGTTGGCATGGCAGCAGTGGCAAAGACGCTGAACATCGTTTCACGGTCGCGTCTGGGCGGTTGCCCGGCGTCGGGACCATTGCGGTGATCAAGCCGCGCTCACGCCGCGGCGGCGGCCGCCCGACCATCGCCGACGTCGCCCGCAAGGCCGGCGTCGGCGCCATTACCGTATCGCGCGCCTTGCGTGAGCCCGGGCGTGTGTCGGAAGATCTGCGCCGCCAGATCGAGTCCGCCGTGAATGAGCTCGGCTATGTGCCCGACCCAAATGCACGGGCGCTGGCTTCGGCGCGCGCCGAAGTGTTTGGCGTTCTGGTGCCGTCGCTTACCAACAACGTCTTTGCCGAAGTGGTGCGCGGCATCTACGACAGCCTGTCGGACGGCCCTTTCCGCATCCAGCTCGGCAATACCCACTATTCCGGCCTCGAGGAAGAGCGGCTGTTGCAGGTGTTTGGGCCGCAACGCCCTGCGGCGCTGATCGTGGCCGGCATCGACCAGACGCCGGCGTCGCGAAAACTGCTGGAAACGGCGGGCTGCCCGGTGGTGCAGGTGATGGAGACCGGGCCCGATCCGGTCGACTTGATGGTTGGTTTCTCGCATTTCGAGGGCGGCAAGGCGGCAGCGGAACATCTGATCGAGGCGGGCTATCGCCGGATCGGCTTCATCGGTGCGCGCATGGACCCGCGCTCGCAGCGACGTCTGGCCGGCTATCGCGCGGCGATGGACGCGGCCGGCCTGTTCGACGCGCGTCTCATCACGACAACGCCGGTGCCGTCCAGCGTCACGCTCGGGCGCGAATTGTTCCGCGACGCGCTGGCCAAGGTGCCGAGCCTGGACGGCGTATTCTGCAACAATGACGATATCGCGCTTGGCGTGTTGTTCGAATGCCATCGCGCTTCGATCGCCGTGCCGAAGACGGTCGGCATCGTCGGCTTCAACGATCTCGACATGATGGAGGTGGCCTTTCCGTCGGTCACCAGCGTTCGGACCTACCGTTACGAGATCGGCCGGCGGGCGGTCGCCATGGCGTTAGCGGCTATCGAAGGCAACAGGCCAGAGCAGCGGGTCGTCGACCTCGGCTTCGAACTCAAGCGACGTGAAAGCACGGCGCGCTGAGGCGAGCTTCAACGCAATGTAAATGGCGCTTTACACAACGTCATGGTAGCGCTACCAATTGTCAGCTGGCGGTACTTCGCTCCGAATATCGGAGGCTGTTTATTATATATAATCGACAGCTCATGCTTGTTTATTATGTATAATATGATAGTTTTTGCGGGATTAGCCGGGCAATAAAGGAGGAAATCGGGTCGGCATTCGGCCACCTGAACGCGCAACGGAAATGGCGGGAGGTGCCGGGCCGAGAACGCGCAAATTCATCGACGTAACAACAAACAAAACTGCAACTGGGAGGAATATCGATGATCAAGTCACTCGTTGGCGGTATCGTTGCCGCCACTGCTTTTGTCATGCTGAGCTCGTCGGCGATCGCCGATCCTGAAATCGTCAAGGGGCCGTCGGCCGAGCCTGAGTGCTTCGCGCCCTGGTCGGCCGACACGCAGTTCTTCAAGTTCCCCAAAAAAGACGGCCCGTACCGCATCGCTTTGGCCAACGGCTACATCGCCAACACCTGGCGCATCCAGATGGTGCAGACGGCGAAGGCCTATGCAGCGCAGCCGGAGGTCGCGGCCAAGCTCAAGGAATTCAAGGTGGTCTCGACCGGCGAAGACGTGCCGGCCCAGATCTCGGCAATCAACAATTTCATCGATTCCGGCTATGACGCGATTGTCGTCAATGCCCAGAACCCGACCGCATTCGGCCCTGTCATCAAGCGGGCCAAGGAAGCCGGCGTCGTGCTGGTCGCCTTCGACAACATTCTCGACACCAAGGATGCCATCAACGTCAATGTCGACCAGAAAGGCCTTGGCGAATTGTGGGGCAACTGGCTGGTCAAACACGTGCCGAACGGCGGCAAGGTCCTGGAAGTGCGCGGCGTGGCTGGCACCTCCGTCGACACCGACCGCCACACCGGCATCCATGAAGTTCTCGACGCGTCCGGCAAGAAATGGGACGTCACCGAAGTCGTCGGCAAGTGGGATGACGGCGTTGCGCAAAAGGCCTCGGCCGACGCTATTGCCACCAACGGGCCCTTCGACGGCGTTACCGGGCAGGGCGGCGATACCGGCATCGTGCAGGCGATGATCGATGCCAAGCATCCGTTCGTGCCGTTCGGCGGCGAGACGGAGAACGGCTTCCGCAAATTCTGCGCCAAGTTCGCCGCTGACGGCCTGAAATGCTCGTCGGCCGGTACCGGACCGGCTCAGGTGGCGGTTGCCATCAAGACGGCGATTGCAGCACTTGAGGGCCAGGTCGTGCCGCAAGCGATCAAGCTGCCGCTGGCTATCGTCGAGGATCCGAACTTCAAGGAAGGCCAGGACTACTTCCCCGATCAATCCGACAATTTCTTCGTCGGCAATTCCTTCCCGACCTGCGGCATCAATTTCACAGCGCAGGAAATCATGGGCCAGAGCAAAGAAAACCAGTAAACTCCAACAGCCCGACGCCGCGGGAAATCCTGCGGCGTCGGCGCTCGACATCCTGATCGCCAAGCGCCTTGGGAGGGCCGATGGACGGTGCGGTTTCGCTCTTCCGTATGGAAGGCATTTCCAAGCGCTACGGCGGCGTGCGGGCGCTGGAAAAGGCCGAGCTTTCGGTCACTCCCGGCAGCATCCACGCCATTCTCGGCGAGAACGGCGCCGGCAAATCGACGCTGATCAAGGTTATGGCGGGGGTCGTCGCGCCCGACGAGGGCAGCATGATGCTGGACGGAAGCGAGGTTACCTTCGCTTCGCCGGCCGCCGCCAATCAGGCCGGCATCGTCTGCATCTTCCAGGAACTGTCGCTCGTCCCGGAACTCAGCGTTGCCGACAACATCGTCATTTCCGATCCGCCCAAACGCTTCGGCATGATCGACCGCAAGGCACAGCGCCGCATTGCGGAGGAAGCTCTTGCTCGCGCCGGCGCCTCCGATATCCATCCGCTCGCGTTGGTCAAGGATCTTCCTCTTTCAAGAAGGCAGATGGTCGAGATCGCCAAGGCGCTGGCGCGCAAGCCGCGCATCCTGATCCTCGACGAGGCGACCTCGGCACTGACCGCGGCCGACGTCGCCAGGGTTTTCGCGGTGTTGAAGCGGCTGCGTTCGGAAGGGCTGGCGCTGCTCTACATTTCGCACCGCATGAACGAGATCGCTGAACTTGCCGACCAGTGCACGGTGTTCCGCAATGGCCGCAATGTCGCCAGCTACGCCGCCGGCACAAAAAGCGACAATGAGGTCGTCGAACTGATGATCGGGCGCGAATACAGCCACATCTTTCCGCCCAAGCCCGCGCGGGCGGCTGCTGCAGCCACGCCGGTTCTGGAGGCGCGCAGCCTGTCGTGGACGGATCGGCTGCACGATGTCTCGCTGTCGGTCGGGGCGGGCGAGGTGGTCGGCCTTGGCGGCCTCGACGGCCAGGGCCAGCGCGAATTGCTGCTCGCCTTCTTCGGTGTGCTGCGCGGCCTGTCAGGCCAGATCCTGATCGACGGCAGACCGGTGGCGATCGCCAGCCCGGCCGCCGCGCGCGATGACCGGATCGGCATGGCGCTGATCCCGGAGGACCGCAAGACCGAAGGGTTGATGCTGCCGATGACGGTGCGCGAAAACCTCTCCTTCGCCGCCCTCGACCGGCTGTCCAGGGCCGGCGTCATCGATCGCGCCGCCGAGCAGCGACTGATCGACGACATGGTCGGACTTCTGGCGATCAAGACGGCCGGACTCGACATTCCAGTCGGTGCGCTGTCCGGCGGCAATCAGCAGAAGGTCGTCATCGCCAAATGGCTGATGCGGCAGCCGCGCATCATCCTGCTCAACGACCCGACGCGCGGTATCGACGTCGGCACCAAGCAGGAGCTCTACCAGTTGATGCGCAAGCTTGCCGATCAAGGCGCAGCGATTCTGTTTTATTCGACCGACTATGACGAGCTGATCGGCTGCTGCGACCGCGTGCTGGTGCTCTATGACGGGGCGGTCAAGCGTGAACTGGTCGGCGCCGAAATCACCGAGCGGGCGCTGATTGCCAGCGCGCTCAACATTCACGAAGAGATGCCAAAGCAAGGAGCGGACGCGTGAAGGATTGGCGCTATTGGCTCGCCGAACAGCGCGGAACGCTGCTGGCGTTCGGCATCTTCGTTGTCATGTTCGTCATCTACACCTCGAACCATCCGGCAGGTTTCACCGCCAATGTCGTCCAGACGGCCTCGAACAAGGGTGTGCTGCTCGCTTTCGTCGCGATGGCGCAGACCCTGGTGGTGATCACCGCCGGCATCGACCTCTCGGTCGGCATGATCTTCACGCTGACCAATTGCCTGGCCTCATGGCTAGTCATCGGCACCGGCATCGAGACCGCCTTCGGCGTCCTCGCCGTGCTGGGCACCGGCTTGCTGTGCGGGGCAATCAACGGCGCCATCGTCATCTATGGACGCCTGCAGCCGATCGTCGCCACCATCGCCACCGGTGCGGTCTATTTCGGCATCGCGCTGCTGCTTCGGCCGTTTCCGGGCGGCTCGGTCAACGAGGGCCTCGCCGACGCGCTGACCGGGCGCCTGTTCGGCGTGGTGCCGGCGAGCCTGGTGGTGCTGCTGGCCGTTGTGCTAGTGGTCTGGGTGCCGTTCAGCCGGTCGGTGCTCGGCCGCGCCGCTTATGCAGCGGGATCGTCGGAGATGGCCGCATACATGTCCGGCGTGCCGATCCGGCGTGGAAAGTTCGCCGCCTATGCGCTTGCCGGGCTGCTTGCCGCGATCGGCGGGCTGTTCCTGACGTTCTTCACCTATACCGGCGATGCCGCCTATGCCAGCGGCAACGCCTATACGCTGTTTTCGATCGCCGCGGTCGTGCTCGGTGGCGTGTCGCTGTTCGGCGGCAAGGGCAGTGCCATCGGCGCGATCTTCGGTGCGCTCGCCTTCCGCACAATTGGTGACCTGCTGTTCGTATTCGATTTCGATCCGCTCTGGCAGCCACTGTTCCAGGGCGTCATCCTGCTGATCGCGGTCAGCCTCGGCGCCTTCGCCCTGTTTCGGGTCCGCAACCGGCTGGAGTGGTTCCTGTGAGCGAAACGACTGTAGGTGGTCTCGCTGGCCGCATGCCGAAATTCCTCCGCCGCGCCGACCCGGCGGTTCTGACGGCGTTCGCCTGCATCGTGCTGCTGCTGTTCCTCGGCAGCCTCTATTCGCGCAGCTTCCTGTCGCCTGAATATCTGCTGCAACAGCTCAAGGTGGCGTCGTTTCTCGGCGTCATCGCCACCGGCATGATGCTGGTCATCCTGCTCGGCCAGATCGACCTGTCGGTGCCCTGGTCGGTGGCCGTCGGCGCCATGATGGCTTGTGCCGCGGCCGCATACGGCCCTGTCGGCGTGGCGCTGGCCATCCCGTTCGGCATCTTCTGCGGGGTATTGATCGGCATCGTCAACGGCATCGGCGTCGCTTATCTGCGCATTCCCTCAATGATCATCACGCTCGCCACCAACGCCGTCGCGCAGGGGCTGATGGTGCTCTACACGGGCGGTTTCTCGCCGCAGGATTCCGCGACCCGGGCGATGCGCTATCTGGCGACAGGCTTTGCCATTCCGGGCGTGCCCAATGCCGTCATCATCTGGGCGCTGATCGGTGCCGCGATGGTCTTCGTGCTGACCCGCACCGGCTTCGGCCGCACCGTCTACGGCATCGGCAACCGCGAGCGTGCCGCCTATCTTTCCGGTATCGACACCCGGCGCGTGGTGATGATCGCCTTTGCGGTTTCGGGCGGGCTCTCCGCCTTCGGCGGCGTGCTTTTGGCCGGCTATGCCTCCAAGGCGGCGCAATCGATGGGCGATGCCTATCTGTTGCCGTCGATCGCCGCCGTGGTGCTCGGCGGCACCTCGATCCTCGGCGGGCGCGGTTCCTATCTCGGCACCGTCGCCGGCGTGATCCTGATCACGCTTTTGCAATCCATTCTCTCCGTCATGCAGATGCCGGAGGCGGGGCGGCAGATCATCTATGGCGTCGTCATCGTCGCCATGCTGCTGCTCTATGGCCGCGCGCCGGCAAGCCGCTGACCTGATGACCGGGAAAGACGTGGCTTATCCGCCGGCGAGCACTGGTCGAGCACCACCCGCCATGGTGGTTATGGGCGTCGCCGGCTGCGGCAAGTCGGTCGTCGGCGAAGCGCTGGCGGCGGCATTGGGCGCCCTCTTTATCGAAGGCGACAGGCTGCATCCGCCCGAAAACGTCGCGCGCATGGCACGTGGCGAGCCGCTTACCGATGCGCTACGCGAGGGCTGGCTCGATACGATCGGCCAGCGCATCGCCGCGTCGGTTGCAAGCGGGCAGGGCGTGGTCGCCGCCTGCTCGGCGCTGAAGCGCAGCTACCGCGATCGCCTGCGTGGCTTCTGCCCAAATATTGTTTTCGTCTATCTGGAGATCGACCCGGCAACGGCGATGCGGCGCGTCGGCAATCGCAAGGGCCATTTCATGCCGGCAAGTCTGGTCGACAGCCAGTTCGCGACGCTCGAACCGCCAGCGACGGACGAGGGGGCTTTGACCTTGGATGGCACGCGTCCGGTCGCCGACGTCGTCGCGACTGCCTTGAGCCTGTTCGCGCGCTAGATTTGCGACGTCAGCTCGACCGGGAAATCGTCATTGTCGGCGTCGCGCATGGCGGCAAGGCTGCGGTTGTCGAGCACCTCGGCGATCGCCTGACGCACCTCCAGCATCATGTGGCGGACCTGGCAGGTCGCCTCGTCGCAATCCTCGCAGCGCTGGTATTGCGTGCGGCTGGCGCAAGGGATCGGCGCCAGCGGCCCGTCGAGCACACGCACGACATGGCCGATCTTGATCTCGGAGGCTGGCCGGGCAAGGCGGTAACCGCCGTCCTTGCCCTTGCGGCTCTGGACGAAGCCGGCATTGCGCAACTCGCCCAGAATGGCATCCAGGAATTTCTTCGGGATGTTGTTGGCGACCGCAATATCGTTGACGAATGCGAGCTGGCCGACCGGCAGGCCGGACAGATGCACGAGGGCCTTGAGGCCGTATTTGCCTTTTTTTGTAAGCATGCCCGAGTCAACCCATTAAGCCCCAACCACCCGCATCTGGCGGCTGTTTGTGTGCAAATAATGACGGTTTGGCCGTGCGATGCCGTTCACCCAGACAGGCCGCCTGACGACATATTGCGCGCACACGCGTTGATTCTTCGTAACGTTTTGGCAGGCAGGCGTCCGGAACGCGCGGAAACTGCAATTTCGGCGGGCAAACGAAGAAAGCCGGCAAAGCCGGCTTTCAATCAGTTCGCGAGGTTGCAGACGTCAGCGGCTACCGTAAGTCTGGTCGAGCAGCCCGCCCGCGGCAAAATGCTCGGCCTGGACCTTGGCCCAGCCGCCGAAGACGTCCTCCACCGTCAGCAGGCGGACATCGGGAAACTCAGCCTTGTATTTGGCGGCGACCGCCGCGTCGCGAGCCCGCAGGCCGTTGCGGGCCGCGATGTCCTGGCCCTCCGGGGTATAGAGGAAGTCGAGATAGGTCTTGGCGAGATCGCGTGTGCCGTGCTCGTCGGCGACCGTGTCGACGATCGCCACCGGAAATTCGGCCAGCAGGCTGACCGAAGGCGTCACCTGCTCGAATTTGTCCTCGCCATACTCCTTGCGGATGCCGCGCGTTTCCGACTCGAAGGTGATCAGCACGTCGCCGATCTCGCGCTGCACGAAGGTGGTGGTCGCAGCGCGTCCGCCGGTGTCGAAGATCGGCACGTTATTGAACAGCTTGGTGACGAACTCCTTCACCTTGGTGTCGTCGCCCTTGAAGGCCTCCTTGGCGTAAGCGGTGGCCGCGAGATAGGTGTAACGCGCATTGCCCGATGTTTTCGGATTGGGGAAGATCACCTGGACGTCGTCGCGCACGAGGTCGTTCCAATCCTTGATGTGCTTCGGATTGCCGGCGCGCACCAGGAAGGACGGCAGCGAATAGAAAGGCGAGGCGTTGTCGGGAAAGTCCTTCTGCCAGTCGGCGGAGATGAGGCCCTTCTTGACCAGGAAGTCGATGTCGATGATCTGGTTGAAGGTAACGACGTCGGCGCCGAGGCCTTCGGCGATGGCACGCGCCTGCGCCGAGGTTCCAGCATGCGACTGATCGATGGTCACGCCGGGGTGCCCGGCGACGAACGCCTTGTTGACCTGCGCAAACAGTTCGCGGCCGACATCGTAAGAGGCGTTCAGCAATCTGTCGGCCGACCAGGCTTGGGAGGATGCGAGGAACAGGCCGGTCAACGTGGCGACGCCGAGCAAAAATCGTTTCATAAAAACAGGGCTCCCATGCGGTAATTGCCGGACCATAGCGGCAAGGCATCGTGCGCGACGAGGCACGCAGAGCGGCCCCTCGACGTTATCGCGAGAAAAAGTAGTCCCGTTGTGGGCGATTTCTAGTTTTTCTTTCAAGAAGGGCCTTCCGGGCAGCTTGGAAGGGGTGCCGGTGCCGTCCGCGTGCACGATGGCTCCCGGCCGGCCAACGGTGGCAAGACGATTGCATCGC
This sequence comes from Mesorhizobium sp. M0571, assembly GCF_040320985.1. NCBI lineage: Bacteria > Pseudomonadati > Pseudomonadota > Alphaproteobacteria > Hyphomicrobiales > Phyllobacteriaceae > Mesorhizobium > Mesorhizobium sp. M0571. Next base: position 14,758 of record NZ_JAMYQT010000005.1, read on the forward strand.
GGCGCTGCCTGGCATATACAAATGGTATATACAAGGAGCCATCGCCATGCCCCAACACCGCCATTCAACAACCCCGCCGAAAGAGGCGAAGCTGTTTCGTAACAATCGCAGCCAGGCGGTGCGCATTCCTGTCGAGTTCGAACTTCCCGGCGAAAGGGTCTTGATCAGCCGTGAAGGCGACCGCCTGATCATCGAGCCGGTTCGCAAACCTGGCCTCACGGCGCTGCTCGCGCAATGGGCGAAAGAGGCGCCGCCCGGTCCCGAGGAGGACTTTCCCGAGGTCGACGATATGCCTGTCAAATCCGAGGAATTTTTTTGATGCGGTTCATGCTGGATACGAACATTATCAGCGACATGATCCGAAACCCGGCCGGAAAAGCCGCCAGCGCCGTGCAGCGCGTGGGAGACGCCGCCGTGTGTACCAGCATCGTGGTGGCCTCGGAACTGCGATATGGCTGCGTCAGGAAAGGATCGGCCAAGTTGCTGAAGAAGGTCGAGGAATTGCTGGCCGAGATTCCTGTCTTGCCGCTCGATATGCCGATGGATACCGAGTACGGCGCGATTCGTGCAGAGCTGGAAGGCCGGGGCCAGACCATCGGCCAAAACGACCTTTTTATCGCTGCGCACGCCTGTGCACTGGGAACTACCCTGGTGACCGCCAATACCGGCGAGTTCAACCGGATCAAAGGCCTGAAGGTCGAGAACTGGCTGGTGTAGCGTCTGATAGAGGATCAAGCAGCCGGAAAAAGTTTCCAGCGCCGCGGCCTGAACGCCACGCGACTTTTCTGCGCCGCCGGATGGTCGACGGGCAATTCGATCTCGACCCGCTGACGTTCGCCGCCGATTTCGAGCTCGACCCGCCTGGTGCCGGCGACGCGGCGGCTGGCGGCGACCGTGCCAGCGATGCAGCCGTTGCATTCTTCCACCAGATCGACGTCGTGCGGGCGGAAGTACAGTGTCGCTTCGCCTTGCGGTGCATGCGGCGCGGAGAGCCCGATCGGGCGGTCGGCGATCCAGACCTGGCCGTCCTCGACCTTGACCGGGATCGAGCTCGATTCGCCGATGAAGCCGTAGACGAAGGGAGAGTTCGGCGTGTCGTAGATCTCGTCGGCGGTGCCGACCTGTTCGATGCGCCCCTGGCTCATCACCACGACACGGTCGGCAAGCTCCAGCGCCTCTTCCTGGTCATGGGTGACGAAGACCGTGGTGTGGCCGGTGGCGTCGTGGATGTCGCGCAGCCAGCGGCGCAGTTCGCGGCGCACCTGGGCATCGAGCGCGCCGAACGGCTCGTCGAGCAAAAGCACGGCCGGTTCGATGGCCATGGCGCGGGCAAGCGCCACGCGCTGGCGCTGGCCGCCCGAAAGCTGCGCCGGATAGCGCTTTTCGAGGCCGGAAAGCTGGACGAGATTCAACAGTTCCGAGGCGCGGCGGCGGATTTCCTTCGCCGATGGACGGGATGGCCCGTGTCGGACCTTGAGGCCGAAACCGATATTGTCGGCGACCGTCATATGGCGAAACAGCGCGTAATGCTGAAAGACGAAGCCGACATTGCGCTCCTGGATCGACTTTTGCGACGCATCCTCCTCGCCGAAGAATATCTTTCCCTTCGTCGGCCGCTCCAGCCCGGCGATCAGCCTGAGCAATGTCGTCTTGCCGGAGCCGGAAGGTCCGAGCAACGCGATCAGCTCGCCGGACTTGATGTCGAGCGATACGTCTTGGAGCGCCGGAAACCGGTCGAACTCCTTGCGCACGTTGGCAACGCGAACTTCCATTAACCGTCCCTTTTTGTCGAGGTATGTCGTTATCCCAAAACCGCTACGCACTTTTGGGCGACATGCATTCAGTGTCCGCGCGTCGCGGCGATCTCGGCGCCGTAGCGCATTTCGAGAAGTGTTTTCAAGACCAGCGTGACGAGCGCCAGGCCGGCAAGCAGCGAAGCGACGGCAAAGGCGGCGGCGGCATTGTACTCGTTATAGAGGATTTCGACATGCAGCGGCATGGTGTTGGTCAGCCCGCGTATGTGGCCCGACACCACCGAGACCGCGCCGAACTCACCCATCGCGCGGGCATTGCACAACAGAACGCCGTAGAGCAATCCCCATTTGACGTTGGGCAACGTCACGTACCAGAACGCCTGCCAGCCATTGGCGCCGAGCGAGAGCGCTGCTTCCTCGTCGCCATTGCCCTGTTCCTGCATCAGGGGGATTAGTTCGCGCGCGACAAAGGGGAAGGTGACGAAGACGGTGGCCAGCACGATGCCCGGCACGGCAAACAGGATGACGATGCCATGCGCCTTCAGCCAGGCGCCGAGCAGGCCTTGCGCGCCGAACAGAAGTACATAGACCAGGCCGGAAATGACCGGGGAGACGGAAAACGGCAGGTCGATCAGCGTGGTCAGGAACGCCTTGCCCTTGAACTCGAACTTGGCGATCGCCCAGGCGGCGGAGATGCCGAAAATCACATTGAGCGGCACCGAGATCGCCGCGACCAGAAGCGTCAGGCGGATCGCCGAGCGGCTGTCGGCTTCGCCCAGCGCCTGCGTGTAGGCGCTGATGCCCTTGGCGAAAGCTTCCTTGAAAACGATGATCAGCGGCAAGAGCAGGAAGATGGCGAGGAACGCAAACGTTACCGCCATCAGCACGGCTTGCGCCGGGCGGCTTTCGGTTACCGCCGCCGAGCGGCTTTCGTGGTGCGGCGCGTAGGATTTGATCTCCGGGTCAGCCATAGCGCTTGCGGCTCCAGGTCTGCACCAGGTTGATGACCAGCAGCATCACGAAGGACAGCGCCAGCATGATCGCCGCGATTGCGGTCGCCGCGGCGTAATTATATTCCTCGAGCCGGATGACGATCAGAAGCGGTGCGATCTCGGATTTGTAGGGCAGGTTGCCGGCGATGAAGATAACCGAGCCGTACTCGCCGACGCCGCGCGCGAAAGCCAGCGCGAAACCGGTGACGATAGCCGGCGCCAGTCCGGGAAGCAGAACACGGCTGATGATCTGGAAGCGATTGGCGCCGAGCGTGGCGGCCACTTCCTCTACTTCTTTGTCGATTTCCTCCATGATCGGCTGCACAGTGCGCACGACGAAGGGCAGGCCGATGAAGATCAGCGCGATGACGATGCCGAGCGGCGTATAGGCGACCTTGATGCCGAGCGGCGTCAGCAGGCTTCCGATCCAGCCATTCGGTGCGTAAAGCGTGGTCAAAGCGATGCCGGCAACCGCCGTCGGCAGCGCAAAGGGCAGGTCGACCATGGCATCGACGATGCGGCGGCCGGGAAAGCTGTAGCGCACCAGCACCCAGGCGACGATCGTGCCGAAGACGACGTTGACGGCGGCCGCAATGAAGGCCGTGCCGAAGCTGATTTCAAGAGCGTTGATGGTGCGGCGGTCGGTGACGATCGCCCAGAAGTCGGTCCAGCCGAGCGCCGCCGAGCGCCAGATCAGCCCGGACAGGGGAATGAGGATGATGAGGGTGAGGTAGGCAAGCGAGAAGCCGAGCGTCAATCCGAAACCCGGAATGACGCTCGGCTGTCTGAACCGCCACCCCGCCTTGGCGGGTGCTGTGGTCATGTCGTCCTGATCTAAATTGCTACTGGGCCGGCTTATAGATCTGGTCGAATATACCACCGTCGCCGAAATGATAAGGCTGTGCCTTCTTCCAGCCGCCAAAAAGCGGGTCGTCGATGGTGATCAGCTTGATCTCAGGCTGCTTGGCCAGGTCCTCCGCCGGCACCAGGTCGGGCTTCGAAGGACGATAATGGTTCTTGGCGATGATCGTCTGGCCTTCCTTGGAATAGAGATAGCTCAGATAGGCTTCGGCAATTTTGCGCGTGCCTTTGGCGTCGACATTGGCGTCGACCACGGCGACCGGCGGCTCCGCCAGGATCGAGGTCGGCGGGTAGACGATATCGAAATTGTCGGCGCCAAACTCGTCGAGCGCCAGATAGGCCTCGTTTTCCCAGGCGAGCAGCACGTCGCCCAGGCCCTTTTGCGCGAAGGTCACGGTGGCGCCGCGCGCACCGGTGTCGAGAACCGGGACATGCGCATAGAGATTGCCAACGAATTCCTTGGTCTTGGCCTCGTCGCCGCCATCCTTGGCGCTGGCATAGGCCCAGGCGGCAAGATAGTTCCAGCGCGCCCCGCCGGAGGTCTTCGGATTGGGCGTGATCACCTGGACATCGTCCTTGACCAGATCGCCCCAATCATGAATGCCCTTGGGGTTTCCCTTGCGGACGAGGAAGATGATCGTCGAGGTGTAGGGCGCCGAATTGTTTTCGAATTTCGTCCGCCAGTCGGGATTGATCTTCTTCGTTTTCGAGACAATGGCGTTGATGTCGCCTTCGAGCGCCAGCGTCACCACGTCGGCGTCGAGCCCGTCGATCACGGCGCGCGCCTGGGCGCCGGATCCGCCATGCGACTGCTGGACGGTGACAGTCTCGCCTGTCTCGGCCTTCCAGTGGGCGACAAAGGCCTCATCGAATTGCTTGTAGAGCTCACGCGTCGGGTCATAGGACACGTTGAGAATGGTGGTGTCGGCAAACGCGAAACCGAGCGTGCCGAACTGGACAGACGTGGCGACCAGTGCGCCGAGCAGTTTCCTGAAATGAGGTTTGATCATTTCCGCCTCCGTTGAACTCGCGCCAATCTACCGAATTGATAGAATTTAGATGCATTCAATGTTGCCTTTTTTGGCCTATTGAAGCAATTTTTCGCCTACTTTCGGCGATACGAGGAACTATTTTCCCCGCGCAGGATCCATGGTCGCGCTCCCGACGCGATTATCTAGAAACGGCTAGCTCTTCGGCAATGGCCGAATCGCGTCCGAACGAGGTTTCGGCGGACTATTCGTCGGTAACGGGAAAGTTGAAGCGCTCTCTGGGAAACGGCTCGTCTTCCAGCGTGAAGTGCCACCATTCGCGCGCGTAATTCTTGAAGCCGCCGGCGTGCATCGCCTCGACAAGTTTTTTGCGGTTAGCCGCCGCTTCACTGGCAATCGGTCGGTGAGCCGTTTCGCTCACCGGATCGAAGCAGTCGAAACCAGTGCCGAAATCGAGCGTATCGGCATCGGTCGCGCCGCAGGCCGGTTTCGGAGCGCTCTTGCGGTTGGCTCGCGCGATCGCGACATCGACCGTCGATCCGCGCGAATGGGTGGACAGTTCGCCGATATAGCCCTTGGCGATGAGATCCTTGCGCTTGACCTTTGGGTACCATTGCGGGTCCGGTGGTCCGCCCGTTTTTGTCCATTCGCCCGTGTCGGAGACAGCCCGCGCAGGGCGGTAGCAGTCGAACACGACCAGCGTCAGTCCTTCGGCAGCAATCGCTTTCTGCACTCCCGAAAGCGCTTGCGCCGCTTGCCTGGTGAGGACGCATACCGGCGCATCGTAACCGCTTACCTTGCGATGCAGGAAGTTTTCGAAGCCGGCATAGCGGATATCCTGCCGGATACTGGGATCGATGTCGGCCAGCCGAACAAAGCCGGCTGGGAGGTCAGCGGCGAAAGCGGGGGAAATACCGGCGGCCGAAAGCAAGGCGTAAAACCCAATCCCCTGAATCACCTGCCGTATTCTATTCAAGGGAAACTTTCACTCGACGAAAACCTTTACGCTGGCCGCGCGTCCCGCCGCGTCGATCACGGTCAGGGTGGAATAGCCGGCGCCGTCCGGCTGCCAGGTCGCGGTGCGCCGCCGGTCGATGCCGACCAGCGGCTTACCGTTGGCCAGCCAGCGGAACGGTGCACGGCCGCCTTGCAGCTTGAGCACCAGCGGCGTGGCGGCGGCCGAGGAAGTGCCGAGATCGACGCGGGCGCCGTCAGGCGGAAAGATGATGGTCGGCGCAGGTTCGGTCGGCGTCGCCTGTACCAGTCCATCGGCGCCGGCGCCGAAGCGCGTCAGCGTCACGGGCAATTCTTCGCGCTTTGGCCGCCGGACGCCGGCCGGTTGGGTTGGCAGCGGCATGGCGGCCAGGCCGGAACGGACAAAGCCTTCGAACAGGATGGGCGCGGCCGAGACATAGCCGGACAGCCCGGGCACCGCGCCGGCATCGGGGCGGCCGACCCAGACGCCGAGCACGTAGCGGCCGTCGAAGCCGACCGACCAGGCGTCGCGATAGCCGTAGGAGGTGCCGGTCTTGTAGGCGATGCCGCGCTGGGCAGCACCCTGGGGCGGCTTGACGCCCGACAGGATGTCGGTGATCTGCCAGGTCGCCTGATCGTCGAGGATGGTGGTGGTCGAGCGTTCGGCATTTGCCGACTCGGTGCCGTCATGCAGCGTGTGTGCCTTGCCGCCATTGGCGAGCCCGGTATAGAGCTGAACCAGGTCGCGCAGCGTCACCCCGACGCCGCCGAGGCCGATCGCCAGGCCAGGCGCTTCGTTGACGGGCAGCACAGGGTTTACGCCGGCCTGCCGGAAGCGCGCCATCAGCCGGGCCGGGCCGACCGCATCGAGCACGCGGATCGCCGGCACGTTGAGCGACAATTGCAGCGCCTGCCTGATGCTGACATCGCCCTGATAGCCCATGTCGAAGTTCTTCGGCCGGTAACCGGAGAAATCGGCTGGGCTGTCCTCGATCAGCGTCTCCTGCGCCACCAGGCCTTGTTCGAAGGCGAGGCCATAGATGAACGGCTTCAGCGTCGAGCCAGGCGAACGAACGATTTTGGTCATATCGATCCAGCCCGAACGGCTGGCATCGAAGAAATCGGCAGAGCCGACCTCGCCAAGAATATCGCCGGTGCCGGCATCGGCCAGCACCATGGCCACCGAGAGGCGAGGGCCGAGCCTGGCGGCGGCATCCTTGGCCACCTGCTCCAGCCCTTCCTGGACGCTCTTGCGGATCGTCAGTTGCAGCTGCTGGCCGGGAATGGCCTTGGGCAGCATCGTATAGGCCGCGTGGGCGGCGAGCGCCGGCAAGGTCCGCCGCAGCCCCGACACATCGTCGAGCGCGGCTCTCGCGGCCTCGCGTTCGCCGAGCAGGCCAGCCGAGACCATGCGGGTCAGCACCCGGTCGCGGGCGGCATGGGCGATCTCGAGATTGCGATCGGGGCGCCGCTTCTCCGGCAATTGCGGCAAGGCGACGAGCAGAGCCGCCTCCGAGACCGTCAGCCGCTTCGGCTCCTTGCCGAAATAGGCAAGCGAAGCGGCACGCACGCCTTCGAGATTGCCGCCATAGGGCGCCAGCGTCAGATAGCGTTCGAGGATCTCGCGCTTCGACAACCGTCGTTCGATCTGAACGGCGCGCAGCATCTGCTTGATCTTCGAGCCGAGGCTGCGGCTGTCGCGCGGTTCGCTAAGCCGGGCGAGCTGCATCGACAGCGTCGAACCACCGGAGACGATGTGGCCACTGGTCGCGAACTGGCCGGCGGCACGCGCCAGTGCCAGCACGTCGACACCCTGATGATCCCAGAAGCGCTTGTCCTCATAGGTGACCAACATGTCGACGAACTGCTTGTCGACCTGGTCCAGGTTGGTGGCAAGCCGCCAATAGCCGTCCGGCGTGGCGAAGGCCCGCAGCAGCTGGCCGTCACGGTCCTGCACCTCGGTCGAGACCGTCAGCGCGGGTGGGAGCGGCGGCGGAAACGCGCGGTCGAGCTGCCAGAGGGTGGCGGCTGAAAGGGTCAACACGGCGGCGCACCCTGCGGCTCCAATAGCGAATTTGCGAAGCATCTTCATAGCTGGAAAGAGGCCCCCTCATCCGGCCGCTTCGCGGCCACCTTCTCCCCATTGGGGAGAAGAGACTGGCGCCGGCGCTGGCCGTCTTCTCTCCCCTCGAGGAGAGGTCGACCGAGCGAAGCGGAGGGCGGGTGAGGGGGCACTTTGCTCATGGCGTCCATCACCATCTTTGCCTTACGGCGCCTTGATCTCCATCATGCCGGTGGCGGTGCGGGCCGAATATTGCGGCCGGTACATGTCCTCGATCGTCGCCGCCGGATGGGCATAAGTGCCCGGCGTCACCGCGCGCACGACATAGGCGAGCGTGATGTGGCGGTCGCCGTCATTGGGATTGAACGCCGCGACGAAACGGTCGTCGCGGAATTCGAGATGGGCAGCATCGGTCGGCGCCAGCCAGGAGAAGTTCGTCAATTGAGCGCTGGAGACCAGGCCCGGATTGTCGATCTCGAAGCCGGCCGGCAACAGGTCGGTGATCAGGAGCCGCGAAGGCCAGGTGTTCTGCTCGTAGACCTTGAGCACGACGACATAGCGTTCGTTCTGCTTGACCTCCGTGACATTGGCCTCTGTGCCGTCGAGTTTGTAGTAGGTACGGCTGATGGTAAAGCCGTTGCCGCTGGCCGGCAGAGGCTGGATCGGCGAGGCCACGGTGGTGACGACCGCCTGCAGCGGATTGCTGCCGGTGTTGACGATGGTCAGCGGATTGTCGGCCAGGTCGCCGCCGGCGATCTGGTCCGAATAGCCGCCGGCATGTGGTGCGCCATTGATGGTCAGCGCGATCGAATCGTTGCCGGCCTTCAGCGCGCGAGCCGCCAGCAGCATCCAGGCCTCGTCCTGCGTGCTGGTCCACCTGGCGTCGGCGCGTTCCCTGGTCACCAGCTGGATCAGCGCCGGCACGATGGTCGGCACTGGTTTGCTTTCCGCAGCAAGCGCCAGGATCGCCGCGCCGTCACGTAGCCGTGAGCCATAATCGGACCGGTAGTAGTCATATTCGGGGGTCGACTTGGCCAGTTGCAACGCGGCCTGGAAGGTTGCCGCCGAGCGCTGCGTGTCACCGTAGAGCGCGAGAGACGCGGCCAGTTGGGCGACGGCCATCGGGCTGGTAAAGGCTTCGAGCTGGGTGTCGGCATAATAGCGCAGATCGCCGACCGAGGCCTTCTTGTTGCGGGCAAGCACATAGAGCGCATAGGCGATCTCGCTGCCGCGATCCTGGACGTCCTGGTCGTAGCCGATCCCGTTCTGCAGATTGCTCAGCGCCTGGTTCATCGCCAGGGCCGGCACGTCGTATTTCTGCTCGCGCGCCCGGGTCAGGAAATCGGTGACATAGGCGTCGAGCCACAGATCGCCGGAACCCGGACCCCACAGGCCGAAGCTGCCGGCCGAGGCCTGGTAGCTCAGCACCTTGTAGATGGCATCCTGGACGCGGTCATGCAGATCCGGGTCGCTGGCCATGCCGATGCCGGAGGCCAGCTCATTGACGTAGAGAAGCGGCATGGCGCGGCTGGTGGTCTGCTCGGCGCAGCCATAGGGGTAGCGGTCGAGCGTCATCAGCAGCGACGGCACGTCGAAGGCAGCTGACTGCGAAACGCCGACACTGACAGAAGCGCCATCGAGCAGGCTTGCTGCCAAGAGCTCCTTGTCGGCGCGCAGCGCGCCGCCATTGCCCTTGAGGTCGACGACCATTCGGGTGGTCACCGGCAGCTGCGCCGGGCGCACCGGCACATAGAGCGTCTGCTCGACGGCGGTGCCGTCGGCATGGGCGAGCTTGATGGTGATCGAGGCGTTGCCGGCGGTCTGCGCAATCAACGGCACAGTCAGCGTCTGCCGCTTGCCTTTGGCGAGCGTCAGCTTCTCAGGCAAGGCGGCACTGCCGGTGGACAGGTCGCCTGTCGTGTTGACGGTCAGCTTGTAATCGCCTGCGGGGCCGTCGGTGTCGGCGACGTCGAGCCGCATGACGGCGGAATCGCCCGGCGCCAGGAAGCGCGGCAGGCCGGCGGTGATCACCACCGGATCGCGCACGATCACATCGGACTGGGCATGGCCGACCGCTTCCTTGGTCCAGGCGACGGCCATGACGCGCACGGTGCCGTTGAACTGCGGAATATCGAAGTCGATCCGCGCCTTGCCGTCAGCGTCGAGCTGGACCGGGCCGGAGAAGAAGGCGACCAGCTTTTCGGTCGGCGGACTGCCTTGCGACTGCATGTTGGCGCCGTCGCCGCCGGTGCGCAGCTTGCCGGTTGTGCCGAGCGAGCCGTCGATCAGCCGGCCGTAGATGTCGCGAACCTCGAGACCGAGCATGCGCTGGCCGAAGAACCAGTTCTCCGGATCCGGCACCTTGTAGTTGGTCAGGTTGAGGATGCCGACGTCGACGGCCGCGACCATGACATAGGCGTTGGTGCCCGGCTGCACGCCGGCGACGGCGACCGGGATCGACAGCTGCTGGCGCGGCATGGTCTTGTCGGGGGGCGTCAAGGTGACGGCGAGCTTCCGCGAGCCCGGATCGAGCTTCAGCCATTTGACGCCGATGGCGCGGGCCGGCATACGCGTCTCTTGCGCATCGCCTGGCCTGAACAGCGTTGCCGTGACATATGCGCCGGCGCCCCAGTCGTCGCCGACCGGGATATCGACAGTGCTGCCGCCGGCCGGCACGGTGGCGGTGACGGTCTTCAAGAGCTTGTCGGCGCCGATGGTGACGAGCAATTCGCCGGCAAAATGCGGTGACACTTTCAGCTTGGCCACTTCACCGGCCGCATAGGTATCCTTGTCCAGGGCTATCTCTAGCCCGTCAGGCGTTTCGGTGGTGGTGGAACTGACGTACCAGCCAGCATCGAACTCGTAGCTGGTGGCCGGGCCTTCCGGATCTGATGTCTCGATCTCGAGCCGGTAGCGGCCCCAGTCGACCGGCAGCGACATGGTAGCCTCGCCATCGGCGCTCAGGTCGACCTGGCCGTTGGCAACCGCCTTGGTGAAGGTGACCGGCTCATAGTTCCAGAAGTTGCTCGAGCGGTACCACTGGTAGTTGCGCTCTACCTTGACCAGCGACCATTGCGCACCTTTTAGCGCCTCACGCGTGCCGTCGGGGTCGACGGCGATCAGGCTGAACTTGGCCGTGCCGCCTTGCGGCACCGCGTCGCCGTCGAAATCGGGGCGGATGCCGATCATATGGCCCTGCGGGCGGATGCCGATATTCAGCGAGCGCTCGATGGCGCGGCCGCCGGTCTCGCGCATCCGGATCGTGACCTTGGCATCGACCAGCTTGGTGGTCGACGGCAGTTGATCGACGGAGACAGGGAAGGTCGCCTTGCCGTCCTCGCCGACCACCGGCAAGCCGGTGAAGGGCGTCACCGTCGGTTCCGCCGACTGTTCGTCGGCGAGACCGAAGGAATAGCCCTTGAAGCGGTCCCAGTCGCGGGCGGTCGACAGCGTCAATTCGCCTTCGAGGGCGAGGCCCGCGGCCGGCGCGCCATAGAGAAAGCGGCCGTCGACGGTGATGTTGGCGGTTTCGCCCTGCGCGATCTCCTGCTTGTCGGAGGACAGGTCGAACTCGATCCGATCCGGGACGAAGTCCTCGACCAGGAACATCTGGCTGGCGACCGCTGCCTGCTTGGGGTCGGTGTGGATCGCCACCGTCCAGGTGCCGCGCATGGCGTTGGGTTCCAACGGCAGGTCGACGGCGTGGCCGCCGGCCGATGCGCCGTCGCTGACGATGCGGCGGTCCTCGACGCCGTCGGGCCGCGAGAAGATGAATGTCAGCGGCAGGTTCTCGACCGCCTTGGCGGCACTGTCGCGGGCAAGGGCCGCGACGTGGACGTCTTCGCCGGCGCGGTAGATGCCGCGTTCGGTCCAGGCATAGACGTCGAGCGCGCCCGGCGCCGGGCGCCCGCCGACGCCACGATCGGACAGGTCGAAGCCGGCCCGGCCCATGTCGAGGAAGACGAAATCGTTGTCGCCCTGCTTGGCCATCAGCACGGCCGGCGCCATGCCGCTGTCGCCGCGCGTCAGACCGGGGTTGAACACCGCCCGCCCTTCCGCGTCGGTGGTCGCGGTGCCGAGGATTTCGTTGTTCCTGGCCAGCAGCGTCAGTTCGGCGCGGGCAATCGGCTTGGCGGTTGCGAGCGAACGGGCAAAGACGTTCAGCCCATCCTGTCCGGTGTAGGTCGACAGGCCGATGTCGGAGACGAGGAACCATTGCGTGGCACGCGAATCATAGTCGTCGTTGTGACCGTTGACGGCTTGCGCGGTCAGCACATAGACGCCGGGCTTGCGCTGCGGCAACGCCTCGTCGATGGGAAAGGAGGTGGTGACTTCCTTGTTGAGGTCGCTGGCGATGTCGAGCTGGCCTTGCCAGACCGGCTCGCCCATCTGTTCGGAGATGTTCGAAATGTCGTAGCCGTCAAGTTGGCGAAGGAACTGATACCCCGACAGAAGCTGGGCCAGCGAGCGGTCGCCGATGCGGTAGAGCTTCATTTCGGCGGCATTCATGTTGACGGTGACGACCGGTATACCGCGGCGTGCGCCGGCAGGCAGCACGAAGCTGTCGCCGGTGAAGCGGGCCGAAGGCGCGCGGTCCTGCACGTAGATCGACAGCACCACCGGTGCTGCGGTGACCTCGCCGATGGCGGCCGGCAGGCCGGCGCGGAAGGTCACGTCATAATGCTGGCCGTGCTCTAGCCCTTCGACGCAGATCTGCTTGTCCTTGGCTTCGACGCCTTTTGGGGGGGCGTTATCGACGGTGACGAATTGCGCATAGTCGACGCCGGTCTTGACCAGGTCTTCGGAGAACTGCGCGCAGATGCGCGGCGCGCTGGTGTCGGCGTCGACGGTATGATCGATGATGCGGAAGCCCTTGCGGGCCTTGAGATCCTGATAGGCGGCCCTCACCGCCGGCGAATTGACCAAAGCCAGACTCGCCTCGTAGGCCTGCAGGGCCGGCCTGTAGAGATCGCGGCGATCAAGGCCGTCGCCGAGCAGTGCCAGCACATCGGCACGCGTCTTGGCGGTGCGCAGCAGTTTGTACGCATTGAAGGCGGCGGAGGTGGCGTTTGCCGGCAGGGTCGATGCTTCCGAACTGTTGGCGGTCGGATGGACGGCAAGCGTTTCGCGCGCCAGTTCGAGCCAGAGCTGGCCATCATCCGGCAACACCGAAACCGCCGCCTCGTACTTTTGCATGGCCGAGCGACGGTCGCCCGTCAGCGCCGACTGTTCGGCGACCGCCCTCAGCGCCGTCAGCCCCTCGGTCGGCTTGGTGTAGGTCGGGCTGGTGAGCTTGTTGCGGTATTGCTGGGCCTGGTCGGCCATCCAGTTGGGGAAGAAGGCGAGTTCGGGTGGCGCACCGATGTCGGGGTCGCCGTCGATATTGACGACTTTTCCGGCGACGGCGCCGCCGAAGGGTTTCAGCGAATTGTAATCGGATTTAAGGAAGCACCATTTGGCCTTGAGGTTGTAGGTGAAGGCGCGGCAGGCCGGATCGCCGAGGCAAGTGGTCTTGCACTGGTCTAGGCTGACATTCTGGTCGGATCTGAGGTCGAAACCGAAATAGTCGGAATTGTCCGATGTCACCACCCGCCGGGCTTCGGCCGCTTGCGCGACACTGCTCCAGGCAAAAAAGAGAAGGAAAAGAATCGATAGACCACGTGCCGCGCGCATTGCCATAAACCCCTCCAGACAAGTGCTAACGTCCAGACATGTTCAAGCTTCAGTCGCGCTTGTCAACATCAGGACGCGGCAGGATCCGCCTGCCAACGGTTTGCTTTCCGGCCGGTGACCGGTAGTACCTCCATAGGACAGGGGATCACGCTTTCTTGCGGCGATGCAGAAGGTGTGAGTTCCAAGCCCTGTCTATTTCAGCAATTGGATTGTGGCCCCTTTACGAGCGCTTCAGAACTTCATTCCAATTTTAGTTTTGCGAGCTAGGCTAGGAACATAATGCCGGCGTATGAAAGGCAGATGTCGGGAGGAACCGCGCCACGGCGCGCGCTTTCGCGCGCCCTGCTTTTTGCCTTGCTGTGCTCGACGGCACTTATTGTCGAGACCGGAAATGCGGCCGCCTTCGAGATTTTCGGCATCAAGCTGTGGGGGTCGTCGAAGGACGAAGATGCCGATATCGTCGACCCGCTGCGCTATGCAGTGACGATTGAGGCGCCCGACGCCGACAAGGATCTCGCCGAGAAGCTCGAAAACGCCTCGACCCTGAAAGCCGACGAGGAACACCCAGTCTCGGGTTCGCTGGGCCTTTTGGCCAAAGCGCGCAGCGATCGTGAGCAACTTGTCGCTGCACTCTACGCGGACGCGCGCTACGAGGGTGTCGTCACCATCACTATCCAAGGCAAGCCCCTCGACGATTTGCCGCCCGATGCCGAGTTTTCGGGTCCGCAGCCGATTCCGGTGGTGATAAACATAGCAGCCGGGCCGAAATTCACGCTTGGCAATATCAGGCTTGAGGGCGATGCCGCGGGCTTGGCAAGCGCCGATTTCGGTCTGATCGCCGGCGGTGACGCCAGCTCGGGAGCTGTCCTCAAGGCGGAGGCCCTGATCGTGCGGGCACTCAAGCAAGAGGGCAGGCCCTTGGCCAAGGTGACGGACCGCGAGATCGTCGCCGAGCACGCCGGCTCGACGCTCGACGTGACGCTCACCGTCGCGGCCGGGCCGGTCGCCGGCTATGGCGATACCACTGTCGAGGGCACCGAAAAGGTCGACCGCGACTTCACCGAATATATGACCGGCCTGAAGCGCGGCCGCCAATATTCGCCCGATGAGATCGACGATGCACGCGACCGGCTGCTTGGGCTGGAGGTCTTCAACAGCGTGACGCTGAAGGAGGCCGACAGCCTCGATGCCGAGGGCAACATCCCGATCGGTGTCCAGGTCAGCGAACGCAAGCCGCGCTATTTCGGCATTGGCGGCACCTTCTCAAACACCGAGGGGCTAGGTCTCGAAGGCTATTGGGGCCACCGCAATCTGTTTGGCCGCGCCGAAAAGCTGCGCATCGACGGCAAGATCAGCGGCATCGGCAGCAACGACCTGACCCAGCTCAATTACAATGCCGGCATCATGTTCGAAAAGCCAGGCGTGGTCGGACCGGCGTCGAAATTCCTTGCCAGCGTCAACACGGTGCTAGAGCACCCCGACGCCTACGATCACTTCTCGGTCAAGGGCAGCACAGGCCTGTCCTACGAACTCGACAAGAAGCAGACGGTTTCCGCGCAAGTCGCGCTCGACTATTCGAAGATCCACGACGCTTTCGGCAAGCACACCTATCTGATTGCCAGTATTCCGCTGCAATATGTATACGACAATCGCGACAGCAAGCTCAACCCGACCAGGGGCTTCAGGGTGCTGGCCTATGCCGAGCCGAGCTACGACATCTTGAGCGGGGCTGCTTTCGTCAAGCTGAAGGGCGAAGGATCGGCCTACCAGTCGCTCGATTCGGCCTCGAAATTCGTTTTCGCCGAACGCGTCGCCATCGGCTCGATCATCGGCGCCGGTCTTCAGGACGTTCCGGCCGACCGGCGCTTCTACTCCGGCGGCGGCGGCTCGGTGCGCGGCTATGCCTATCAAGGCATCGGCCCGAAGGACAGCAATGGAGAGCCGATCGGCGGGCTTTCCTTCTTCGAGACCTCGGTCGAGATGCGTATCGCCGTCACCGACAAGATCGGCGTCGTGCCGTTCGTCGATGCCGGCACGGTGTCGACCAGGCAGGTCCCCGATTTTTCGGACATGAAGGTCGGCGCCGGTGTAGGCTTGCGCTATCTGACGGCGTTCGGGCCACTGCGCATCGACGCGGCGGTGCCGCTCAACCGCGGTCCTGACGATCCTCATTTCGGCATTTATGCCGGCATTGGCCAGGCATTCTGATGGCAATCTTTAGGCGCATCCTCCGCATCCTTTTCTACACGCTGCTCATCGTCGTGGCAGCGGCGGTGGGAGCGGTCGTCGTGCTGACCAAAACCGAGCGCGGCCGCGAAAATCTTGCCGGCATCATCTCGACCATGGCCTCGACCGGCGATCGCAAGGTCACTGTCATCGGCATCGACGGCATCTGGTCGGGTGCGCTGACCGTCGATCATGTCGTTCTGGAGGATCGCGAAGGCGCCTGGATGGTGGCGCGCAAGGTGGCTGTCGACTGGTCGCCGCTGGCACTGCTGTCGAAGAGCTTCAGCGCCGATCGAATTGGCGCCGAGCGTATCGAACTGGCAAGGCTGCCGCTGGCCAGCACACAACCGAGCCAGAGCGGAGCGACAACGCTGCCGGTCTCCATCGACGTCAAGCAACTCGACCTTCCCGAAATCGCGCTCGGGCAGGCTCTGGCCGGCAATGGTGTCGCCGAACTTGCAGCCAAGGGAGCGCTCAAGGCGGATGCCTCGCCATTGGCGATGGAGAGCAATCTCAACATCGTTCGCCACGATGGCAAGCAAGGCACGGTCGACGCCAAAGTCCATTTCGCGCCGGCCGACAACAAGCTCGACTTAGACCTCAAGGCATCCGAGCCGGCCGGCGGCATTATCGCCAACCTGCTCAAGCTGCCGGATGCGCCGCCGGTCGAGATCGTCGTTTCCGGCACAGGACCGCTCGCCAACTGGAATGGCATCGGGACCTTCGTTGTCGACGGCCGGATCGTCACCCAACTCACCGGTCGCCATCAGCTCACCGACGAGGGCAATTATGTCGAGGCCAAGGGTGACGGCGAATTCGAGCGTTTTTTGCCCGAAACCCTGAAACCGCTGTTTGCCGGCAAGACCACCTTTGATCTAGCCGGCACAGCGACTACGGCGGGCGGCGTCGATATCGAGCGCGCCAATATCGACAGCGGCGCCGTGCACGCGACCGCCGCCGGCACTGTCGATCCGAACGGCGCCAGCGATCTTTCTGTGAAACTCGCGGCGAAAGGGCCGCCGATCGTGCTTAGCCTCGGCAGCGAGGCGCAGCCGATAACCGTGGCGATCAAAGACGCCACGGCCCGCGCTTTCGGCGATGGCAAGGCGCCGATGGTCGATATCGGCGCGTCGCTGGTCTCGGTGGTGGCGGGCGGCACGCGGGTGGACGACCTGATCGGGCAAGTGCATTCCGATGGTTTCGACATCCAGAACCGTAGCGGACCTGTCACCATCAAGCTGACAGCAGCCGGCCTGAACACCGACGTCGCGACGTTGGCGCCGCTGATAACGGGTAGGGTCAGCGCCGGTCTCGCCGGCTCCGTCAGCAAGGAACAGATTGTCGTCGACGAAGGCACGCTACGCAGCGACGCGCTCAATGCGTCCGTAACGGCCACAGTGGCGCTGGCCGATCTGTCGATGACGCTCAAGATGAATGCCGACGCGGCTTCGACGGCGCTGCCGCCGCAGATCAGCTCGGTTCTCGGTGAGCGCGTGCAGTTTTCCGCAACCGCGACCCGCGACCCGGACGGTGCGTTCGCCGCGAACGCATTGCAACTCACCTCCGGCACGCTTAGCGCCAGCGGCACCGCCAGTGCGCAAGGCACTGATATCCGGGCTGATATCAAGGGCACGCTCGGCGACGTGTCGGTGCTGTCGCCGCTGGTCGGCGCCAAGGCCGGCGGTGCCGTCGGTTTCGCGCTGACCGCAAGCGGCGCGCGCAGCGCTCCGGATTTCTCAGTTTCGGCCAACAGCGACAGCCTGACGGCGTCCGGCCATCTGGTGAAGCAGATCAAGCTGAGCGCAAGCGGCAAGGCCGATATCGCCAGTCCCGCCGCCGATGTCTCGCTGACCGGCTCGGTCGACGACCAGCCGCTCGACCTCAAGGCATCGCTGGTCACCACCGACGGCAAGCGTTCCATCAATGGACTTGCCGTCTCGCTGGCCGACAACAAGATCTCTGGCGACCTCACGCTCGACGACGGCCTGCTGCCGCTCGGCACGTTGACCCTCGATGCCCGGGATATTGCTCCGCTGGCGTCGCTCGCCGGCCAGACGGTAGCGGGCGACGTGCGTGGCACGATCCGCTTCGCGAACGACAATGGAGCGCCGACGGTCGCGATCGATGCGACGAGCGCCGCGATTTCGCGCGGCGAACTGGCGGCGAAGACAATCGCCGTCAACGCGCTGGTCGCCAACTATCTCAAAGCCCCGGCGATCTCCGGCAAAATCAAGGCCGACACGATCACCTCCGGAACCACGATGATCAGCGGCATCGATGTCGACCTGAAACGCGATGGCGACTGGACCGGCTTTAGCGGCGCCGCCACGGTCGCCGGCATTCCGGCCAGCGCGGCCGGGCGGGTCAGGGTTGCGAACGGCATCACCAGCATCGAGCTTGCCTCGGGCGAGGCGACCATCCGCGGCATCAAGGCAGCTATCGCGCAGCCATCGGCGCTGACAATCGCCAATGGCAGGGTGAGCATAGAGAAACTGGCGCTCGGTGTCGGCGGTGGTTCGGTTGCCGTGTCGGGTACGGCTGGCCAGACGCTTGATCTCGCTGCCACCATGTCGGCGGTGCCGGCCGCACTTGCCAATGATTTTTCGCCGGGCCTCGATGCAGTGGGCACGCTCAGCGGCACTGCGCAGGTCACGGGATCGTCGGCTGCTCCCGACATCCGCTTCAACGCCCAGCTCAGCGGCGCCGAAACCAGTCAGACCCGGCAGGCTGGGCTCGGGCCGCTCGATCTCGATGCGGCAGGCCGCTTCTCGTCGGCCAGCGGCATCGCCATCGAGCACGCGACGCTTGCCGGCGAGAAAATCTCCGGCAAGGCGGCCGGCACCATCAATCCGAACGGCGCCAGCGATTTCTCGCTCGACCTCGCCTCGACCGGTCCGAGCCTGCCGCTGTCGCTCGGCAGCAAGGCAAGCCCGATCAAGCTCGAGCTGCAGGCGTTATCACTGAAGGCGGCCGGGCAGGGCACCCAGCCGAAGCTCGACGTCTCCGCAACGCTGCCATCGGCCGCCACCAATCTAGCTAAGGTCGAGGGCATTACGCTTGCGCTACACTCCGATCGCTTCGACGTGGAGGCCCGGACGGGGCCGATCTCCGGCACGGTGACCGCTGAAAAAATCGGCCTCGACAACCCGACCGTCGCGCCGCTGATCGCCGGCAAGGTCACTGCCAAACTTGCCGGCAGCCTTGCCGCCGATGCCGTCGTCGTGGACAGCGGCACCGTGACCAGCGACGCGTTGAACAGCGGCTTTAACGGGCGGGTCTCGCTGGCCGACGGCGCCATCGACCTTAACCTCAAGGCGGATGCCGCCTCGGCGGCACTGCCGGCGGCGGTACGTGGCGTGCTCGCCGAGCGAACGCAACTCAGTGCCGCGCTGAAGCGGGACGCCAACGGCAATGTCACCGCCAACGCGGTCAGGCTGTCATCAGGCGCGCTGAGCGCCGACGGACAGGCGAGCCTTGCCGACAACAAGCTCAGCGCCGACATCAAGGGTGCGCTGCGCGACGTCTCGCTGCTATCCAAGGACGCCAAAGGCGCCATCTCTTTCGCGCTGAATGCGCAAGGCGCCAGCACCGCGCCGGATCTGTCGCTGACTGTTAATAGCGATCGGCTTTCGGTGGCTACGCGCGAGATCACTGGCCTGAAGCTCACCGCCACCGGCAAGGCGGACGCTGCCAACCCGGCAGCGAATGTGCAACTTACCGGAAATGTCGCGGACCAGCCGCTGCAGGGCAGCGCGGTGCTGGCGACATCGGACGGCAAACGCGCCATCAACGGGCTTTTGCTGTCGCTCGGCAAGAACCGGATTTCCGGCGACCTGGCCCTCGACGATGCCTTCGTGCCGGTCGGCACCGTGGCACTCGACCTGCCCGATATCGGTCCGCTTGCTGCCCTGGCACTGGAAAAGGCCGATGGCGATGTGCGCGGTACGATCGCCTTCTCCAAGGCGGGCACCGTGCCGCAGGTCGCCGTCAAGGCGACGACGGGCTCGATCTCGCGCGGCGATGTCTCGGCCAAGGCGGTGACCATCGATGCGCTGATCGCCAACTATCTGGCGGCACCGGTGATCTCCGGAAAAATCCGTGCCGACAGCGTCACTTCCGGCGGCACGGTTATCCGTGGTGTCGACGTCGATCTCAAGCGCGACGGCGAATGGACCGGTTTCTCGGGTGGCGCCACCGTCAAGGACATTCCGCTGAAGGCCGCCGGCCGGGTCAAGGCGGTCAAGGGCTCGACGACGGTCGAACTTGCCTCCGGGGAAGCGACCATCCGCGGCATCAAGGCGGCCATCGCCCAGGCCTCGACCATCACCATTGCCAACGGCTCGACCAGCCTCGACAGGCTGGTGCTCAACCTCGGCGGCGGCACGGCGACGGTCACGGGCAAGGCTGGGCAGGGGCTCGACCTCAACGCGACGCTGGCCCGCGTGCCGATCTCGATAGCCAACAGTTTTTCGCCGGGCCTCGATGCCGCCGGCTCCATCTCGGGCACGGTGAAGGTGACGGGGGCGCCGGCCAATCCGGCCGTTGCCTTCAAGATCGACGCCGCAGGCGTTCAGACGTCGCAGACCCGCGGTGCAGGTTTCGGCGGCATGGGCGTTTCATCCTCCGGTACGTATTCGGGCAACAGACTGACCTTCGACGCCAATATGAGCGATGCCGCCGGCCTCGGCCTCAAGGGCGGCGGCACGATGTCGACATCAGGCGCGCCCACCCTTGATCTCAACTTTTCCGGCAAGGTGCCGTTCGCCTTCCTCACCAGGACACTCGCCGCGCAAGGCCTGTCCTTGAGCGGCACGGCCGACGTCAATGTGCAGGTGCGCGGCCCGGCGACGTCGCCCGTGATCTCAGGCACGGTCCGCACGTCAGGCGCCCGCCTGGTCGACGCGCGCTCGAGGCTTGCGATCAATGACATCACCGCGGACGTCGCCATCGGTAATGGCGTGGCCAGGATCAATCGCCTGACCGGCACACTGTCGACGCGCGGCAGCCTTTCGGCCAGCGGCACCGTCGGCATCGATCCGGCAAAAGGTTTTCCGGCCGACTTGTCGGTCAAGCTCGTCGACGGCCGCTATACCGACGGCAAGGTGGTCACCGCCAATCTCGGCGGCGACCTGACCATCAAGGGACCGCTCACCTCCGCGCCGGTGATTTCCGGTACCGTCAACCTGGCCAAGACCGTCATCACCGTACCCGAAAAGCTGCCCGGCTCGCTGGCCGAGCTCAACGTCAAGCATAAAGGTGCGCCGGCAGCGGTGCGTGCGCAGGACAAGGCGTTGCGCCCGGCCGCTGCAAGCAGCGGTGGCGGCGGCAGCGGCCTCAACCTAGACGTCACGGTCAATGCGCCGAGCCAGATCTTCATCCAGGGCAGGGGCGTCGACGCCGAGCTCGGCGGTTCACTGCGGCTGACCGGCCCGGCATCGTCACCCCAGGCGGTCGGCACTTTCACCTTACGGCGCGGGCGGCTGACGATCCTTGCCAAGCGGCTGACCTTCACTGAAGGCACCGTCGGCTTCTCGGGCTCGCTGGTGCCCTACCTCAACCTCACGGCGCAATCGAAGACGACCAGCGCCACCGTGACCATCGTGGTATCGGGCGAGGCGAACAACCCGAAATTCACCTTTTCCTCGGTACCCGCGCTGCCGGAGGACGAGGTGCTGGCGCAGCTGATCTTCGGCCGCTCAATGTCGAACCTGTCGCCGCTGCAGATCGCGCAGCTCGCCGAGGCTGCCGGACAACTGGCCGGCGTCGGCGGCTCGACATCCCTGCTTCAGAACCTGCGCAGCGCAATCGGCGTCGACGATCTCGACGTAATCACGGACGAACAGGGCGGCACCGCCGTCTCGGCGGGCAAGTATCTCAACGACCGCACCTATGTGACGATCCAGAAGGGCGACAGGCCGGGCTCGGGCAAGGCAACCGTCGACCTCGACGTCGGGCGTGGCGTAAAACTGCGTGGCGAGGCAACCGACGCCGGTGAAGCCAAGGGCGGCATTTTCTACGAACGGGAATATTGAAGCCGGCCGTTGGCGCGGCGCGGGCGCATGGCAGTTGCTTTGTCAGAAGAACGAGCGGCGCAGCAGCAAATGTCCCAGTTTAATCGCCTGGAGATTTCGAACGAAATCCCTTGCGCAGTAGCAATTTTGCGCCAAGACTGTCGTTATCACGCGAACCGCCCTGCTTCCAAAGTTGCACATTCCTTGGCATGTTCCCAATCCGTGCCGTCTTTGACATCATGGCGCGAATGCGGAATGTTAAAAGGCAGAAAGCCAACAATGGGAGTTAGTCATGACGATCTACAAGAGTAACGGCGACCGCGTTCCCGATCACATCCTGGCCATGGCCGAAGACGCCAAGGCAGGCAAGATGGATCGCCGCGAATTTCTGGCTCTCGCCAGCGTCTTCGGCGCGTCGACGGCGATGGCTTATGGCATGCTTGGCCTTGCAGACCCCACGCCGGCCAAGGCGGAGGAGATCCAGGGCAAGAAAGGCGGCATACTGAAGGTCGCGCAATGGATCAAGGATCCGAAGGATCCGCGCAAGTCCGACTGGTCGGAAATCGCCAATGCCGAGCGCCAGGCGCTCGAGCCGCTGGTCAAATACACCACCGAATACACGTTCCGCCCCTATCTGCTGGAAGCCTGGGACGTGAATGACGACGCTACCGAATACACGCTGCATGTGCGCAAGGGCGTCACCTGGAACAATGGCGATCCGTTCACCGCCGACGACGTCATCTTCAACCTCAAGCGTTGGGGCGACAAGAAAGCCGAAGGCAATTCCATGCCCGGTCGCCTCGGCTCGCTGGTCAAGGACGACAAGCTGGACGAAAGCGCAGTGACCAAGGTCGACGACCACACGATCAAGCTGAAGCTCAGCACGCCGGATATCGCCCTCATCCCCAACGTGTGCGATTATCCCGGTCTCATCGTCCACAAGACCTTCGACGAAAAGGGCGGCGATTTCAAAGCCTGCCCGATCGGCACCGGCCCATTTGAATTGGTCTCCTACGATGTCGGCCAGAAGGTCGTCTACAAGCGTCGCGAGGACAACAAGTGGTGGGACGGCGAGGTCTTTCTCGACGGCATAGAGTTCATCGACTACGGCACCGATCCGGCGGCGATGGTCAGCGCTTTCGAAGCTGGCGAGGTCCATACCAATTTCGAGACGTCGGCCGACTATGTGTCGATCCTCGATGGTATCGACCTGGTCAAGTCCGAGGTCGTCACCGCTTCGACGATCGTCTGCCGCACCAATGTGACCAACAAGCCTTATGGGGATCAGAAGGTCCGCAACGCCCTGCAGCTCGCGGTCGACAACGCTGTCGTCCTTCAGCTCGGCAACGGTAATGCCGGCACTGTCGCCGAAAACCACCATGTCGCCCCGATCCATCCGGAATACTACGAGTTGCCGAAGGTTGCTCGCGACCCGGCCAAGGCAAAGGCGCTGATGGCGGAAGCCGGCCAGGCCGATTTCGAGCACGAGCTGATCACGGTCGACGAAGACTGGCACAAGAACACCGGCGATGCGATCGCTGCGCAGATGCGCGACGCCGGCATCAAGGTCAAGCGTACGGTGTTGCCGGGTTCGACCTTCTGGAACGACTGGACGAAGTATCCGCTGTCGATGACCAACTGGAACATGCGGCCGCTCGGCGTCCAGGTTCTGGCGATCGGCTATCGCACCGGCGAAGCCTGGAACGAGACGGCTTGGTCGAACCCGGAGTGGGATGCCAAGCTCAACGCTGCGCTCGCAGTTGCCGACGCCGCCAAGCGCAAGGAAATGATGAAGGACATCGAGCAGATCTTGCAGGATTCCGGCATTATCATCCAGCCTTATTGGCGCAAGCTCTACAGCCATTCGGTCAAGGCGGTGCAGAACTACAAGATGCACCCGACCTTCGAGCGCGACTACGGCAAGGTCTGGCTCGACCAGGCCTGACCGGACGATCCGGAAAGGGGCGGCTCGCCCCTTTCCCTCGCTCTTTGCATGGTCCTTGGACCTGAAGTCGGCGCAGCAAAAAGTTGCGGACTCTTCGGTCGAGGTCTGCAATAAAAAGGGTATCGCATCTGGACTGGTCTGAAGGCTTGTTCTGCCGCTTGCGGCAGGGCACGGCTTGCAAACCGGTTCCACCCCCCAACCCGACCGGCAGGGGACCGCCATGCTTTCTTTCGTTATCAGGCGTCTCGGCACCATGGCATTGACGATGCTGTGCCTGACGATGGTCGTCTTCTTCCTGGTCAATCTCGGGCCCAATCTGAAGAAGCTGGCGATCAGCCAGACTGAAATGCACACATCCGCCGAGCAACTTGAGGCTTGGCTGGTCAACCATGGCTATCGGCAGAATTTCTTTGTCCGCTACGGCCAATGGCTGGGCGTCATGCCCAAGCAGCCGGTTACCGACCCGGCGACCGGCAAGCCAGCGCAGCGTTTCTCCTTCTGCAACGATCCGGTCGTGCCGACATTCTCCGGCATCCTGCAAGGCGATTTCGGTTGCTCGACCAAGTTCAAGACGACGGTCGCTTCGAAACTCTTTCCGGCGCTCAGCGCGACCGGCATCCTGATGCTCTGCGTGCTGGCCGTCATGGTGCCGATCTCGCTTCTGATCGGCATTCTTGCCGGCATGCGCGAGGGCTCACGTACCGACCGCACATTGTCGGTGGCTTCGATCGCCTCGACGGCGACGCCCGAATATGTTTCGGGCGTCATCTTCACCGTCATCTTCGCCTCCTGGCTCGGCGTGCTGAACGGTTCGGCGGCCTCGGCCAGCCAGGGGATCACTTTCTACAATTTCACCTTGCCGGTGATGACGCTGGCGATCTACGGCATCGGCTACATCGCTCGCATGACCCGCGCCTCGATGGTCGAGGTGATGACACAGCAATATATCCGCACCGCCCGGCTGAAGGGTCTCTCCTTCGGCAGCGTGGTGGTCAAGCACGCTCTGCGCAACGCCCTGATCGCACCGTTCACGGTCATCATGCTGCAGTTCCCCTGGCTGCTCACCGGCGTCGTCATCGTCGAGGTGATGTTCCGCTACCAGGGGTTCGGCTACACGCTGGTCGAGGCCGCCGGCAACAACGACATCGATCTTCTGCTCGGCTGCTCGCTGGTCTCGGTGTTTATCGTCCTGATCACACAGCTCATCTCCGATGTCGGCTATGCCTTCCTCAATCCGCGCATCAGAGTTCAATAGGAGACCGGGCGGATGCAGGTCGAATATCTCAGCGCCTTCAACGTCGTACTCGGCGTGCTTGCCCGCTTCTGGCCGGTCTGGATCGCTCTCGCCCTGGTGATGGGAGCGAGCTTCGGCTACAAGAAGAAGCTTGGCCTTTACGGCCAGCTTTTCGACAGCGGCGTCGGCATCGTCGGCGTCGGCATCTGCCTGTTCTGGCTGTTCACGGCGATCTTCGCATCGACTGTCGCGCCCTTCGATCCGCTTGCCCAAGTGCCGATCATGAAGGACGCGCTGCCGGGCGCGATCGATCCGCAATCGGGGCTCGCCTATCTCTTCGGCGGCGACAAGCTCGCCCGCGACGTGTTCAGCCGAATGGTCTATGGCAGCCAGATCGTGCTGATCATCGCGCCGGCGGCAACCGGTTTTGCACTGATGGTCGGCATCACGCTCGGCCTGCCGGCCGGCTACTATGGCGGCAGGATCGATACAGTGCTCTCCTTCCTCGCCAACCTTGTGCTGGCCTTCCCGGTGATCCTCCTGTTCTACCTGCTGGTGACGCCAGGCATCATGGACACGCCGATCCCCTACGCGATGGCCGGGCTGTTCTTCCTGTTTCCGATCATCTTCTTCAGCGTGCTGTTCTGGACGCGCTACAAGAATCGGCCCGACCGCCTCTATATCCTGCTTGGCCTGACGTTGGTCGTTGGCGGCTGGATCTATGCCGGCCTTGTCTTCGACGCCGATCCGTTCAAGATCATTCACATCGATCCCAACCAGCTCAACATCTTCGTGGCGGTGGTGTTCGCCTCCAGCCCCGGCGTGTTCCGCATCGTGCGCGGCCTGGTCATGGACATCAAGACGCGCGACTATGTTGCGGCGGCGCAGACGCGCGGTGAATCGCCCTGGTACATCATGCTGTGGGAGATATTGCCCAATGCGCGCGGGCCGCTGATCGTAGACGCCTGCCTGCGCATCGGCTACACCACCATCCTGCTCGGCACGCTCGGCTATTTCGGGCTGGGGCTGGCGCCGGAAAGCCCGGACTGGGGCACGGCGATCAAGGATGCCAGCCGGCTGCTGCGCTCCTTCATCCACCCGGCGCTGCCGCCGACGATCGCATTGATGTCGTTCGTGCTCGGCCTCAACCTCCTGGCGGATTCGTTGCGCGAACAGTCGATGAAAGATTGATGCCGGGAAAGATTGGATGCCGGGTTCGGCCCGACATGCCTGAAGAATAAGGATTGGAGCGACCCATGAATGAGGCAGTTCGAAATCCCGCCAAGCCGACCAATGGGCCGATCATCGAGATCGAGAACCTGTCGATCTCCTTCTTCACCCGCAAGGGAGAGATCCCGGCCGTCATGGATTTTTCCTGCACGGTCATGCCCGGCGAGGCGATGGGCATTGTCGGCGAATCCGGCTGCGGCAAGTCGACCGTGTCGCTTGGCATCATGCGCGACCTGTCCAATATCGGAAGGATCGTCGGCGGAAAGATCAAGTTCCAGGGCAAGGACATGGGAGAACTGTCCGACGAGGAACTGCGCGCCATCCGCGGCAACAAGATCGCGATGATCTACCAGGAGCCGATGGCCAGCCTCAACCCGGCGATGAAGGTCGGCCAGCAACTGATGGAAGTGCCGCTGATCCACGACAAGGTGTCGAAGGACGAAGCTTACAAACGCGCCCTGGACATGGTGCGCGCGGTGAAGCTGCCGGATCCCGAGCGCATGATGCGTTCCTACCCGCACCAGCTTTCCGGCGGCCAGCAGCAGCGCATCGTCATTGCCATGGCGCTGCTGTCGAAGCCTGCGCTGCTTCTGCTCGACGAGCCGACGACGGCGCTCGACGTGACGGTTGAGGCCGGCATCGTCGACCTGGTCAAGGGGCTGGGCGAGAAGTTCGGCACCTCGATGATCTTCGTGTCGCACAATCTCGGCCTGATCCTGGAGACCTGCGACCGCATCACGGTGATGTATTCGGGCGAAGCGGTGGAGACAGGCAAGATCAAGGACGTCTTCGACCGGATGCGCCATCCCTACACGCAAGGCCTGTTCCGCTCGATCCCGCTGCCAGGCGCCGACAAGAATTCGCGGCCGCTGATCTCGATCCCGGGGCAGTTGCCGCTGCCGCACGAGCGGCCGAAGGGCTGCAATTTCGGCCCGCGCTGCCATCATTTCGTCGAGGGCGTCTGCAACGCCGCCGAAATTCCGATGATCGCGGTCGAAGGCCATGACGGGCATTTCTCGCGCTGCGTGCGCTTCAACGAAATCGACTGGGAGGCGCTGCCGCCCGGCGCCAAGAAGGTCAACGAGCGGGTGGTGCCCGGTGCGCCGGTGCTCCAGATCGAAGACCTCAGGAAGTACTACAAGGTCGGCGGCAGCGAAGTGTTCGGCTCGAGCGAGGGCCGTGTCGTCAAGGCCAATGAGACGATCTCGTTCATGGCGCGCGAATCCGAAACCGTCGCTATCGTCGGCGAATCCGGCTGCGGAAAATCGACCCTGGCCAAGGTGCTGCTCGGCCTCGAAACGGCAAGCTCCGGCCGCGTGAAGCTCGGCAATAAGGAGATCCAGTCGACCGGGATCGAGAAGCGCAGCGTCGACACGGTATCGTCGATCCAGATGGTGTTTCAAAATCCGTTCGACACACTCAACCCCAGCCATTCGGTCGGTTCGCAGATCATCCGTACGCTGGAAAAGTTCAATGTCGGCAACACGGTGGCCGACCGACGCAAGCGGATGCTGGAATTGCTCGACCTCGTGAAGCTGCCGAGGGCGTTCGAGACGCGCAAGCCGCGCCAGCTTTCAGGTGGCCAGAAACAGCGCATCGGCGTTGCGCGGGCGTTTGCCGGCGACGCCAAGGTGGTGGTGGCCGACGAGCCGGTCTCGGCATTGGATGTGTCCGTGCAGGCGGCGGTCACCGAGCTTTTGATGGACATCCAGCGCAAGAACAAGACGACGATGCTGTTCATCAGCCACGATTTGTCGGTGGTGCGCTACATCGCCGACCGCGTCGTCGTCATGTATCTCGGCTACATCGTCGAGCAAGGCACGACCGACCAGATCTTTTCACCGCCCTATCACCCCTACACCGAGGCGCTGCTGTCGGCGATCCCGATTGCCGACACCAGCGTGGTGAAAAGACACATCGTGCTCGAAGGCGACATTCCGTCGGCGATGAATCCGCCCTCAGGCTGTCCGTTCCAGACGCGCTGCGGCTACAAGAAGCTGGTGCCGGACAATCTTTGCGAAACCAAAGTGCCGCCGGTCAAGCATCTCGGCGACGGCCATATGAGCCTGTGCTGGCTGGCCGACGACGTGTTGGCGAAGATGGAGCCGGTGATCAAATTCGACAAGGAGCATGCCGCGCTTGAGGGCGTGCCGGACGATGCACCGCACGGCACTGGTCCGGGCTTTGCCGGTGATCCGCCCAAGCGTCCACACGGCAAGACAGGCAGCGCGGAAGCCGATGCCGAGGGGCAGGTGGCAGAGAATGGAGAAGCGGTCGCCAAAGCCCGCCGTCACGAGGTTCGCGACGAGGTTTCAGAGACAGGTGGCATTTCAAGTTCGGCCAATAGTGCGTCAGCACCGATCATGCCGCAGACTGTCGGCGACGGCCGCCAGGCGGAGAAAGCCACGCGCAAGCCGCGCAAACGCAAGGGCGATTGAATGCCGTTAACCTGCTCAGGGCGCGCATTGCCGTAGCTGCGCGGCGTAGTCCTGCGCCATCTGCTCGGTGGCGTGCGCATAGCGCTGCACGTCGGCGTCGCCGCGATTGCCGCGCTTGTAGGCGTTCCAGCCGAGATAGTAGGCGAGATACAGATTGTAGGTGTCGTTGCGGGCGACGTCGAACGTGTCGGCGGTTTTCGAATGGTACCAGCCGACGAAATCGACGGCATCGGCAAAGCGGGTGCGGCGCGCTGCCCAGCTGCCGGTCTCGCTCTGGTATTGCGCCCAGGTGCCGTCGAGCGCCTGCGAGAAGCCGGTGGCGCTGGAGATATGTTTCCAGGGAATGAAGCCCAGCAGCTTGGTGCGTGGCGGCCTGGCATTGCTCTTAAAGCCGGATTCCTTGCGCACCGTCGCCATCAGCACCGGAACCGGCACGCCGTATTTCTGCTCGGCGCGTTGTGCCGCTGCCTGCCAGTTGTCGAACCAGCCGTCATTCTGGTCGAAAACGGCGCAGACATCGTTGATATGGCTCGGCGGCGTCGCGCAGGCCGAAAGCGCCAGCGGCACGGTGACAGCTACAATTTTACTAAAACTCGAACTATGCATTGGAAGAGCATTAGGCCGAAAACATAAAAGGAATCTTGCTGCGTTCCTTAACGGCTCATCGGCCGCTTTGGCTGGCGCAGAGCAAGTATCAACATTCCGACGTTTGTTGTCGCTTTTACCGATGTGAAATTCCCGGTATGACGCCTTGGCTAAAATCACGCCCGCAAATGGCGGATTTCTGACAGCTCGATCCTCGTGCCGGCGCTTTGATGCGCCGCATGAGCGAACCAAGACGCAAGCGCGGCGCCGAGCGAACCAGCAACAGGGGACCGACCGCCATCCCGCAACTGCCGCTCAGGCGGGTGACAAACCCTTATCCGCCGATGGCGATGCTCTCGGCCGACCAGATCGAGGCGATCCACCAGGCGTCGATGCATATCCTGGAGAATTTCGGCATCGAGGTGATGAGCCCGCGGGCGCTGTCGCTGTTCGAGAAGGCCGGAGCCAAGGTCGATCATGCCTCGATGAACGTCCGCATCGATCGCGGCATGATCGAGGAAGCGCTGAAGACGACGCAGTCCAGCTATACGTTGACGCCGCGCAACCCGGCTCACGCTGTTCATCTCGGCGGCAACACCATCAACTTCACGCTGGTCGCCGGGCCACCCAATGTGCACGACATGGAGCGCGGCCGCCGTGCCGGCAATTTGCGCGATTATTCCGACCTCGTCCGGCTGGCCCAGCACTTCAACTGCATCCATATGCTCGGCAACCAGGTCTGCGCGCCGGTGGAACTGCCGGCGAATTCCCGTCATCTCGACACCTATTTCGCCAATCTGACACTGACCGACAAAAGCTTTCACGTCTCGGCCATCGGCCGGGGCAGGGCGCTCGACGGCATCGAAATGATGGCAATCGCGCGCGGACTGACGCTTGACGAGACGCGCGACGATCCCGGCGTCACCACCATCATTTCGGTCAACTCGCCGCGCCGCTTCGACGAGATGATGGCCGAAGGATTGATGACCATGGGCGAGTTCGGCCAATCGGTCGCGGTGACGCCGTTCACGCTGATGGGCGCGATGAGCCCGGTGACGCTTGCCGGCGCGCTCGCCCAGCAGAATGCCGAAGCGCTGTTCGGCGTGGTGCTGACGCAACTCGTGCGTCCCGGCGCACCGGTGATGTATGGCGCCTTCACCTCGAATGTCGACATGAAGTCGGGTGCGCCAGCCTTCGGCACGCCTGAAAACACCAAGGCGAACATCGCATCCGGACAACTGGCGCGGCATTACAATCTACCTTACCGCACGACGCCGGGCTCGGCCTCCAATGCCGCCGACGCGCAAGGCGCCTATGAGACGCTGATGGCGCTTTGGGGGGCGGTGCTCGGCCACGGCAACCTCGTCTACCATGCCGCCGGCTGGCAGGAGGGCGGGCTGACTGCGTCGTTCGAAAAGTTCATCATCGACGTCGAGATGATCCAGCACATGATGGAGTTTTTGCGCCCAATCGAAGTCAACGAGGCCGAGCTTGCCGTCGAGGCTTTGGGGGCAGTGCCGACCGGCGGCCACTTCTTCGGCGAGCCGCACACGCTGGAGCGCTATGCCACGGCATTCTATCAGCCGATGCTGTCCAACTGGCAGAATTTCGAGGCCTGGCAGGAGGCCGGCGGGCTCGACGCCACGGCGCGGGCGACCCGGCTATGGAAGAAGGCGCTGGAGGACTATGTCGAGCCGGTGATGGATATCTCTCGGCGCGAGGCGCTGGAGGCGTACGTGGCCAAGCGCAAGGAAGCGATCGGGCAAAGCGAGCCTTAAGCGCCAGTCTTCTTATTTGGATTCATTCTCTTCTCCTCCAGAATCATGAAACCCATCCAACCCTTTGAAATAACGAGAACCTCATGAAATCGCATGCAAAGGTCGTGGTCATCGGCGGTGGTGTCGTCGGGTGCTCCGTGCTGTTCCATCTGGCCCGCCACGGCTGGACCGACATTGTGCTTCTGGAGCGCGATGAATTGACCTCCGGCTCGACTTGGCACGCGGCCGGCGGCATGCACACGATCAATGGCGACCCCAACGTCGCCAAGCTGCAGAAATACACGATCTCGCTCTACAAGGAGATCGAGGAGCTGTCCGGCCAGGCGACCGGCGTGCATTTGACCGGCGGCGTGCTGCTGGCGGCGACCGAGGCGCGGCTCGACTGGCTGCGCGGCGTCGTCGCCAAGGGCCGCTATCTCGGCATCGAGCTCGAGGAGATATCGCCGAACGAGGCTGCCGAGCTGATGCCGTTGCTCGATCCCAAGCAGTTCGTCGGTGCGGTGCGCAACAAGGAGGACGGTCATCTCGATCCGTCCGGCGTTACCCACGCCTATGCCAAGGCCGCGAGGAAGCTTGGTGCTGAGGTCGAGCGCTTCACCAAGGTTGAGGACATTGTGCAGCGCGCCGACGGCTTGTGGCGCGTCATCACCAACAAGGGCGAGGTGGTGGCCGAACATGTCGTCAATGCCGGTGGACTGTGGGCGCGCGAGGTCGGCCGCATGGTTGGGCTGGAGCTGCCGGTGCTGGCGATGGAGCACATGTACCTGATCACCGAGGACATGCCGGAGGTCGCCGCCTGGAACCAGAAGACCGGCACGGAGATCATCCATGCGGTCGACTTCGACGGCGAGCTCTATCTGCGCCAGGAACGCGGCGGCATGCTGATGGGCACTTATGAAAAGGCCAACAAGCCATGGTCCGAATTCCAGACGCCATGGAATTTCGGCCACGAACTGCTCGAGCCCGACATCGACCGCATTGCGCCGTCGCTGGAAGTCGGCTTCCGGCATTTCCCGGCCTTCCAGAATACCGGCATCAAGCAGATCATCAACGGGCCCTTCACCTTCGCCCCGGACGGCAATCCGCTGGTCGGCCCGGTGCGCGGCCTACCGGGATTCTGGGTGGCCTGTGGTGTCATGGCGGGGTTCTCACAGGGTGGCGGCGTCGGGCTGGCGCTGTCGAACTGGATGATCGAGGGCGATCCCGGTGCCGATATCTGGGCGATGGACGTTTCGCGCTACGGCGACTGGGCCACGATGGCCTACACCAACGCCAAGGTGCGCGAGAATTATTCGCGGCGGTTTTCGATCCGCTTCCCGAACGAGGAGTTGCCGGCTGGACGGCCGCTCAAGACGACGCCGGTCTACGATCTGTTGTCGGCCAAAGGCGCGCAATGGGGCGTCGCCTTCGGGCTGGAGGTGCCGCTGTGGTACGCGCCCGAAGGCGTCAAGGACGAATTCTCCTGGCGCCGCTCGAGTGATTTCGAGCACGTCGCGAAAGAAGTGGAGACGGTTCGGCAACGCGTTGGTCTGTCGGAAATCTCGTCATTCGCCAAATACAGAGTAACCGGCGAGGGCGCTGCAGCCTGGCTCGACCGCTTGCTTGCCTGCAAGCTGCCGAAACTCGGCCGCATGACGCTGGC
Organism: Mesorhizobium sp. M0571; assembly: GCF_040320985.1. NCBI lineage: Bacteria > Pseudomonadati > Pseudomonadota > Alphaproteobacteria > Hyphomicrobiales > Phyllobacteriaceae > Mesorhizobium > Mesorhizobium sp. M0571. The sequence goes on from NZ_JAMYQT010000005.1 coordinate 47,153, forward strand.
GCCGATGCTGAAGGAAGACGGCAGGCTGATCGGCGATTTCACGCTGGCCAATCTCGGCAATTCTGAAAGTGACGATTGGTTCCTGGCCGGCTCCGGCATCGCCGAACAGTATCACATGCGCTGGTTCGAGGCGCATCTGCCGCAGGACGGCTCGGTCGGCATCGAAGCGCTGGGAGCAAAACTCACGGGGCTGTCGATCGCCGGGCCTAGGGCGCGGAACCTTCTTGAAAAGGTCACACGATCTGGTGTCTCGAACACCGCGTTTCCATTCATGGCCATCGCCAAGATGGATATCGGCATGGCGCCGTGCCTGGTCGGCCGCGTCAGCTACACCGGCGATCTCGGCTACGAGATCTGGGTGGCGCCGGAGTATCAGCGTGCCGCCTACCAGACCCTGATGGCGGCGGGCGAAGAGTTCGGCATCGGCCTGTTCGGCTCGCGCGCGCTCAATGCGCTGCGGCTGGAGAAGAATTACGGTTCATGGGCGCGCGAATACCGGCCGATCTATGGGCCGCTCGAGGCCGGGCTCGACCGCTTCGTCGCCTATGGCAAGGAGGCCGATTTCATCGGCAAGAAGGCAGCGCTGGCAGAGCGCAAGCAAGGCGGCAGACTGCGTCTGCGCGCCTTCGTCGTCGATGCTGTCGATGCCGACGTCATCGGCGACGAGCCGATCTGGCATGGCGGCGCCGTGCGTGGCTGGGTCACGTCGGGCGGCTACGCACATCATTCCAAAAAGTCCGTCGCCATCGGTTATGTGCCGAAAGAGATCGCCGATGAGGCCGACGGTTTCGAGATCGAGCTATTGGGCAAGCGTCACGCTGCGCGCATGCAGCAGACACCGCTGTTCGACGCCAATTTCGAGCGGATGCGCGGCTGAGATTCGCAATTGTTGAAGCTCAGGCGCTGCGGCGGTTGTCCAGCGCCAGGGCGCCTGGCCCGGCAAACACCAGATAGAGGAAAATGAAGCAGAACGAGATCGCCGAATCGCCGCCATTGTTGACCGGAAAGAAGCCCTGCGGCACGTGCGCTATGAAATAGGCGATCGCCATTTCGCCGCAGAGAAGGAATGCAACCGGCCTGGTCAAAAGCCCCAATGCCAGCAGGATGCCACCGGCGAATTCGAGGATGCCCGCTGTCAGCGACAGCCCGCTCAGGGCGCCGGCATGATCGCTGACCGGAAAGTTGAATAATTTTTGGGTGCCGTGCTCCAGGAATTGCAGCGCCGTCATGATGCGCAAAGCGGCAAGGGCGAAGGGTTGATATCTGGCGAGGCCTTCGAAAAGCTTCATGCATGACTCCATTTTCACCTCGCCCGGCCATAGAACAACGCCAAAGGCCGGACCATTCACATAGTCCGGCCTGCCATCAATTGTCGGTGAGGAGAGTCGTGAGGAGTGCTGCAGCTTGGGGGCCGCACGATGGCGGCCCCGCGAATAGCGCGGCCTGTTACCGCACCGGCGCCATCAGCGCGAAATGGGCACCTTGCGGGTCCGTGCATTGCACGACCCAGCTGCCGCCGGGGACCTCCATCGGGCCCATCAGGATCTTGCCGCCATTGTCGGTGACGCGCTTGGCTGCCGCGTCGATGCCGGGCACGTTGAAATAGAACTGCCAGACCGGCACCGGGATCTGTTCGGGCTTGTTCATCATGCCGCCAACGGGTTCGCCGCCGAAGGCAAAGAGCTGGTATGTGCCCATTGGGCCCATGTCCATGGCGTCGCCCTTGGTCCAGCCGAACTGGCTGGAATAGAAATCGAGCGCCGCCTTCCAGTCGGACGTATAGAGCTCATGCCAGCCAATGTTGCCGGGTGTCGCCAATGGTAGCGGCTGCTGGTCTGGGCCGCTGGGCTGCAGGAAGTTGAACATCGCGCCTTGCGGATCGGCAACGACGGCAAAGCGGCCGACACCCGGAATGTCGTCGGGCTCGCGGTGAACCGCGCCACCAGCTTTCTTGAGGGAGGCTGTTGCCGCATCGATGTCCCTGGTGAGGATATAACCGATCCAGGCCGGCGGCATGCCCATCTTGCGCGCGTCCTCGGGCAGCGTCATCAGCCCGCCGACGCCGCGCTCGCCGACATTCATGACGATATAGCGCGGCATTCCCGGCGCCCCGTCGAAAGGCTGTCCTTTCCAGCCCACCACGGCTGTGTAAAACGCCTCGGCGGCGTCGAGATCGGTGGTCATCAGCTCGTACCAGAAGAAAGGCATCGGGGACTGTGGCATTGTCGTGCTCCTTGCGGTTCATACATCGATCATGCGCGATCCATCCTAGGACGATCTTCACGACAAAAATCCGACGGCCAACCAAAAAACGGCGAGAAAATCGGAAATGTTGTGGGGTTGCGCGCCTTGCGGTTTTCGACTTTCCTTGCCGTCAACGGGGGATGTCGATCCATGCGCCGGATGTCGCTCACTTCCGAACTTGTCGCGCTATGCCATCGGGAGGAGGCCGATCCCGGTCCCGATGGAAGCTGGACGCAGTTGACCGATGAGGATTTCCAAGACCTTGCCTTGCGTCTGTCTGATGAAGCAGACAAGGGGCCGTTATGGGTATTCGCCTATGGCTCGCTGATCTGGAAGCCGGCCTTCGAATCCGTCGAACGACAGCGCGCCACCGCCTTTGGCTGGCATCGGTCCTTCTGCCTCGACATCGCCCGCTGGCGCGGCAGCGCCGCGTAGCCCGGGCTGACGATGGCGCTCGAGCGTGGCGGGCGATGCAATGGCGTGATCCATCGCTTGCCGGAGGGCGAAAAGCCGCTGCAGATCGAAAGGCTGCTTCGGCGCGAGATCGATGATCACGAGAGTGTCGGCTCGGTCAGATGGCTTCCCGTGCGCACGGCGCAAGGCACAATCAGGGCGCTGGGCTTCTGGGTCGGCATAACCGGCAGGGGCACCTCGCTAAAACGGCCGCTGGAAAAGGTTGCGCGGGTGCTGGCAAGAGCATGCGGGCATGTCGGGTCCGGTGCCGAATATCTCTTCAACACCGTCCATCATCTGGAAGAGTTCGGCATTCGCGACCGCAACCTGTGGCGGTTGCAAGAGCTGGTCGCCGACGAGATCAGGTCGACCCATGGCAGTGACCCTGAGATCGACCCTCTGTCCGCATCGTGATTGCCCCCATCTCGAAAACATGAGTTCATCTATCATGTTTTGGTCAACCCTTTCAGTCGCTTGCGCCGAAAATTGACCAATTGATAAAAAAATAAAACGTGCTAGCCTCCCCCAAAACAAGAACATGGGGAACTGACGATGCCAGAAGGCCAGTTCAAGCAAGGCATTGCCGGCGGGCGACTTTCGCCGGAACAATATGCCGACAATTTCGCCGACCTGCATCCGCCGCTCGATCATCACGAGGCGCTGGTCGAGTCCGACCGCTGCTATTTCTGCTACGACGCGCCGTGCATGAATGCATGCCCGACCTCGATCGACATCCCGCTGTTCATTCGCCAGATTTCGACGGGCAATCCGATCGGCTCAGCCAAGACTATTTTTGATCAGAACATTTTGGGCGGCATGTGCGCCCGCGTCTGCCCGACCGAGACGCTATGCGAAGAAGTCTGCGTGCGTGAGGTGGCCGAAGGCAAGCCGGTGCAGATTGGTCGCCTGCAGCGCTACGCCACCGATGTCGCCATGGCCGAAAACAAGCAGTTCTACAAGCGCTCCGAACCGACCGGCAAGACGGTCGCCGTGGTCGGCGCCGGACCGGCCGGGCTTGCAGCCGCGCATCGGCTCGCCCGTCATGGCCACGACGTGACCATCCTGGAAGCCCGCCCGAAGCCCGGCGGCCTCAATGAGTACGGTATCGCCGCTTATAAAAGCGTCGACAATTTTGCCCAGGCCGAAGTCGACTATGTCACGTCGATCGGCGGCATCGACATCCAGAACGGCAAGGCGCTCGGCCGTGATTACCAGCTGTCGGACCTGACCAGGAATTACGATGCGGTGTTCCTCGGCATGGGGCTTGCCGGCGTCAATGCCTTGCGAGCGGATGGCGAGGAGGCGCAAGGCGTCACCAATGCCGTCGAGTTCATTGCCGAGCTTCGTCAGGCCAGTGATCTGGCCAGCCTGCCGGTCGGCCGGCGTGTTGTCGTCATCGGCGGCGGCATGACGGCGATCGACGCGGCGGTGCAATCGAAGCTGCTCGGCGCCGAAGAGGTGACGATCTGCTACCGGCGCGGCCAGGAGCACATGAACGCCTCCGAATTCGAGCAGGATCTGGCTGCCGCCAACGGCGTCACTATCCGTCACTGGCTGCAGCCGAAGCGGGTCATTGCCGATGGCGGCAAGGTGTCGGCGATCGAGCTCGAACACACCGCGATGGACGGCGACCGGCTCGTCGGCACTGGCGAGCGGCTGACGCTGGCCGCCGACCAGGTATTCAAGGCGATCGGCCAGAGCTTTGTTCCGGCTGCGCTCAACGGCAGCGGGGCCTTGCTTGCCCTGGAAGCCGGCCGCATCAAGGTCGACGCCGAAGGCCGCACCTCGCTGCCAAACGTCTGGGCCGGCGGCGACTGCATCTTCGGCGGCGACGACCTCACGGTCTCGGCCGTCGCGCAAGGCCGCGATGCGGCGGAAAGCATTCATCGGGCACTGACCTCGAACGGGAGGGCATGAGCATGGCAGACATCCGCAACAATTTCGTCGGCATCAAATCGCCGAACCCGTTCTGGCTGGCCTCGGCGCCGCCGACCGACAAGGCCTATAACGTCATCCGCGCCTTCAAGGCCGGCTGGGGCGGCGTTGTCTGGAAGACGCTCGGCGAAGAGGGCCCGCCGGTGGTCAACGTCAACGGCCCGCGCTATGGCGCTATCTGGGGCGCCGACCGCCGCTTGCTTGGCCTGAACAATATCGAGCTGATTACCGACCGCGACCTGCAGGTCAATCTGCGCGAGATCAAGCAGGTCAAGATGGACTGGCCCGACCGGGCGATCGTCGTGTCGCTGATGGTGCCGTGCGAGGAGCACGCCTGGAAGGCGATCCTGCCGGTGGTCGAGGAAACCGGCGCCGATGGCATCGAGCTCAATTTCGGCTGCCCGCACGGCATGTCGGAACGCGGCATGGGTGCGGCGGTCGGCCAGGTGCCGGAATACATCGAAATGGTGGTGCGCTGGTGCAAGGCCAACACCCGCATGCCGGTGATCACCAAGCTGACGCCCAACATCGCCGACATCCGCAAGCCGGCACGCGCTGCCCTTGCCGGCGGCACCGACGCGGTGTCGCTGATCAACACAATCAATTCGATCACCGGCGTCAATCTCGACAATTTCGCACCCGAACCAACAATCGACGGCAAGGGTTCGCATGGCGGCTATTGCGGTCCGGCGGTGAAGCCGATCGCCATGAACATGGTGGCCGAGATCGCGCGCGATCCGGAAACGAAGGGCCTGCCGATCTCCGGCATCGGCGGCATCACCACCTGGCGTGACGCCGCCGAATTCATGGCGCTCGGCGCCGGCAATGTGCAGGTCTGCACGGCGGCGATGACCTATGGCTTCAAGATCGTGCAGGAGATGATCGCCGGCCTGGAAAACTGGATGGACGAAAAGGGCCATGCCACGCTCGACGACATCGTCGGCCGCGCCACGCCCAACGTCACCGACTGGCAGTATCTCAACCTCAACTACGTCGCCAAGGCGCATATCGACCAGGACGCCTGCATCAAATGCGGCCGCTGCCACATCGCCTGCGAGGACACCTCACACCAGGCGATTACCGCAATCGTGGACGGCGTCAGGCATTTCGAGGTGATCGAGGCCGAATGCGTCGGCTGCAATCTCTGCGTCAATGTCTGTCCGGTCGAGAACTGCATCACCATGGAGCCGCTGGCGGTCGGCGTGATGGACCAGCGCACCGGCAGGCCGGTGTCGCCGATCTATGCCAACTGGACGACGCATCCGAACAATCCGATGGCCAAGGCGGCGGCGGAATAGGGCACGGCCCGTTATGGAAAAGCGGCACCTGCGGGCGCCGCTTTTTTTCAAATGGCTATTGCAGATGTAAATTATCCAGGATACCATATATCCATGAACAGGAGAGGGAAATGAAACTGGGCGAGGGCGTCGAAGCGGCCATCCACTGCGCCGCGATGCTTGCCGGCATGGAGGGCGCGGCGACCATGCCGGGTGCGGCCATGGCCGAAGCGTTCGGGCTGTCGCCGAGCTATCTCCTCAAGCATCTCAATATGCTGACGGCGTCGGGCATTCTGGAATCGGTGCCGGGGCCGTCCGGCGGCTACCGGCTGGCGCGACCGGCCGAACGCATAACGCTGCTCGACATCGTGCTCGCCGTAGAAGGACGTGAACCGGCATTCCGCTGCGCCGAAATCCGCCAGCGCGGCCCCGCCAGGCTCGATGCTTCGGTCTATGTCAAACCCTGCGGCATCAAGGTGGCGATGCTGAAGGCCGAGCGCGCCTATCGCGCCGCTCTTGCCGAGGCCCGGCTGTCCGACATCGTTGCAGAATACACTGCCGATGCCGATCCCCGTTCGGTCGCCGCGAACTGCGCCTTCGTCGAGCGCCATCGGCGGCCGCAGAAATCAAGTTCAACCAAGCAAGCATGAAAGGCTAAAGACGATGAGAGAGAGGCTGCAATTTTTCGGCGCGGCGCCGGAACTCATGAAGGCGGTGTCGGCGCTCAACAAGGCAGTCGACGAATGCGGGCTCGAAGAAAGCCTGTTGCACCTTATCAAGCTGCGCGCTTCGCAGATCAACGGCTGCTCGTATTGCGTCGAGATGCACAGCCGCGAAGCCCGCCGCGACGGCGAGAGCGAGCAGCGGCTCTATCTCGTCTCCGCCTGGAAGGAATCGCCGCTGTTTTCTGAGCGCGAGCGGGCCGCTTTCGCCTGGAGCGACGCGCTGACGAAGATCGCCGATAACGGTGTCTCGGACGAACTCTATGCACGGACGCTCGAGCATTTCTCGGAAGAGGAACTGGTCAAGCTCTCGGTTGCGCTTGGCATGATCAACACCTGGAACCGGCTTTGCGTTCCGTTTCATGCAATCCATCCGATGCCAGCAGTCTTGGCCGCTTGAGCATGGACCAGGCGCGCGGCCTTCCGCCGCGCGCCTCTTTTCTGCTCAACGACCCGACAGCATGTTTTCAAACTTTGATAGTGAGATCCTATTCGCCGCCCGCTTGCTGCTTGGCGGCGCCTTTGTCTTTGCCGGCCTGCGCAACATTCAGAACGCGGCGTTGGTGAGCCAATTGATGACGACGCGCGGCGTGCCGCAGGCACGGCTGGTGCTGTGGCTGGGGATCGTCCTGCAGATCATTGCCGGAGCACTGGTGATCGCGGGCATCTGGACCGCTCCGGCAGCGGCATGCCTGATCCTGTTCCTGATCATCGCTACGCCGATGTTCCATAATTTCTGGGATCATCAAGGACCTGAACGTGCGTCTCGCATCAATGGCTTTGTCGGCAACGTGGCGCTGACCGGAGGATTTCTGGCGATGATCGCGCAGTCGCTTTGACAGCCACCGCCGCCTCGCGGAGGCAGCCGCTCTATGCCGCATACCGCAAGCCGCCGTCGCAGGTCAGCACCTGGCCGGTGACGAAGCTGTTCGAAACCAGGAACGCGATCGCCTCGGCGACATCCTCGGCGCGGCCGATGCGGCCGACGGGCGTCTTGCCGGCATACTCGGCAAACACGGCATGGCGCTGTTCATCGGGCAAAAAGTCCCACCAGGGCGTGTCGATGACGCCCGGTGCCACGACATTGACGCGTAACGGCTTCAGCTCCATTGCCAGGATCGGCACCACGGTCAGCAGCATGCCGTTGACGGCGGCGATGCCGGCGACACCCGGCGCCGACAATTGCGCCGACACCGCCGAGATGAAAGTCACCGAGCCGCTCTTGTTCAGCGTCGGCAAGGCGGCCTGCAGGCAGGAGAGCTGTGGCCGGACTTTCTCGTCGACGCCGCCGCCGATGTCGGTCAGGTCAAGCGTTTCGAACGGGCCGAGGCCCTTGCCGCCGCTGGCGGCCAGCACCAGGTGATCGAAAGGGCCGAGTTCGTTGAAGAACCGGCGAACCTCGTCCGGCTTCGCGGCATCGAAGGCAGCTTTTTCGACGGCGCCGCCAAGGCTTTGCCATGCATTGTCGAGCCTTTCCCTGCTGCGCCCGGTGATGGTCACCTTCATGCCCGGGCCAAGCAGCTTTTTCGCGGTGGCGAGGCCGATGCCGGAGGAGCCGCCGACGACCACGGTGTGCTGCGTTTTCTCGATCATGAATCCTCTTTCTTCGATGTTGCGGAAGCCGGTGCGAGCCCGGCAAGACCGAGGCTCGATTCCCGCAATTGGCGTCGTGCCTTCGCGTCATAGGCTTGCGCATCGGCGCGGGATTGCCTTTGGCCGTCGAAATAGAGGCCGCTTCGCCCTTCGAGCGCGGGCGACGTCGCGAGGTTGATGATGGCCTTGGCGCCGGTTTCGACCGAGCTCCAGGGTGTGATGCCGGCCTGCCGCACCATCGTAGTGTTCATGTAGCTTGCCGGATGCAGGCTGTTGACCGTGACGCCGGTGCCGTTCAGCTGCTCTGCCAGATCGATGGTGAACATGATCTGCGCCAGCTTGCTCTGGCAGTAGGCACGGGCGCCGTCATAGGAGCGGGTCTGCATGACGTCGTCGAAGTCGATCGCCTGCTGGCCGGCCGAGGCGACGTTGACGATGCGCGCCGGCGCGCTGGACTTGAGCAGCGGCAGCAGCTCCGTGGTGAGCAGGAAGCCGGCGAGATAGTTGACCGCAAAGCGCAGCTCGTAGCCGTCGGCGCTGACCTGCCGTTTCGCGTTTGGGCCGGCGGTGCCAACGCCGGCATTGTTGATGAGGATTTCGAGCCGCTTGGTCCTTGCGCGCACGGCCTCGGCGAGGCGGCGGACTTCCGCCAGGGAGGAGAGGTCGGCGACGAGAAGCTCGGCCTTGCCGCCGGCGGATTCGATTTCGGCCACGGTCGCCTTGCCCCTTTTTGCGTCGCGGCCATGCACCAGCATGCGCGCGCCGCCGGCGCCGAGCCGTTGCGCGACGACGCGGCCGACGCCGTCGGTCGACCCGGTGATGAGGATCGTCTTGTCTTTCAGTTCCATGTTCGGAGCCTCCATCTCATAGCTCTGAGCGGAAAGATGGGGCGCAAGCCGTTTGCCAAACAGTTCAAACTTTATCCTGGTATCGGTACTGCTATAATAGGTCCGATGGATTCACCGACGCATTCTGCCGAAGACAGCCGCCGCCGCGAGCTTGGCGCCTTTCTGCGCTCGCGGCGCGAAAGGCTGACGCCTTCGGCCACGGGCATCTCGACGGGCTTGCGCAGGCGTACACCCGGGCTGCGGCGCGAAGAGGTGGCGATGATCGCCGGCGTCGGCACGACCTGGTACACATGGCTGGAGCAGGGGCGCGACGTGCGACCGTCGGTGGAGGTGCTGACGGCGCTCAGTCAGGCGTTGCGCCTGGACGCCGCCGAGAAACGGCATCTGTTCATCCTTGCCGGCCGGCCGCAGCCGGAGCATCGCGTCGACGCGCCTGAAAAAGTCGACGGCCCCTTGCTGCACATGCTGCAAAGCCTGGTCCTGCAGCCGGCCTATGTCGTTGGGCGTCGCTGGGACGTGCTGGCCTGGAACTCTGCCGCGGCAGCCGTGTTCGGCGACTATGGCCTGCTGGAGGGCGATGCCCGCAACGTCGTCCACATGGTTTTCACCAACCCGCAGCATCGGCGCCTGCTTATCGACTGGGAGGAACTGGCGCGCGCCGTGCTGGCGTCATTCCGGGCGGAAAGCGCCAAATATGTCGGCGACCCGGATTTCGAGCGGCTGATCGCGCTGATGAGCGTTCGAGCCCGGAGTTTCGCGCCTGGTGGCCGCTGCGCGATGTGGCCCGCAAACTGTCGGGTGTGAAGCATGTCAGGCATCCGACGGCCGGCGCCATGGCGTTCGAGCACATGAGCCTGTCGATCGACGACGGCTCGGACATGAAGCTGATCGTCTACACGCCGCTCGCCGAGCAGAACTCGATCGCCAAGCTCGAAAAGCTGCTGGAGACGCTTCCGGCCGAGCGGCGCAGCGCCTGAACCCTTTCTTTGTTTTGACCATGATCTTGTCCGAAAACCGGCTTCCACTTTTCGGGATCATGGTCGTCAGCCCTTCGGCTTCAGCCCGTCGATGAACAATTGCTCGAGAAATCTTGCGGCATCCTCGAAGCGGCCGTCGCCGCCGCGGTCGGGGCCGAGCACGGCGCGGACCTGGACGTCGAAATCGGCGTAATGCTGCGTCGTTGCCCAGATCGAGAAGATCAGGTGCCACGGATCGGTGCGGGCGATCTTGCCGGCACGCATCCAGGCCTTGATGACGTTGGCCTTCTCGTCGACCAGCGTCTTCAATTCGCCTTCCAGCATCGGCATGATGCGCGGCGCGCCCTGCAGGATCTCGTTGGCGAACAGCCGGCTCTCGCGCGGGAAATCGCGCGCCATTTCGAGCTTGCGCCTGATGTAGCTGCGCAGTTCGGTCAAGGGGTCGCCGATGTCGTCGAGCTCGCGCAGCGGCGCCAGCCAGGTGTCGAGAAGCCGCTGCATCAGCGTCTCGTGGATGTCCTCCTTGCGACGGAAATAATAGAGCAGGTTCGGCTTCGACATGCCGGCCGCTTCGGCGATCTGGTCGATGGTCGAGCCGCGAAAACCGTTGGTGGAGAAGACTTCGAGCGCCGCCTCCAGGATGAGCTCGCGCTTTTCCAGCTGGATGCGGGTGCGGCGAGGAGCGGAGCCTTCGACCGCCCCCGTCACCCCGAAAAGCTTTCACTGTGACGGGCGCCTGGACCAATTCTCTGGACCAGTTTTTCTCCGCCCTGTGGAGCGCACTTCGAAAGCCGCATTTCCGCTAGTAATCCCTTGACCGCTGATAAGGCGGTGCTAACGTTTGTCCAACCGGTCAAAAATTTGCGTAGCACGAAAACGCAGCAAAGACCAAGCGTTGGCCGCACCGAAACAGGTTACAAGGGGAAGTCTTGGTCATGTCCAACCGGCTGAAAGTCACGCCGAACGATCTCAGCGCATTCTGGATGCCGTTCACGGCAAACCGGCAGTTCAAGCAGGCGCCGCGCATGATGGTGTCGGCCAAGGACATGCACTACACGACCAGCGACGGGCGCAAGGTTCTCGACGGCACTGCCGGCCTGTGGTGCGTCAATGCCGGCCACTGCCGCCCGAAGATCACCGAGGCGATCCAGAGCCAAGCGGCCGAACTCGACTACGCACCCGCGTTCCAGATGGGCCATCCGATCGTGTTCGAACTGGCCAACCGCCTGGTCGATATCGCGCCGAAGGGCATGGACCATGTGTTCTTCACCAATTCCGGATCGGAATCGGTCGAGACGGCGCTGAAGATGGCGATCGCTTATCACCGCGCAAAAGGCGAGGGCTCGCGCACCCGTCTGATCGGCCGCGAGCGCGGCTATCACGGCGTCAATTTCGGTGGCATCTCGGTCGGCGGCATCGTCACCAACCGCAAGATGTTCGGCACGCTGCTCGGCGGCGTCGACCACATGCCGCATACGCATTTGCCGGAAAAGAACTCCTTCACCAAGGGCGTGCCCGAGCATGGCGCGGAATTGGCCAACGAGCTGGAGCGCATCGTCGCGCTGCATGACGCCTCGACTATTGCGGCCGTCATCGTCGAACCGGTAGCCGGTTCCACCGGCGTCATCCTGCCGCCGAAGGGCTATCTGCAGAAGCTGCGCGAGATCTGCACCAAGCACGGCATCTTGCTGATCTTCGACGAGGTCATTACCGGCTTCGGCCGCCTCGGCACGCCGTTTGCCGCCGACTATTTCGGCGTCACGCCCGATATCATGACCACCGCCAAGGGCGTCTCCAACGGTGTCATCCCAATGGGCGCGGTGTTCGTGAAGAAGGAAATCCACGACGCCTTCATGACCGGCCCCGAGCATATGATCGAGTTCTTTCACGGCTACACTTACTCTGGCAATCCGATCGCCTGTGCAGCCGCACTCGGCACGCTCGACACCTACAAGGAAGAGGGGCTCTTGACCCGCGGCGAGGAACTGGCGCCGTACTGGGAGGACGCACTGCATTCGCTGAAGGGCGAGCCGAACGTCATCGACATCCGCAATATCGGCCTGATCGGTGCGATCGAACTGGCGCCGATCGCCGGCCAGCCGACGAAACGCGCCTTCTCGGCTTTTGTGAAGGCGTTCGAGCGCGGTGCGCTGATCCGCACCACCGGCGACATCATCGCGCTGTCGCCGCCGCTGATCATCACCAAGGGTCAGATCAACGAGTTGATCGACCATGTGCGCGAAGTGCTGAGGGCGGTGGATTGAACCAGGTGCAGCTTTCCCTCCCCCTTGAGGGGAGGGTGGCCGCGAAGCGGCCGGGTGGGGTCGGTGCGGCAGTGCGCCAACCTGACTTTCGGCCGCATAGGTGTCTCTGATGCCCCGTACCCGCGTGAGTTTCGAAATGCGCCAAAAGGCGCGCGCGCTTCGAGTTCATGGGACCAAGGGCGAATCGCTGCTGTGGTATGAACTGCGCGAGCTGAAATCGTCCGGCATCAAGTTCCGCCGCCAGTGTCCTATTGGGCCCTATATCGTTGACTTTGCCTGCCTTGCCGCAAAGCTGGTCGTGGAAGTGGATGGTGATCTGCACGAACACGAGAGAGGCAAACGGCACGACGCCGTCCGTGATGCCTATCTGCGATCGCTCGGGTTCGAGATCTTTCGCGTCGATGAGCCCGATGTCATAAACAGCGCTTGGCATGTCGCACAAGTGGTCAAGGATAAGGTCGCGCGCATGTTCGGCGACCCCACCCGGCCGCTTCGCGGCCACCCTCCCCTCGAGGGGGAGGGGGACGCTGGCGTGCCGCAACCGATGAGGTTTTAGAATATGGCCGCTCCTGGCGAGAATCTGCGAATCAATTCAGACCGTTTGTGGGATTCGATAATGGAGATGGCGAAGATCGGCCCCGGCATTGCCGGCGGCAACAATCGCCAGACTGTTACCGATGAGGACGGCGAAGGTCGGCATCTGTTCAAGCGCTGGTGCGATGAGGCGGGGCTCGAAATGGGCGTCGACGAGATGGGTACGATGTTTGCCCGCCGCGAAGGCACCGACCCCAATCTGCCGCCGGTTTACGTTGGCAGCCATCTCGATACCCAGCCGACCGGCGGCAAATATGACGGTGTGCTCGGCGTGCTCGGCGGGCTGGAGATCGTGCGCTCGCTCAACGATCTCGGCATCAAGACAAAGCATCCGATCGTCGTCACCAACTGGACCAATGAGGAGGGCGCGCGCTTTGCGCCGGCAATGATGGCGTCCGGCGTGTTCGCCGGCGTCCTCGACCAGGCCGACGTCTACTCGCATGTCGACAAGGACGGCAAGAAATTCGGCGAGGAACTCGAACGCATCGGCTGGAAGGGCACCGAAAAGGTCGGCGAGCGCAAGATCCACGCTTTCTTCGAACTGCATATCGAGCAAGGCCCGATCCTCGAGGACGAGGGCATCGACATCGGCGTCGTTACCCATGGCCAGGGACTGAAATGGCTGCAGGTGACGCTGACCGGCAAGGAGGCGCATACCGGCTCGACGCCGATGCCGAAGCGGCGCAATGCCGGGCTCGGCATGGCGCGGGTGATCGAGCTGGTGCACGAGATTGCCATGGACTATCAGCCGGACGCGGTGGGCGCGGTCGGCCATATGGAGGTCTATCCGAACTCGCGCAACATCATCGCCGGCCGTACGGTCTTCACCATCGACATCCGCTCGCCGGAAAAAGAAGTGCTGGATGCCATGGACGGGCGCGTCCGCGAAGGCATCGACACGATCTGCGACGCGCTCGACATCAAATATGCCATCGATCAGGTCGGCCATTTCGACCCTGTCACCTTCGACCCGGGCTGCGTCAAGGCGATTCGCGACGCCGCCGAACGGCTCGGCTACTCGCATCGCAACATCGTCTCCGGCGCCGGCCATGACGCCTGCTGGATCAACCGCGTCGCACCGACGGCTATGGTGATGTGCCCCTGCGTCGACGGGCTCAGCCATAACGAGGCCGAGGAGATCTCCAAGGAATGGGCGGCGGCTGGCGCCGATGTGCTGTTTCATGCGGTGGTCGAGACGGCGGTGATTGTCGAATGAAGCAATAGGCTGCTGCCTCGTAACGCCGCTCGCAAGAAGCGCGACAAGAACAAGGGAACAAGAAAATGTCCAAAGTCATCAAGAACGGAACCGTCGTCACCGCCGACCGCACGTGGAAGGCCGACGTGCTGTTCAAGCAAGGCAAGATCGTCGCCATCGGTCCGGACCTGCATGGCGACCACGAATTCGACGCCAGCGGCTGTTATGTGATGCCGGGCGGTATCGACCCGCACACCCATCTCGAAATGCCGTTCATGGGCACCTATTCGGCCGACGATTTCGAGAGCGGCACGCGGGCCGCGCTTGCTGGCGGCACGACGATGGTCGTCGATTTCTGTCTGCCGGCGCCGCAGCAATCGCTGCTCGAGGCCCTGCAGATGTGGGATAACAAGACTTCGAAAGCGTCCTGCGATTATTCTTTCCACATGGCGATCACCTGGTGGGGCAAGCAGGTGTTCGACGAGATGGCTGATGTCGTCGACAAGGGCATCACCTCGTTCAAGCACTTCATGGCCTACAAGGGCGCGCTGATGGTCGATGACGACGAGATGTATTCGTCGTTCCAGCGCTGCGCCGATCTCGGCGCGCTGCCGCTGGTTCATGCCGAGAATGGCGACGTGGTTGCCGCCCTGTCGCAGAAGCTGCTGGCGGCGGGCAATAACGGCCCCGAAGGGCACGCCTATTCGCGTCCGCCGGAAGTAGAAGGCGAGGCGACCAATCGCGCCATCATGATCGCCGACATGGCCGGCGTGCCGCTCTATGTCGTGCACGTCTCCTGCGAGCAGGCCCACGAGGCCATCCGCCGCGCGCGGCAGAAAGGCATGCGGGTGTTCGGCGAGCCGCTGATCCAGCATCTGACGCTGGACGAGAGCGAGTATTTCAACAAGGACTGGGACCATGCGGCGCGCCGCGTCATGAGCCCGCCCTTCCGCAACAAATGGCACCAGGATTCGCTGTGGGCCGGCCTGCAGGCCGGGTCGCTGCAAGTGGTGGCGACCGACCATTGTGCCTTCACCACCAAACAGAAGCGCAACGGCGTCGGCGACTTCACCAAGATTCCGAATGGCACCGGCGGGCTCGAGGATCGTTTGCCGGTGCTGTGGACGACCGGCGTCAACACTGGCCGGCTGACGATGAACGAGTTCGTCGCGGTGACCTCGACCAACATCGCCAAGATACTCAACATGTACCCGAAGAAGGGCGCCATCGTCGAAGGCGCGGACGCCGACATCCTCGTCTGGGACCCGAAGCGCAAGAAGAAGATCACGGCCAAGAAGCAGCAGTCGGTGATCGACTACAATGTCTTCGAAGGTTTTGAGGTAACCGGCCTGCCGCGCTTCGTCTTCTCGCGCGGCGAACTGTCGATCGAGGAAAACGAGGTCAAGGCGAAGCCCGGCCATGGCGAGTTCGTCGGCCGCGAGCCGAACGCGGCGGTCAACCGGGCGCTGTCGACGTGGAAGGAAATTTCCGCGCCGCGCAAGGTGGAACGGACGGGCATCCCGGCGACGGGCGTTTGAGCTTGGCGAGCCACGGAGCGATTATCTCAATGGCCGCGGTGATCCTTGCCGCCGGGCCGGCGGCGGCTGACGTCCTTGCCGGCTCCTTTGGCAATGAGGTCGGTTGCGCTGGTGTACGGCTCGGTTATCAGGACAGCGACGATTATGTCGTGCTGACCGCCGACGGCGTCGAAACCTATGGCAGTGGCTGCCAGTTCGCACAGCGATTGACGACGACGCCTGCGACCCAGTTGTTGAGCTCCACCTGTTTCGCCGAGGGCGAGGAGGGGACGACCACAGACGTCGTCAAGATTATCAACAGAGGAGAGGACGGGTTCTTCGTGACCATCCCCGGCCTTGATGAGATAGGGCCGTTGAAATCATGTTCGTGACCAAAAGCGGGTTTCGCATGTTGTTTGCCGCGGCTGCTGTGCTCGCGGCCGGCCACGCCTCCGCGGCGGCGGCCGTCGACCTGTCCAAGCCTTATGGCAACAAGTCGGGCTGCATCAACAAGAACGGCCAGCAGGTCTATGCCGAGGACATGCTGCTGCTCAACGACACCGAATTCATCACGGCGACCAGCGCCTGCACGTTCACCGAAAAGCAGCCGCAAGCCGACGGCTCGGTGGTGCTGAAAACATTGTGCGAGGCTGAGGGCGAGGAAGGCCAGTCGCCAATCACATTCACCGTCAAGCGCAGCCCCAAGAATGCCAAGAAACTGGTGATCGCCGATGAGGACGGCATGGTCATGGGCGAAGTCTCCCGGTGCCGATGACGGCCAACTTTCCGGTCTCGGCTCAGTCCTCAGGCGACCATCCCTTCCAGTTCCGGCAGCAGGACGACGCTTTCCTGTTCGCTGGGGTCGGTACGGGCGATAACGGCCGAGGCAGGACTGTCGCTCAGATTGGACGGCAGATGCGGCACACCGGCCGGAATGTAGAAAAGATCGCCGGCCTTGACCACGATATGCTGTTCAAGCCGGTCGCCGTACCAGGTATGGACTTCGCCGGAGAGCACATAGATCGCGGTTTCATGGCTTTCATGCATATGCGCCTTGGCGCGGGCGCCCGGCGGCATGGTCAGCAGATGCATGCAGATGCCGGAAGAGCCGACGCTTTCGGCGGCGATACCGGCGAAATAACTCAGGCCCTGCTTGCCTTCATAAGAGCTTTCAGGGCGGATAAGATGGCAAGTGGGTTTGGGCGACATCGGGGCAACTCTCGATCGAGCGGGAACTCTCAGCCGGACGGGAACTCTCAGTCGGACAGGACGGGGCGAGTGGAAAGCAACATCGAGGCAAAATCAACCGAATTCACGCTGGCACGGCAGCCGCGCGAGAAGGCAGGCCGCGGCCTATGACGGGAGCATCGCCAGCCGTCGTGTCGGCAAGCAAGCTTGGCCTCACCTTCCAGACCAATGACGGTCCGGTGCAGGCGCTGTCGAATGTCGATCTCACCATCGGCAAGGGCGAATTCGTGTCCTTCATCGGGCCGTCCGGTTGCGGCAAGACGACCTTGCTGCGGGTCATCGCCGATCTGGAGAAGCCGACCTCGGGGACCATCTCGGTCAACGACATGACGCCCGAGCAGGCGCGCCAGAGCCGCGCCTATGGCTATGTCTTCCAGGCGGCCGCGCTTTATCCGTGGCGCACGATCGAGCGCAATGTGGCGCTGCCGCTGGAGATCATGGGCCTGTCCAGGGCGGAGCAGGCGGCGCGCATCAAGCGCACTCTCGACCTCGTCAATCTCGGCGGCTTCGAGAAGAAATACCCCTGGCAGCTTTCGGGCGGCATGCAGCAGCGCGCCTCGATCGCACGGGCGCTGGCCTTCGATGCCGACCTTTTGTTGATGGACGAGCCGTTCGGCGCGCTCGACGAGATCGTGCGCGACCATCTCAACGAACAGCTGCTGGAGCTTTGGGAACGGACCAACAAGACCATCTGCTTCGTCACCCATTCGATCCCCGAGGCGGTCTATCTGTCGACTCGCATCGTTGTCATGTCGCCGCGCCCGGGCCGCGTCAGCGACGTCATCGAATCCACGCTGCCTAAGAAGCGGCCGCTCGACATCCGCGAGACGCCGGAGTTTCTGGCCATCGCGGCACGCGTGCGCGACGGGCTCCGGGCGGGGCACAGCTATGATGATTGAGGCGGCGGAAGATGAGCTCCCTCCTCCCCCCGACGGGGACATGGCTAACCACACCTTCGTCATCCTAGGGCGAAGCAGCCGCGAAGCGGCGTGCGTAGACCCTAGGATCCATGCCGTGACTTCGGCCGAAAGGTGCAAGCGGTTTAGAATGTGTGCGAGGCGAGCCTCGGCCGCCGTTAGCTCGGGAGCAATGTTCGGCACCGGTGCGGAGCGGATAGGTAACGGCATGGATCCTAGGGTCTGCGCCGCGTCGCTTCGCTCCTTGCTTCGCCCTAGGATGACGAAGAACGGGTATGGCCGCTCTCGCGTGCTGGGGAGAGGAGGGCGCCAGTCGCCTGACGTCCGCTAGATGGATACCTTTCGCGACAAGATCGTTCCTGTGACCTCGATCCTCTTGGGCGTGGTCGTCGTCTGGTACGTCATGGCCGTTGTCCTCAACGCACCGTTCCAGCGCGATCTCGACCGCCGCGCCAATCAGACACCGGGTGTCGTCGAGTTCATCGGCAAGACGCTGGCGCAGCCAAAACCGACGCTGCCGGCGCCGCATCAGGTGGCGGTAAATTTCTTCGAGAACACGTTTCTGCGCAGCGTCACCTCGAACCGCAGCCTGGTCTACAATGCCTGGGTGACGCTGTCGTCGACGCTGCTCGGTTTTGCTTTCGGCACGGCGCTCGGCATCGTCATTGCCGTCGGCATCGTGCATGTGGCGACGCTCGACCGCAGCCTGATGCCGTGGATCATCGCCTCGCAGACCATCCCGATCCTGGCCGTGGCGCCGATGATCATCGTCGTGCTGGCGGCGATCGGCGTCACCGGGCTGATCCCGAAGGCGCTGATCTCGACCTATCTGTCGTTCTTCCCGGTGGCGGTCGGCATGGTGAAGGGGCTGCGCTCGCCCGAGCTCACCCATCTCGACCTGATGCATACCTATAATGCCAGTCCCTCGCAAACCTTCTGGAAATTGCGGGTGCCGGCCTCGGTGCCGTTCCTGTTCACCTCGATGAAGGTGGCGGTGGCCGCCAGCCTGGTCGGCGCCATCGTCGGCGAGCTGCCGACCGGCGCCGTCGCCGGCATCGGCGCCAAACTTCTCGCCGGCGCCTATTACAGCCAGACCATCGACATCTGGTCGGCGCTGGTTGCCGGGTCGGTCGTGGCGGCGCTGCTGGTTATGCTGGTCGGCATTGCTGGGCGCCTGGTCGACCGCGCCATGGGCGGGAGGCCGGCATGAGCTCGCTCCTGAGCCTTTCCTCAATCACCCCTCGATCCTGGCAAGGGTATGCCGCGCTTGCTCTTCTTGCCGGCGCGCTCCTTCTTTGGCCACTTGTCAGTGCCACGCCCGGCTACGGTATGGCGACCACGGCTTTGATCTTCATTTTGCTGCTCGTGGCAATTGAGGCCGATAATTTTCCACCGATGATTGGAGTGGCGTTGCTCTTCCTTGGCGCGCATGGCGCGGCGTGGATGCTGCTCGCCGGCATAACCGGCAATGAGGGGACCGCTCGCGCGTCCTTCTATCTGCTGCTTGCCGCTGCATGGCTTCTGGCCTGGCGCTGCGTAACGGTCTTGTCGACGCTTCGCCCGGGGTCGCGCTGGGCGTCAACCGCATTGCGCCTGATCATCCCGGCGATCTTCGGCGCCTGGATCCTGATCATCTGGGAGGCGGTGACCCGTGGTGCCGGTATCCCCTTCATCCTTTTGCCGCCGCCAAGCGCCATCGGCGCACGCATTGCCACTTCGCTGCCAATCCTGGCCGCCGACGTGCGCCAGACGATCTTCAAGGCGGTGATCTTCGGTTACGTCGTTGGAAGCGGGGCAGGTTTCATTGCCGCCATCATGGCCGACCGCGTACCGTTCCTGCGGCGCGGACTGCTGCCGATCGGCAATATGGTGTCGGCGCTGCCGATCATCGGCGTCGCGCCGATCATGGTCATGTGGTTCGGCTTCGACTGGCAGTCCAAGGCGGCGGTGGTCATCATCATGACCTTCTTCCCGATGCTGGTGAACACCGTCGCCGGGCTTGCAGCCTCCGGCCATATGGAGCGCGACCTGATGCGCACCTATGCCTCGGGCTACTGGCAGACACTATTCAAGCTGCGATTGCCGGCGGCGGCACCCTTCATCTTCAACGCGCTGAAGATCAATTCGACGCTGGCGCTGATCGGCGCCATCGTCGCCGAGTTCTTCGGCACACCGGTGGTCGGCATGGGATTCCGCATTTCGACGGAAGTCGGGCGGATGAACATCGACATGGTGTGGGCCGAAATCGCAGTTGCGGCACTTGCGGGTTCGGTCTTTTATGGCGTGGTCGCTCTTTTCGAGAGAGCAATCACGTTTTGGCATCCCTCTGTCCGTGGTGGATAGGGGCGGTGGGTTTAGGGCGCTAACTTCAGAGGGTAAAAACATGAAAAGACTTGTTGTTTCGATGCTGGCCGGCGCGATGTCGCTGGCCGCGTTCCAGGCGATGGCCGCGGACAAGGTGACGCTGCAGCTGAAATGGGTCACCCAGGCCCAGTTCGCCGGCTACTATGTTGCCAAGGCCAAGGGCTTTTATGAAGCCGAGGGCCTCGATGTCGATATCAAGCCTGGCGGCCCCGACATTGCGCCGGAGCAGGTGATCGCCGGCGGCGGCGCCGACGTCATCGTCGACTGGATGGGCGGTGCACTGGCTGCGCGCGAAAAGGGCGTGCCGCTGGTCAACATCGCCCAGCCGTTCAAGAAGGCCGGCATGGAGCTGGTCTGTCCGAAGGACGGCCCGGTCAAGACCGAAGCCGACTTCAAAGGCCATACGCTCGGCGTCTGGTTCTTCGGCAACGAGTATCCGTTCTATGCCTGGATGAACAAGCTTGGCCTCAAGACCGAAGGCGGCCCGGACGGCGTTACCGTGCTCAAGCAGAGCTTCGACGTGCAGCCGCTGATCCAGAAGCAGGCGGATTGCATCTCGGTCATGACCTACAACGAGTACTGGCAGCTCATCGACGCCGGCTACAAGCCGGAAGAGCTGACCGTCTTCAACTATTCCGCCATGGGCAACGATCTGCTTGAGGACGGGCTTTATGCCCTGGAAGACAAGCTCAAGGATCCGGCCTTCGAGGACAAGATGGTGCGTTTCGTGCGTGCTTCGATGAAGGGCTGGAAATACGCCGTCGACAATGCCGACGAGGCGGCCGGCATCGTCATGGACAATGGCGGCCAGGACGAGAATCACCAGAAGCGGATGATGGGCGAGGTCGCCAAGCTGATCGACAATGCCGATGGCAAGCTCGATCCGGCGACCTACGAGCGCACCGCCAAGGCGCTGCTCGACCAGAAGATCATCACCAAGGAGCCGACCGGCGCCTACACGACCGCGATCACAGACAAGGCGATCAAATAGGGCTGTCAAGCAAGCTCTGTTGGAAGACAAAAAGGGGGCGGGCGACCGCCCCTTTTTAGTGGGATGTAAAATGAACGTTACCGGCGGAAACATCCGCTCGCAAAATCGTTGTGCCGATGCATCCGCTTCAAGGGTGCCACAACGGAGGTTTCCATGCGCATCCAGTCCTTCACGCCGATGCTTTCGGCGCTGGCCATTTCTGCAGCCATCTTCTCGGTGTCACCAGCTCTGGCCGAAACCGTAAAGATGACGGCAACGCTCAATGGCGCTGAGCAGAACCCGCCCGTCACCACGAAGGGCAAGGGCACCGCCACGCTCAGGTTCAACACCGCCACCAAGAAACTCAGCTGGACCGTGAGGTATTCCGGCCTCAGCGGGCCGGCGACCGCCGCACACATTCACGGCCCGGCGGCAAAGGGTGAAAACGCCGACCCTGTGGTGCCGTTCAAAAAACTGAAGAGCCCGATCAAGGGCTCGGCGACATTGACCGACAAGCAGGCCACCGATCTGGAGGCCGGCAAATACTACGTCAACATCCACACTGCGGCCCACGCGGACGGCGAGATCCGCGGGCAGATCGAAAAGGCGCCAGCGTCGATGTAGCGCAACGTCGCCCGAGAGCGACCATAGCGCTGCATCAACCTGTCGAAGTTTGCGAAGGGATTCGACCTATCCCGTTGGCGCTCAGGCCCTGTCGCGTATCTGCGTCATCGTCCGGGTCGGCGTGATCGCTTCGGGATCAAGCCTGATCTCGACGATCGCCGGCTTGCCGCTGGCGCGCGCACGCTGGAAAGCCGGCGCGAAGTCGGCGGTCTTCTCGACTGTTTCGCCATGACCGCCATAGGCACGCGCGAGCGCCGCGAAGTCGGGGTTTTTCAGATCCGTGGCGACGACACGGCCCGGATATTCGCGTTCCTGATGCATGCGGATGGTGCCGTAGATGCCGTTGTTGACGACAACGACAATGATCGGCAGTCCGTATTGCACGGCGGTGGCGAATTCCTGCCCATTCATCAGGAAACAGCCGTCGCCGGCAAAGGCGATCACGTCGCGCTCGGGGAACAATTCCTTGGCTGCGACCGCCGCCGGCGTGCCGTAGCCCATCGAGCCGGATGTGGGTGCTGCCTGTGTGCCAAAACGCCGGAAGCGGTGATAGCGATGCACCCAGGTGGCGTAGTTGCCGGCGCCGTTGGTGAGAATGGCATCGTCGGGCAGCATCGTTTCGAGATAATTCATGATCGGCCCCATCTGGACGGCGCCAGGGCCGCTCTCCGGAGGCGTCGACCAGTCGAGATAGGCCGCATGCAGCTTCGCTGTCTCAGCCGCCCACACCGGCGCTGCGCCCGGCTTGTGTTTGGCAAAGGCTTCGACGAAGGCCGCGGGCGAGGCATTGATCGCCAGCGCCGGCCGGTAGACGCGGCCGAGCTCGCCGGCGTCGGCATGGATATGGACCAGCATCTGGTCCGGGTAGGGGCTCTTCAGCAGCGTGTAGTCGGACGACGGCATCTCGCCCATGCGGCCGCCGATGAGCAGCACAAGGTCGGCCTGCTTGATGGCGGTTGCCAGCTTGGGGTTGATGCCGATGCCGACATCGCCGGCATAGTTCGGGTGAAGATGGTCGAACAGCATCTGGCGGCGGAAGGAGCAGCCGACCGGCAGCGACCAGGCCTCGGCGATCGTCCGTATTTGCGCGACGGCTTGCGCGTCCCAGCGCGTACCGCCGAGAATGACGAAGGGCCGCTTTGCCTTGTTAAGCAGCTCTTCCAGCGCGTCGAGCTCGGCTTCGCCGGGCCGTGTTTCGACCGGTGTGTAATGCCGGGCTTCCGGTGCCTCGGCGAGGCTGGTCAGCATATCCTCGGGCAGCGAAATGACGACCGGGCCGGGCCGGCCGGACGTCGCGACCGCAAAGGCGCGTGTGACAAATTCGGGGATGCGTGCGGCGTCGTCGATCTCGACCACCCATTTGGCGATATCACCGAAGAACCTGACATAGTCGACCTCCTGGAAGGCCTCGCGCCCCTTGGCGTGGCTGGCGACCTGGCCGATGAACAGGATCAGCGGCACCGAATCCTGCATGGCGATGTGGATGCCGGCCGAGGCATTGGTGGCGCCGGGGCCGCGGGTGACGAAGCAGATGCCGGGCCTGCCGGTCAGGCGGCCATGGCAGTCGGCCATCATTGCGGCACCGCCCTCCTGGCGACAGACGATGGTGCGGATCGGTGAATCATGCAGCGCGTCGAGCACCGCGAGATAGGATTCGCCGGGCACGCAATAGATACGGTCCGTTCCGTTGGCTTCGAGCGCATCGACGATGAGTTGTCCGCCGGTCTTCATTTTCCAGACCTCTCCAGTTCGGCAAGGATTTCTTTGGTGTGTTCGCCGAGACGCGGCGAGGGCCGTTCATAGACCAGCGGCGTGCCGGACATGACCATCGGCGCACGCACCGAGGGCAAGAGATTGCCATGGCCGTCGTCGAGGTCGAGCCGCATGCCGCGCGCGATGGTCTGCGGGTCCGCAAACATCTGGCCGATATTGTTGATCGGGCTGGCCGGCACGCCGGCGGCCTCGAGCTTGGCCAGCAGCGGGTCGCGATCGAAGACTTTCAGCGCCTCGATCATCTGCTCGCGCAGCTTCGCCCGGTTGGCAACGCGGGCGGGATTGGTGGCGAAGTCAGGGTTAGACGCCAGCTCGTCGAGGCCGACGGCAGCGCAGAACTTTGCGAACTGGCCGTCATTGCCGACCGCCAGGATGATGTGGCCATTTTTCACCGGCACCACCTCGTAGGGCGCGATGTTCATATGCGCATTGCCCATCTGCACCGGCGATTGTCCGGAGACGAGATAGTTGAGGTTCTGGTTGCCGAGCGTCGAGATCTGGGTGTCGTAGAGCGCCATGTCGATATGCTGGCCTTCGCCTGTCTTCTCGGCATGACGAAGCGCCGCCTGGATGGCGATGACCGAATAAAGCCCGGTGAAAACATCTGAAATAGCGACGCCGGCCTTTTGCGGTTCGCGGCCGGCTTCGCCGGTGATCGACATCATGCCGGCCATGCCCTGGATGATGAAATCATAACCGGCGCGCGGCGCATACGGTCCCGACTGGCCAAAACCGGTGATCGAGCAATAGATCAGCCGCGGGTTGATTTTTCTCAGGCTGTCATAATCGAGGCCGTACTTCTTCAGTCCGCCGACTTTGAAGTTTTCGATCAGCACGTCCGATGTCGCGGCCAACCGGCGCACCGTCTCGGCGCCCTCGGGCGTCGAAAAGTCGATGGCGATGGAGCGCTTGCCGCGGTTGCAGGAATGGTAATAGGCGGCCGAAAGGTTCTCGCCGTCATGGCCGATGACGAAGGGCGGCCCCCATTTGCGCGTGTCGTCGCCGCCGTCCGGGCTTTCGACCTTGATCACATCGGCGCCGAGGTCGGCAAGCAGCTGCCCGGCCCATGGCCCGGCAAGGATGCGTGCGAGTTCGATGACGCGGATGCCTTTGAGCGGAGGCTCAGTCATGGATCACCGTGATTGGTCGAAAGCGCAGCCTTAGATCTTTTTTGTGCATGTCGTTATCCCAAAACCGCTGCGCACTTTTGGGCGACATCCCACTATCAATCCCGCGTGCCGCTGTCACGGCCCTTGCGATGGGCCAAGTATCACGGCGCCCTCAGCACGCGGTCGGCCCAGGCGGCAAAATCCTCCATGATGATATCTCGGTTTACCTCGTTCAGGCTTTCGTGGCGGGTTTCGGCGTAAACCTTTGAAACGAGATTCGAAAAGCCCATCATGTGCATCCGGCCGGCAAGATGGCTGACAGCCTTGCCGCCATCCGAGGCCGGATCCTTCTCCCCTCCGACGAGATTGACGAACAGGTCGCGCCGCACGCCGGAAAAACTGCGGTCGCTGCCGCAATCGAGCGCCATCTTGACGACGTCCTGCCACATCGACACCGATGCGTCCCAGCCGCAGAGCGGGTCGGCGATGTATTTCTCCACTTCGACGGCATCGCGCGACAGCCAGTCGAACGGCGTCCGGTGATTGGCCACGGCCTTGCCCCAGGCCCCGAACGTCAGCCGGGGCAGCAGGCGCGACGGCACGTCGGAACCAAGCCGGAATTTTTCCCAGGCAAGCATGCCGAGCGCGATTTGGCCGAGCAGGCCGGCCGAGAAATTGCCGTTCCAGATCGCCGCGCCCTGGATGCGCGCAGAGTGGCGCAAGACGAAATTCAGCGCGACCGACGCGCCCAAGGAGTGGCCGAAGACGATGACCGGCAGGCCCGGCTTTTCCTTGGCGATGAGGTCGTGGACGGCAGCGACATCGGCGATGACCTTGGCACCGCCATCCGTGTCGGCGAATCTGCCAAGGGGGGCATCAGGCGCCCTGGTCGCGCCGTGGCCACGGTGGTCATGCGCATAAACCTGGTAGCCGCGCTCGCCGAGGAAATCGGCGAAGCGGGCATAGCGCGCGGCATGTTCGGCCAGCCCGTGGTTAATCTGGACAATTGCGCGTGGTTGGCCGGTGGCGTGTTTCACATAAAGGTTGAGCTCGGCGCCGGTTGGCGATCGAAGCACAAGCTGTTGGTCGAATGACATCGCCGCTTCGTCTCCAATGCCTCGACACGATACCGGACGCGAGTTTTGTTTGCGCCGGCGCTGGTTTTGCGTCAATCCGGCGTGGCCGATTTGCGCGGTGAGCTTTATCGCACGTTCGCAATTCTGACATGGTGACAACGGCAGTCTGTTGCCGCAGTTTTTTCAGCCGAGGGACTCTTATGCGGACAGGTTTTGTTTTCGGATTGGCGCTTGCGGCCGTGCTGTTGGTCGGCGCGGCGCAGGCCGATGTGAAGATGACCGGCTCATTCGTCGCCGATGCCGCCTGTCCGGCGACGCAGGCGATCAAGAGCGGCAAGAACCCGGGCAATGTCTCGACCGCGGCTGGCCAGAGCTATGATCTCCTGGCCGGCAACAAGGATGCGCCCACCCACTATCTCATTCGCGTGCCGGGCGCCGATCCGGAGCGTCGCTGGGTCAAGATCAGCTGCGGCCATGTTTCCAGCGGCAATGCGTCGACGATGCCGGCTGCACCGGCGCCTGCCGATTCGAACAAGCCATCGGCGTCCGGAAAACCGGAATATGTCTTCGCGCTGAGCTGGCAGCCGGCTTTCTGCGAGACCAAGTCCAGCAAGACCGAATGCCGGGCGCAGACCGCGGCCGGTTTCGATGCGACCCATTTCACCTTGCATGGGCTGTGGCCGCAACCGAACGGAAATTTCTATTGCCAGGTCGCGGCAAGCGACAAGGCGAACGACGATCCGGCGCACTGGCGGGACCTGCCGCCGGTCACGCTTGACCCGAAAACGCGATCGGAACTCGACCAGGTGATGCCGGGCACCGCATCCGCCCTCGAAAGGCATGAGTGGATCAAGCACGGCACCTGCTACGGCAAGAGCCAGCAGGAGTATTTCTCCGACGCTTTGAACCTGATGCGCGCGGTGAACGCGTCGCCGGTACGCGATCTCTTCACCAAGAACATCGGCAAGCAGCTGACGTCCGATCGGATCCGCAGCGCCTTCGACAGCGCCTTCGGCACAGGCGCGGGCGACCGGGTCCGCGTATCCTGCGTGGTCGATCCTTCGAGCGGCAGGCGGCTGATCGGCGAGCTGACGCTCGGCCTCACCGGCCCGATTGCTTCGAACTCTTCGCTCGGTGCCCTGCTGCTTGCCTCGGCGCCGACAGCCAAGGCCGGCTGCCCGAAGGGCACGGTCGACTCCGTCGGGTTCCAGTAAATAGGCCGAACGCGGCTGTCGCTTTGCATCGGGGATGGTATGATCCCAGGGGCATCATTCGGCGGGGGTAGCGATGAGTGGCATGACGAGCGGCGCGTTGGCGCGGCTGGCGTTCTGGGCCAGGGGCATGACGGCGATTCGGGACGGCCATATGGAGTGGCCGGGTTTTTCCTACACCGAAGCGGAGTGGGCGCGCATGAGCACGCTCGCCAAACCGATCGGCGCCGGCACCTACCAATTGTTCACACTGGTCAACGCGGCGATCTTCATCGCCATCGCTGCGCTCGGTATCTTCGGTATCTTCCTGCCGCTGGCGACGCTGCTGTTCCCGGTACCGGCCGAAACCAGTGCGCTCAAGTTTTCGCTGCTGTTGGCGGCATGCGCCTTCCTGATCATCGGGATCGGCCTGCCGATTTCGCTGCGCCTTTCGACCGCGCTGGTCGCGCCGAAGTCGCTGCATACCAACCTTGTCGCCGTGGCCGGCGATCAGGCGCTCGCGGCAAAGGTGTCGTGGCAGATCAACCGGATCATGCTGGTGCTCTGCGGCTTGCTGGTGCCGGGCATTCTTCTGTTCATCGCCTATGATATCGATGCCAGCCCGATCATCGCGGCAATGAAATGGCTGGCGATCGCACTGATGGCGGTTTCGGTCGCGATCGGCGCATGGCAGCGGCGCAAACAATCCTGATTGCGCCAATTGCAGCGTTATGCGCCGACGCTGCGCTCCGGCCTGGTCCATGTGTTGCGGCCGTCAGCCTCGTTGCCGCCCGGCTCGCCGACAACGCGGTCGCGTCCGGTCGATTTGGCCTTGTAGAGACGCTGGTCAGCGAGCGCGAAAAGATCGGCAAGGCAGCGGGTCGTCTCGCCGACGGTCGAGATGCCGGCGCTGATGGCGATGTCGAACCGGCTGGTGCTCGTTGATGTCTTGACCGCGTGCCTGATGCTCTCGCCCAGCAGCCTGGCCGCCGGATGCGGGCGCGAACAGAGGATTGCGAATTCCTCGCCGCCGATCCTGAAAACCTGGTCCTCGGGACTGACAATCTCGCCAAGCAGGGCTGCGATGGATTTCAGCACCTTGTCGCCCTCGGCATGGCCGAAGCGGTCGTTGATCGACTTGAAATGGTCGACATCGATGATCAGCAGGCTGAGCGGCTTGGCCGTCCGCAGGCTGGCGGCGACGGCGGCTTCGCCGTCGCTGTCGAAGCGGCCCCTGTTCAGCAGGCCGGTGAGGCCGTCGCGCCCTGCCTGCTCGACCAGCGCTTCATAGCGCTCGCGATAGGTCAGCGTGTCGAAAATGTCTGAAAGCCCACGCGGCGCCGGGATCTGCCGTGCCTCGAACCATCTGAGATAGGCGACAAGCATGATGCTAAAAGCAAGGGCCGCCCCCATCTTGGCAAACCAGCCGCCAAGGAAAACCGCGACCGGCGCCCCGGCGATGAAATGCAGCGCCGTGAAGAACCCCGCCTGGTCGAATGTGAGTACACAGGCTACCGAGACCAGGATGCGGGTGAAAAGCGCATTGCGCAGGTATTTGCCGAGTTTTTCATAGAGCAGGATGATGAGGATGGCATCGATGAACAGCAGCGAAGTGCCCCATGCCATCAGCCAACCCATCTTATCGATGAAGGCGATGTCGGGAAGCTTGCCGTCGGGCAGCGGTGCGATGTCGTGCAAGCGCAGGATCAGCACGAGCCCGATCATCAAGGCATTGCCGAGCAGCAGGCCGTAGATGGGCTGCCGCACGGTTGCCGCGTCCTCCTTGATGTAGAGCAGGAGAAGCATCACCAGTTTGCCGGAAAACAGCACAGCCGAGCCGGGCGATACCATGCCGAACGGCAGCGCGACATAGAACACGCTGGCCAGATAGGTTTCCAGAAAATGCATGGCGCCAAGCGCGCAGACAAAGACGCCGAGGCCGATGCGGTTGCTGAACCAGAAAAGCGTGACCATTGTGCCGAAATAGAAAACCGCTTCGGCAAGCAGCAGGAAACTGTTCAGCACGACCCGATCTCTCTTCCGAAATCGCGGCTGCCGGCGATTCCCACCCAACACTGTTTTGACGCGGAATGGTTAACCGGAGCTTTCGCCTTGGGCGTCGGCACGAAATGAACGGCTAAGCGTTTGCGGTGCGACCAAATTCGCCTAGGGCCAAAACTGTTTGCCGTTCGGGGCCGCATCGCTTACATAGCGCGCAACTTCCATTCAATCCGACATCAGTCGATTTTTCAGGGAAAGCGCGCGTGGCACGCCAGTTCATCTATCACATGGCCGGCCTCAACAAGGCCTACGGCACCAAGAAGGTGCTCGAGAACGTTCATCTGTCCTTCTACCCGGACGCCAAGATCGGCATCCTCGGCCCCAACGGCGCCGGCAAGTCGACGATCCTCAAGATCATGGCCGGGATCGACAAGGAGTGGAGCGGCGAAGCCTGGCTGGCCGAAGGCGCGACCGTCGGTTACCTGGCGCAGGAGCCGGCACTCGATCCGAACAAGAATGTGTTCGAGAACATCATGGAAGGCGTCGTCGCCAAGACCGCCATCATCGAGCGCTATAACGAATTGATGATGAACTATTCCGACGAGACGGCCGACGAGTCGGCCAAGCTCCAGGACGAGATGGACCGGCTCAATTTGTGGGATCTCGAGCAGCAGGTCGAGATGGCGATGGAGGCGCTCGGCTGTCCGCCCAAGGAAGCCGACGTCACCAAGCTGTCGGGCGGCGAACGCCGTCGCGTCGCGCTCTGCCAGCTGCTGCTGCGCCAGCCCGATTTGCTGCTGCTCGACGAGCCGACCAACCATCTCGACGCCGAGACGACGGCGTGGCTGGAAAAGCATCTGCGCGCCTATCCGGGCGCGGTGATGATCATCACCCACGACCGCTACTTCCTCGACAACGTCACCGGCTGGATCCTCGAGCTCGACCGCGGCCGTGGCATCCCGTACGAAGGCAACTACACCAAATATCTCGAAGCCAAGGCCAAGCGCCTCAAGCAGGAAGGCCGCGAGGACGATGCGCGCCAGCGGGCGATCGGCCGAGAGCGCGAGTGGATCCAGTCCAGCCCGAAAGCCCGGCAGACCAAGTCGAAAGCCCGCATCCAGGCGTTCCAGGATCTGCTGGATGCGGCCGACAAGCGGCGTCCGAGCGACACCCAGATCGTCATTCCGCATGGCGAGCGGCTCGGCAATGTGGTGATCGAGGTCGAGGGTCTGTCGAAGGGGTTCGGCGACACGCTGCTGATCGACGATCTCGAATTCAAGCTGCCGCCCGGCGGCATCGTCGGCGTCATCGGCCCGAACGGCGCCGGCAAGACGACGCTGTTCCGCATGATCACCGGGCAGGAAAAGCCCGATGCCGGCACGATCCGCGTCGGCGAGACGGTCAAGCTCGGTTATGTCGATCAGAGCCGTGACGCACTCGACCCAACCAAGACCGTCTGGGAAGAGATCTCGGGCGGCGCCGAAGTGGTCAAGCTCGGCAAGTTCGAGGCCAACACCCGCGCCTATTGCGCGTCGTTCAACTTTCGTGGCGGCGATCAGCAGCAGAAGGTCGGCAATCTGTCCGGTGGCCAGCGCAACCGCGTGCATCTGGCCAAGATGCTGAAGACCGGCGGCAATGTGCTGCTGCTCGACGAACCGA
Organism: Mesorhizobium sp. M0571; assembly: GCF_040320985.1. NCBI lineage: Bacteria > Pseudomonadati > Pseudomonadota > Alphaproteobacteria > Hyphomicrobiales > Phyllobacteriaceae > Mesorhizobium > Mesorhizobium sp. M0571. Next base: position 77,703 of record NZ_JAMYQT010000005.1, read on the forward strand.
CCAACGATCTCGATACGGAAACGCTTGCCGCACTCGAAGACGCGCTGGAAAACTTCGCCGGCTGCGCCGTCATCATCTCGCACGACCGCATGTTCCTCGACCGGCTGGCGACGCACATCCTCGCCTTCGAGGGCGACAGCCATGTCGAATGGTTCGAGGGCAATTTCGAGGATTACGAGCAGGACAAGATCCGCCGCCTCGGCCCGGACGCGGTCAACCCGCACAGGATGACGTATAAGCGGCTGACCAGGTAGGGCATGGCACTCTTCGATCGTCTTTCGGCAAAAGGCTTTCAGGTCGAGTTTCATTCGCACGCTGAAGCGATTCTCTCTGTCGACTTCCCAGACGCGGTATCGGAGCTGGAGGCTGTTCTTCTAGCTGCATCAATTCCGATCGAAGAAATAATCGCTGGCGGTGGTGGTGAAACAAAGAACACGCAGCGCTTACGGCGAGGGTTGGTTGCTGCGGATTGGTTGACGACAACTTTCACGATCGAAAAAGTAATTAATGGAATCGCGAGAGAAGCGATTTCCCACAAAATGGATCATGTACGGCATCTTCGGCAGCGGAATGATTCCGATGCGGTGGTCGCACTAGAAATCGAATGGAATAACAAAGACCCATTCTTTGATCGCGACCTTGAGAATTTCAAACGTCTTCATGCCGAGGGAGCTATTTCAGTCGGAATTATTGTCACGCGAGGAAAATCGCTTCACGACAATATGCTCAGTCTTGTGCAGCGATTTTTCGACGAGCGGCAAATTCAATCGTTCGATGACTTGTTGCGCTGGGGATACGATCCCACAACACGTCAGCGCGCTGCGATCATGAAACGTATCGAGCGCTCGAAAGATCCGGTTACCTTCAGAGAAGCATTCTCGAGCAAATTTGTAGCAGACAAGTTCGGTGAAGCTACCACCCATTGGCGAAAATTAGACGATCGAATCTCTCGCGGTGTTGGCAACCCATGCCCTCTGGTTACAATTGGGCTGCCAGATTCAATCGTCAGCTTTGGTGAGGATCCTTCGGGTCTCCAGCCAATAATTGATGCAGTAGGAGGCGACGAATAATCGCTATTCGGCAGGCTCTACTGCCGAATTGTAGGCATATGTTTTCCAAGTAGGCTTATAGTCCTCATCTGCCTGATTGCCCCAATACGTCCATCGGGGTCTGGTGCCACGTGCAAAAAGCTCCAGATACGGACCTTTGGAGCAGCTTTCGATCAGTTCATATTGCTCATCGGGTTTGCGGGAATGTTCCCGCTTTCGCGATGACATGTAGTTGACCTGGCTGCGGCCGGGAGATTCCGTACGAGCATTTTTTCCGCGCACGCCGAACAGAAGCAGCTCGGTCACGTTGCGAAAATAGAAGCCGACGCCGCGGCCATCAGAGCCGCCGTCCTTTCGCACTTTGTGCCAGACGATGTTCGACTTGTATTCGAATCCCCAGGCTCGCATGACTCGCAGAGCATCCGGCAGCAGCGCATTCGGAACCCAGAGGTAGAGATGTGCCGGTTGCAAAGTCAGTTCTGATATCGGCAGCGCGCAGATGTCATCGGTCGTCAGCGTTTCATAGCGTGACAGACGGCGATGTTCGGGCGCAACTTTGCCGGTACGATTTGTGAAGCGCCAAGGAGGATCGGCGAGCACCGTGTGAAAGCGCTTGCCACCTGTTTTCTTCGCCAAGTCGATGGCTGCATTCATCGCTTCGGCGTTCACAATGGCCCCCTAAGAAAATAAGAACAAAGACAGAACTTTCTGCCCGTGTCAAGACTGCACGATTCGCACCGACATGTCTGGCACATTGTGTGTCTGTCGACAGATGCCTATTGAACCGACACAGAAGACAATCTTCGCGAGAACAGCATGTCTAGACCCGACTGGTCCGCCGCCCTCTACCTGAAGTTCGAGGACGAGCGCACCCGCCCCGCGCGCGATCTCGTTGCGCAGGTGCCGATGCGGGAGCCACGTCGGGTGGTCGACATTGGCTGCGGGCCGGGCAATTCGACCGAATTGCTGGTCGAGCGCTGGCCAAAGGCGCAGATCAGCGGCTTCGATACCTCGCCTGATATGATCGAGAAGGCCAAGGCGCGTCTGCCCGGCGTCACCTTTGCGCTGGCGGATGCGGCGGCGTGGCAGCCGACGGAACCCGTCGACGTGATCTTCGCCAATGCGGTGTTTCAGTGGCTGCCGGAGCATCCGGCGATTTTCCAGCGACTGATGGGATTTTTGGCGCCCGGCGGCGCGCTTGCCGTGCAGATGCCGGATAATATGGCCGAGCCGTCGCACCGGCTGATGCGGGAGACTGCGGCCGAGATGCCGTTCACCGAAAAGCTCAGCGACGCGGCCCGCGCGCCGCTGCCGCCTGTCGCGTTCTATTACGACCTGCTGTCGCCTTTGTCGGACCGGCTCGATATCTGGCACACGATCTACAACCATCCGATGGCGGATGCCGAGGCGATCGTCGAGTGGGTGAAGTCGACAGGGTTGAAGCCGTTCCTCGATCCGCTCGACGAAGACGAGCGGCAGCTTTTCCTGAAGCGCTATACGGCCAGAATAGAAGAAGCCTATCCAGCGATGTCGAACGGCAAGGTGTTGCTGCGCTTCCCCCGTCTCTTCATCGTGGCGCGGCGCGCTGCTTAGGAACTTTTAGCCACGGCAAAGGGTAGTGCGCAGCGGCCGCTTGACCCGATTTCACCTCCATGCGCATTTCAGCGGCGCAAGGGCAACGGCCCGTCAGCGGCCATGGGGTGGATGATGACACTGAAAAAGATGGTTTTCGGCGGCAGCGTTTGCGCGGCCGCCGTGCTCGCCTTGTCGATGTCGGCGGAGGCGAAGCGGGCGCGCTGCTTTACCAGCGACGACGGCTATTTCTCCTGCAACTACCGGGCGCTGGACGGTGACGGCAGCTTTCGCATCTCTGCGCCAGGCTATCCGACTTATGTCCTGGAGGTCGACGGGCCCGGTTTTGCTTACGGCTACGTCAATCTCGGCCGGCGCAATGTCTCGCTGCCCGGGCAATTCGTGCGCAGAAACGATGACGGCGCCTGCTGGAACAATCCGCAGACCAATACCAAGCTCTGCGCCTGGTAAAGACCCGTTCCAGGGGCTTGATTTAAGCCGGCATAAACTGGCTAGGTGCAAAAGAGGTTGCGCCGAGCTTTTTGCGGCGTCGACATGAGGCCGCAACGTCTGCGCATGGGACGAACTGGAAATGCATCGCGTCATCATCAGCGGCATCGGCGTTGAAATCCCCGAAGCTTCGATCACCAATGAGGAGCTCGTCGCCAGCTTCAACACCTGGGTGGACACAGAGAATGTCCGCCGCGAGGCCTCGGGCGAGACGCTGCTGCAGAAATCGGACAGTGCCTTCATCGTCCATGCCTCGGGCGTCCAGACCCGCCATGTCATCGAACGGGAAGGCATCCTCGACCCGACCCGCATGGCGCCGCGCTTCCCGGCGCGGCCCGACGATGCGCTGTCGCTGGAGGCCGAGTTCGGTATCGCCTCGGCCAGGAAGGCGCTCGATCATGCCGGGCTGAAGCCTGAGGATATCGACCTGGTGATCTGCTCGGCTTCGCACCATCAGCGGCCCTATCCGGCGATCGCCATCGAAATGCAGCAGGCGTTGGGGACGAAGGGCGCCGGCTTCGACATGGGGCTTGGCTGCTCGTCGGCGGCGGCCGCATTGCACATCGCCGTCAATCTGGTGCGGGCAGGGGCGCACAAACGCGTGCTGGTGTCGACGCCGGAGATCATCACCGGCCATCTCAATTTTCGCGACCGGCAGACGCATTTCATCTTCGGCGACGCTTCCGTGTCGATGATCGTCGAAGGGCTCGCCCAGGGCGAGAAGCGGCCGGGGCGCTTCGAGGTGCTGGATACGCGCACCTGGACGCAGATGTCCAACAGCATCCGCACCAATCTCGGTTACTATACCCGCGCAACCCAGGACGATCCGTACATGATCGATCTGGAAGGCAATCTGATCAAGCAGATCGGTAACAAGGTGTTCAAGGAAGTTACCGTCGCCGGCCACAAATTCATCGTCGAATTCCTGGCCGAGCACGGGCTGACGCCGCAAGCGATCCGGCGCTTCTGGCTGCATCAGGCGAATGCGCGGATGAACGCCATGATCCTGAAACTGTCCTTCGGCCATGAGGTCGACCATGACCGCGCGCCGATGGTGCTGGAGCGCCTCGGCAACACCGCCGCCGCCGGCGCCATCATCGCCCTGTCGGAGAACCATGCCGACATGAAGGCCGGCGACTATGGCCTGCTCTGCGCCTTCGGCGCCGGCTATTCGATCGGCGGCGCGCTGTTGCGCATGCTTTAGATTTTTGTTTTATGCATGTCGTTGTCCCAAAACGCTGCACACTTTTGGGCGACATGCATTAGCTCGGCGCGAACGGCACCAGCATGGGAACGCGCCTGGCATAGTCGTCGTAGCGCTACCCAGTTCGCCGCGGAGAAAGCGCTCCTCCAGCCTTGCTTTCATGACGATGCCGACGATGAGGAGGATGGCCCCGGCAACGCCCCAGACCGTGCCCTTCGCCGCCGTGGTGGCGAGGATCGCCAGAAGCAGCCCGGTGTAGATCGGGTGGCGGACCAGCCGGTAGGGACCGGTGTCGACGACGCGGTGCTCAGCCTTGGCGGTGACCGTGCCCGACCACAGGCGGCCGAGGTGCAGCCGCGCCCACCAGGCGAATGCCAGACCGGCAGCGATCAGCGCGAAGCATATCCACGCGTCGGCAAGGTTTGGCATCCAAAGTCTCAGCGGGCCGGCATAGCCGTGCGCCGGGATGAAGAGCAGGATCGTGCCGAGCACCAGCACCGCCCGGTAGGGAAGTTCCGCGTCGAAACCGGCGCGTTTTTCGGCCCGGTCGGCCCAGAAGGCGGCCGCGGCCCATGTGACGACCCAGAGCAGCCAAAGCTGCACGATCGCCGATGCGGGATGCATGATAACCTCCGCAGGCCTTCGTCTGACCCTGTTATCCAATCGATACAGCGCGGCAGCAATGCGGCACGGGCGCGGAATGGAGCTGGTCCAGCCTGGCAGGGGGTTGTCGGCGCCGAACCGTATCAGCCGCCTTGATTGGAGCATCAACGCTTTCGACTGGACGCTGTAAATCGACTTCGGCTAACTGCGCCCCGTCGCAAGGAATGAAACCAATGCTGGATATGTTTCCCGCAGCCGAGAATCCGGTCGAGATTGTCCCGGCGCGAAAACTCGCCGCCAAGGTGGCCGCGCTTTACGTCGCGCCGTTCGATCATTTCGAGACACGAGTCGTGGATGCGTTGCAACTCGGCTTCGATGGCATCGATGGCGATTTCCACGCCGGCACGACGCGGCGCTCCGGTGGGCGCGAGCCCTGGTATCCGCGCGGCACCGAGATGCGCAACGAGCGGCAATTGTCGATCGTGGCGGCGGACGAACTGGCCATCGTCGCCGAACGAATGGGCATCGCCGAGATCAAGCCGGAATGGATCGGCGCCAATCTCGTGATCGAAGGCCTGCCGCACCTCTCCATGCTGCCGTCCGGGACGCTGCTGTTCTTCAAAGGCGGCGCGACCGTCAAGGTCGACGCGCAGAACGGACCTTGCCGCATCGCCGGGCGGTCGGTCGCCGAACATGCCGGGATGGCCGACCATGACGCCGGCGCGCTGCTGTTCCCAAAAGCGGCGAAGCGGCTGCGCGGGCTCGTCGCCTGGGTCGAGAAGCCCGGCACCATCACGGCCGGCGAGGAGATTTCGGTGCGCGTGCCGGAGCAGTGGATCTATCGGGCCTAGTCCAGGCAGGGCGGCATTGCCAGCCGAAGCCGCGTTCCGTCGCCCCCCCTCTGTCCGGCAGGGCAGAGGGGCACTGTCCCTCGAACTCTCAAGACCTGGGTTCCTCGCCCACCGCGAAGCGGGGGAGAGGTGGCCGCGAAGCGGCCGGAGAGGGGTCTTTCGTAGAGAGCGGTTCCCCCTCTCCGTCTCGGCTTCGCCGAGCCACCTCTCCCCCACTTTCGTGGGGGCGATGAACCCAAGCTGGAATGAAGCCCCAATACCAACCTGAAGTGATTTCGCGGAGGCACAGCGTATTTTGTTCTTGCTTTGTGCCGGCAGCTATGCTACTAATTTAGATATGGTGCTGATCCGCGCCGCCGACCCGCCTATTGAGGCGGGTTTTTTTTGTTTCAGGCTTTGAAGGTTCCGATGTTGCCGACCTTGACGTTGGCGGGACAGCGCCGCGCCCGGCCAGCGAGGGTCAGGGATAGCGCACCGGGGTCGACCATGCCGGTTCTTCGTGCTTTTGCCAATAAAGCGCCATCAGCCGGCTGGTGATCGCACCGACCTTGCCGTTGGCGACCGGAGCGCCGTCGATCGTTGTCACCGGCATGATGCCGCCAGCGGTTGAGGTGATGAAGACTTCGTCGGCCGCCTTAAGCGCGGCGATGCCGACGTCAGTTGCTGCGGCGGCAAGCCCGGCCTCGGCGCAGAGATCGAAGACGGTGCGCCGCGTGATGCCGGGCAGCACGCCGACCGCTGGTGTCGACAGTTTTCCGTCCTTCACGCAAAAGACGTTGAAGCCCGGGCCTTCGGCGACATTGCCGTTGAAATCGAGGATCAGCGCGGTCTCGGCGCCGCGGTCATAGGCGTCGTAAAGACCGCGCACCAGGTCGAGCCAATGATAGTTCTTGATTGCCGGATCGACCGAGGTCGGCGGGATGCGCACCTTATCGCTAATCGCGACGTTGAGGCCGCGCTGCAATTGCTCGGCATTGGCGACCGAGCCGAAGGGAACGGCGAAGGCCATGAAGCGGTTGACCGCCTGGCGCGGGTCGCGGCTGAAGGTCGGAGAGGTGCCGCGCGTACAGAGCATCTCGACATAGGCAGCCCGATGGCCAGACAGCGCCACGCAGTTTTGAAGGATTTCGGCCACGCCTTCGTGGTCGAACGGAATCGTCATGCGCAGCTTTTCCAGCCCGCCGAAGAAGCGGTCGAGATGCAGGTCGAGACGGAAGAAGCGACCGTTCCAGACATGCACCGTATCGTAAGTGGCATCCGAGTGCAGGAACCCCCAATCAAGCACCGGGATCCTGGCCTGCGACATTGGCAGATACTGGTCGTCCAGAAAGGCGACGCCGTCCGGATAGGAGTGCGGGTCGACATGCTGTACCGAGAGCAAAGGCAGCGGTTTGGTCAGCGGATCCCCAGCGTTGTCCATCTCGCCTCCTTCATGCCCTCGCGCGGTGGCCGCTGCATCCGGGTAGAACAGCACGGCCGGCCGGACAAGACACAGGCCGGACTTGCCGGATAGGCCATTGCTAGCCTGTCACTCCTCGTCCTCATCATCGAGCAGACGGGTGGCGCGCCAGCGGGTCAGCACATTGTTGGTCTGTTCGATGACGAAGAAGCGCGCGGAATCGCGGTCATAGCCTTCGGCCAGCAGCTTTTCGTAGTCGGTGTGCATATGGCGGATATGGGCGATGGTCGCCAGCCACACGGCAATCGTCGGCGGCAGCGTCTTCATATGCACGGCGCCGGCATCGGCACGGATCTTTTCCATGTCGGCATAGGGCGCCAGCGGCAGAAGCGCTGTCAGCGCCTTGGCGATGGCGCGGCGGCGGCCGGTCGGCGCGCTCATCACTCGACCCGTCCTGGCTCGTCCCGCCCGGCCATGGTTGCCTCGGCAAAGGCATCGGTCGAGGCGAAATAAGGCTTGAGGTCAATGACCGGCGTGCCGTCGAGCACGTCGATGGCGTCGAGATCGATGCGGCCGGTATCGATGTCGAGGGCGACGAGCTTTGCGACATGCAGTCCGATCGGGTTCGGCCGGGCAGGGGAGCGCAGCGAAAAAACGCCTTTCGGCTCGGTGGCATGGCGGGGTTTCTGCACAATCAGTTGCCGCGGTGCATGGTGCAGCCAGGACAGGATGATCACGTGGCTGGCGCGTTCCAAGTCAAGCAGGCCATCACGATAAAGCGGGTCGATCGTGAGAGCCGCCGGCCGTCCCGTCTCCCGCGCGGCTTTCATGTTCTTGGGGCAAGTTTCCCGCGTCGTCCACGGCGAGGCGATGCGGCCGATGAAGACGACATGGCCATCCGGCGGCATCGTTGCCGGGTCGGTCTTCAGAAGCTTTTCGCCGCTACGCGTTTCGAACATGGTTCTCGCCCCGATCATGCTTCCGGCTTTGCGCGATCCGCCACGCATGCGTCATTTTCTTGTCCGGAAGCGACATAGCGCTTGCAAGGCTATCAAAATCGACATAAACATATGTTTATATCTTTTCAAAGAGAATGCTCGCATGCATGTCGCTCTCGACACGATGGTAGATACATTGAAGGCGGCGGCCGAATCCAGCCGGCTGCGCATATTGGCGCTGCTGTCGCGCGGCGATCTTACCGTTTCCGATCTCACCGAAATCCTCGGCCAGTCGCAGCCGCGCGTCTCGCGGCATTTGAAATTGCTGCTGGAGGCCGGGCTGATCGGCCGCTATCAGGAGGGGTCGTGGGCCTTCTTCCGGCTTTCGGATTCCGACGCGTCGCGCGATTTCGTACTCAGGCTGGTCTCCGGCATCCGCGGCGCCGATCCGCAGGTCGAGCGTGATCTCGAACGGCTGGCCGCGGTCAAGCGCAAGCGGCAGGACCGGGCTGCCGAATATTTCTCGGTAAACGCCGCAAGCTGGGACCATATCCGGTCGCTGCATGTGCCGGACCGCGCCGTCGAAGCAGCACTCGTCAAGCTCGTCGGCAAGCGACCGTTCCAGTCGATGCTCGATCTCGGCACCGGCACCGGACGGCTGCTCGAGATCTTTTCGCCGCTCTATCGGCGCGGTGTCGGCATCGACATGTCGCGCGAAATGCTGACGGTGGCGCGCGCCAATCTCGACAAGGCCGGCGTTTCGAATGCGCAGGTGCGGCAGGGCGATATTTTCGCGCCGCCGGTCGAGCGCGACGCCTTCGATCTCGTCACCATCCACCAAGTGCTGCATTATCTCGACGATCCAGCTCGCGCCATTCGCGAGGCGGCGCGGCTGTTGCGCCCGGCCGGCCGGCTGGTGATCGTCGATTTCGCGCCGCACACGCTGGAGTTTTTACGCGACGAGCACGCGCATATGCGCCTCGGCTTTTCCGACCGGCAAATTGCCGACTGGTTTTCCGAAGCCGGCCTCGACCTCGAGGACAGCCAGGAATTCGAGCCGCGCGGCGGCAACGAGGCCAAGCTCACCGTAAAACTCTGGCTCGGCCGCGATCGACGCATGCTGATCGCCGAGCCTTCCAACGACAGACAACCGGCCACTGCGTATCCGATAGGGGAAACCGCCTGATGAACCAGTTCCGCTTCTCCCGCCGCCCCGACATTGGCGACAAGGTCAGGGTTTCATTCGAGTTCTTTCCGCCGAAGAACGACGAGATGGAGGCAAGGCTGTGGGACACAGTCACCCGGCTGGAGCCGCTCAAGCCGAAATTCGTTTCGGTCACTTATGGTGCCGGTGGTTCGACCCGCGAGCGCACGGCCCGCACCGTCAAGCGCATCCTCAACGAAACGACACTGACGCCGGCGGCGCATATGACTTGTGTCGACGCGGCGCGTCACGAGGTCGACGCGGTGATCCGGGAATTCGCCGATATGGGCGTCAAGCGTTTCGTCGCGCTGCGCGGCGATCCGGCCGAGGGCGTCGGCGCGGCCTACCGGCCGCATCCGGACGGCTATGCCAATGGCGCCGAGCTGGTTGATGCGCTGAAGGGCGCCGGCGATTTCGACATATCGGTCTCGGCCTACCCGGAAAAGCATCCGGAAAGCCCGGATTTCGCAACCGACTTCGACATGCTGAAGCGCAAGGCCGACAATGGCGCGACGCGGGCGATCACCCAGTTCTTCTTCGACAACGATCTCTATGAGCGCTATGTCGAACGGGCACGGCGGGCCGGCATCTATATACCGATCGTACCGGGCATATTGCCGGTGCACAACTTCACCCAGGTCGCCAACTTCTCGGCGCGTTGCGGCGCTTTGGTGCCGGCATGGCTGGCCGAGCGCTTCGATGGGCTGCAGAACGACCCGCAAACGCATGCGCTGGTGGCGTCGGCCGTGGCCGCCGAGCAGGTGCTCGACCTTGTCGAGCGTGGCGTTGGCGATTTCCACTTCTATACGATGAACCGGGCCGATCTGGTCTTTGCCATCTGCCACATGATCGGCATCAGATCGCACGAAGTCGAGGCAGCGGGATCTGCCGCGGCCTAGGGGCAGGCGAGTCCTCTGAAATGCAAAAGGTTGGGGAAATGCAAAAGGCCGGGCAAAATGCCCGGCCTTTTCAATGGTTTGTAATATTCGGTGCTGGTCTTCCGCCGCTCAGCGGCCTTATGGAAGGACGCCCATAATGAGGGCGCCGATGAATGCAAACGCAGCACAAATCATCAAAGCGTTGATTGGCCTCGTCAGTCCCATGTCATAGCCTCCTCTTAAGAGCTATGGCGAGAGTCTAGGGTCATTTGTGCCACAGGCAAGCAGAAACTTTGCTGCAATGCGACGAAATTGTGGAATTTTCGACCTGCTGTTTGCCGTTAGGTATTGAAACTCTTGGTCAAAAGCCGGCCTTGGACCTGTGAATAATTTGTGGCGAAGCCGTGGCATGGCAGCGCTACCCAGCCCCGAATTGGAATCGCTTTTCGGGGCGACGCAATCAGGCGCGGCGTTCTAGCGTCGGCCGAACAGGCGCCCATCAATGGTGACGAGGCCGAACGCGATCAGCGCCATGCCGCCGAGTTCGAACAGTTCGAGCCGCTCGCCCAGGAACAGGAAGCCGAGCAGGATGGCACTGGCCGGCACGATGAGCGTGACCAGCGAGGCGTTGGTGGCGCCGGCCGAGGCGACGAGGTTGAAATACAGGATATAGGCGAAGGCGGTCGACAGCAGCGCCAGCGCCAGCACCGCCGCCCATACCGGCGGCGAAGCCGAAAACAGATTGGCAGCGTCATAGGTGAACAGAACGACCGGGATCATGATGATGGTCGAGCAGGTCAATTGTCCGGCGGCAATGACCGGTGACGGCACACCCTTGAAGCGGCGGGCAATCATCAGGGCAACCGCATAGGATACCGACGCTCCGATCAGCGCGAATTTCGCCCAGACCGGCCCGCCGAGCCCGGCAATCAGCCCGGGACCGATCATCACCGCGGTGCCGGCTATGCCGAGCGCGATGCCGGCAAGCTTGTTCCAGGACAGTTTTTCGTCACTGGTCAGCGCGTTGGCGAGGATCAGCGTCCAGAACGGCGTGGTCGAATTAAGCACCGAGGCGACACCGGCGCCAAGCTCGGTCTGGCCGGCAAAGATCAGCGAGAAAGGGATGACGTTGTTGGCGAGCGCCAGCAGGAACAACAGGCCGGCATGCGGCAAGGCGAGGCGAAAGGACGGGCCGTGAACCGCAAGATAGAGCTGCAACGCGATCGCCGCGATGGTGACGCGAAACAGCACCAGCACCAGCGGAGGAAGTTCCGATACCGCAATACGGGCAAAGAAGAACGAACCGCCCCAGATGGCGCCGAGCAGCAGAAGCTGCGCCCAGTCTTTGAGTACCATCGGGCCGCGTGCCGTGGCGGTGGTGGCAGTTATCGCCATTGGTCGTCCTCCCAGACGAGATGCCTTGCTCTTCAGGCATCTGTTCACGCATACCCGGTCCGGCGGCAAGGGCCACCCGAAACCTGAGCGATGGCCGAGCTCTCTCGTAACCGGCGTACAGAACCGGCGTAGCGCCGCGAAGCCAGGGCTGCGAGACATAGAATTGTTTTCATTAGCCGCTAGCTTGGATTAATTGTGCGCAGCCTCAGTCAAGGGATTCGTCCATGCAGCGATTCGAAAATGCCCGCGAGGCAGCGCTGGCACTTCGCCCGGACGATCCGGTCTACTGCTTCCGGCCGCAGGTGCTGAAGGCGGACGCCAAACAGTTCATGGGCATGTTTCCCGGCAAGACCGCTTATGCGGTCAAGACAAATGGCGAGCACATCGTGCTCAACGCCCTGGTCGAGGCCGGGGTCACTGCCTTCGACGTGGCCTCGCCCGGCGAATTCGCCGCCGTGCGTGCCGTCTCGCCGGACGCCGAGATGCTCTACATGCACCCCGTGAAGGCGCAGTCGGACATCAGGCTGGCGCTGGAAAAATACGCCATCCGCGTCATTTCGCTCGACCATGAGGACGAGATCACCAAGCTGACCAGGGTGGTGCGGGCGCTCGACATCGATCCGGGCGCCATCACCGTGTTCGTGCGCATCCAGACGAAGGGATCGGCGGCGTACGAGCTGTCGAAGAAGTTCGGCGCCGGACCGGCCAATGCGGTCGAACTGGCCGAGCGGCTGAACCGGACGGGCTACAAGGTCGGGCTGTGCTTCCATGTCGGCAGCCAGATCGAGGATCCCGACACCTATGAGCGGGCGCTGGCCTCCGCCGACTGGGTGCGCAACCGCGTCGGCTTCGACATTGCCGGGCTGGATGTCGGCGGCGGGTTTCCGGCCGAATACGGCCATGATCCGAACAGCCGCAAGCCGGAAATGCCGTCGCTCGGTCAGATCATGTCGCGGCTATCGGGCGACCTTAGGGAATACCAGTTCGACCAGATGCCGCTGGTGGCCGAGCCCGGCCGGGTGATCGTGGCGCGCTGCCTGTCGCTGATCGTGCGCGTGCTGCTGCGCAAGGGCAAAAGGCTCTACATCAATGACGGCATCTGGGCGTCGCTGTCGGATTCATGGACCGGCAAGATCACGCTGCCGGCACGCTTCATCCCCGATCCGGCGATCCGCTCGCGCAATGGCGTGGAGAAGACCATCGTGCCGTTCAAGGTCTGCGGCGCGACTTGCGATTCCGTCGACATATTGTCGCGGCCGTTCTGGTTGCCGGAAACTGTCGATACCGGCGACTGGATCGAGATCGGCCATATCGGCGCCTATTCGCTGTCGCTCAGGACACGGTTCAACGGGTTCTATCCCGACACCTTCGTCGAGGTGGCGACGCCGTTCGACGAAGGCGATGCGCCGCAGGGGTTTGCCAGCCTGGAGACCATGGCGGATTAGTTAATGGTGGAGTAGTGAATAGTGAATAGTGAATAGTGAATAGTGAATAGTGAATAGTGAATAGAAGTAGTTCTTGCGTTCCGTCCGGCTTCGGTGAATTGTCACCATTCACCATTCACCATTCACCATTCACCATTCACCATTCACCATTCACCATTCACCATTCACCATTCACCATTCACCATTCACCATTCACCATTCAGGCCACGCCGCCGCCGGCCTGGATATTCTCGCCGGTCAGCCAGCGCGCCTCGTCGGAGGCGAGGAAAACCGCGACATCGGCGACGTCGCGCGGTGCTCCGATCCTGCCGAAGGGCGACATGCCGGCGGCGATCGCGCGGTCCCGCTCGGGCAGTAGGTCGGTGTCGGTGAAGCCTGGTGAAAGCGCATTGACGGTAACGGCGCGCGGGCCAAGTTCGCGCGGGAGGACGCGAACGAACTGCTCGACGGCTCCCTTGCTGCCGAGATAAAGCGCCGTCTGCGTGAAAAACATTCTGGTTCCGCCGGTGGAGACAGCGATGATGCGGCCACCGTCACGCACGCGGCGCGCCGCTTCCTGAAGCGTGAAGAAGGTGCCTTTGGCATTGGCGCCGAAGACATGATCGAAGTCCGCCTCGGTGGCCTCGACGAGCGGCTTTATGACGGCGACGCCGACATTGGCGACGACGATGTCGATCGCCCCCACCTGCCTTTCGCTTTCATCGAACAGCCTGCGAATGTCGGGGATGCTGGAGACATCCGCCTGGACGGCGACGGCTTTTCCGCCATTCCCTTCAATGGAGGCAACCACTTCCCAGGCGGCTTTCTCGTTGCCGACATAGTTGACGACCACGGCCGCACCCTTGGCCGCGAGCCCCTCCGCGATGGCGCGTCCGATGCCGCGCGAACTGCCGGTCACAAGTGCGGTTTTGCCCTCAAGTGGACGATGCATGGCTGTTCCTTCCGTCTGGCTGCGGCCGCCTCGATCGAGCGGCGTTCCAGGGAAAGCTAAGGACATGCTATTGCTCAGAGAATAGCCTATTATCTAACTGACTTGTTAAGTCTGGGATACATAATGCGAGGAACCGAGTTTTCCGAACTCAGGGCATTTGCAACAATCGTCGAAGAGGGCAGCTTTGTCCGCGCCGCGGCCAAGCTCAGGATTTCGCCTCCGGCGCTCAGCCAGACGATACGCGGGCTGGAAGAGCGTCTCGGTGTCCGCTTGCTCAACCGCACCACGCGCAGCATGTCGCCGACTGCTGAGGGCGAGAAGCTATTTGCCCGCATCGCACCGGCGTTCAGCGAACTGGAAGGGGCTGTTGCGGACGCTCATGCATCCCGCGGTCGGCCGGCAGGCTCGCTGCGCATCAATGTTCCGCGCATCGCCGCCACGCGTTTCATCGCGCCGATCCTCGGCGATTTCCGCCGCGCCTATCCCGACATCGCCCTCACGATCATCGTTGAAGACATGCTCACCGACATCGTCGAGGGCCGCTTCGATGCCGGAATCAGATTGGGCGAGCGGCTGCACAAGGACATGGTAGCGGTGAAGCTCAGCGAGGAGCTCGAGATGGCCGCAGTGGCCGCGCCGAGCTATCTGGAGCATCACCCGATACCCCGTCACCCCGCGGACCTGCATCAGCACCAGTGCATCAATTTCCAGTGGCCGAGCGGCGGCAATCTCTACCGCTGGGAGTTCGCCCGGGGCCAACGTGCCTTGGAAGTGGCTGTCAGCGGCGGCCTGACGGTCAATGATACGGAACTGATGATCGGGGCGGTTCTGGATGGGGTCGGCGTGGCGTACATGCTGGAATACCAGGTCCGGCCGTGGATCGAAGCGGGAAAGCTAATTCGCTTTCTCGAAGCCTGGTCGCCGAGATTTCCGGGTTTTTATCTATACCACGCGAGTTCCCGGCAGGTTCCGGCCCCGCTGCGAGCCTTTATCGATTTCCTGCTTGCCAGGCGGTGATGTGATGCGGATCTACCACCCGATCATCTTTACGAAACCGTCGAATTTCTCGATTCCAAGCGGGGCAGGGTAACGCCTGACGAATTCAGCCGGTTTGAAAGGGTTTGATAAATAGTTGAATTCCCAAGTGTCGCGGGAAGCTTGATAGTCAATTCGCAGGTTGTCCCGATTGAATTCGATCGGATTGTTGACGCTGACAACTAGCGTATGCATCGACGTAAATGCGTAGAATCTGTTCGCCGCATAAGCAGACCGGATGTGGCGAATGAGATCGACCATCGGTTGTTGGTCGAAGGCGTCTTTGGTGAGTGAGACGTAGAAAGCCTCTATGCCACCCCACGGTCGCGGCGAGGTAAGGCTGGGCGTGTAGGTATTCTTTGGGTCGTAGAGGCTCATACCTGACTTCCACATGCTTGCTGCCAACAAGCTGCAGAAGTCATACTTGCAATTTTACAGCTTCGCCAGCAGCTCCGGAGTCGGCCAGCCGTCGACCGGCAGTCCCAGACGCATCTGCTCCTTGCGGATGGCTTCGCGGGTGTTGGTGCCCAGGATGCCGTCGACGGTACCGACATCATAGCCTTTCGCTTCGAGCTTGGTCTGTAGCGCCTTCATCTGGTCGCCGTCGAGGCCGGGTTCGGGGTTGCGCGGATCGAATCGCGGCGCCCCCCCCAGCCGGGCGGCAAGATTTGCCGCGGTCAGGGCATAGGTGAAGGACTGGTTCCATTCGAGATACACGTCGAAATTGTCGTAGGTCAGGAAGGCTGGCCCCTTGCGACCCATGGGCAGCGCCAGGCCGGCCTTCAGGCCGTTGTCGAGAAGCGGCGTGCCGTCTGGCCTAGTAACGCCCCACTGGGTCCATTGCGTCAACGGCAGCTTGTTGGTGCGCCCCGTCTGCTCCCACGGCAAGTCGTCGGGCACACGGACTTCCTCGATCCAGGGCTGATCGCGCTTCCAGCCGCGCGACTGGATCTTGCTGGCCGTGCTCATGATCACATCAGGCGCGCTGCCGCGCAGGTCGACCAGACCGTCGCCGTCGCCGTCGACGCCGTGACCGAGATAGTCGGAAGGCAACATCTGCGTCTGGCCAATCTCGCCGGCCCAGGCACCGGTCACATCGGCCGGCACGACGCCGCGATCGATCAAGGTCAGCAGCGGGAGGATCTGCGGCCGGAACAGCTGGGGGCGGCGGCAGTCATGCGAGAGCGTCACCAGCGCGTTCAGTGTATGAAAATCGCCTTGCACGGCGCCAAAATCGGTTTCCAGAGCCCAGAAGGCGGCAATGACCGGCGCCTGCACGCCGAATTCGCGATCGGCGCGGGCAAAGATCTCGGCATATTTTTGCAGATTGGCCGCACCTTGCTTCAGCCGATGGGACGAGATCATGCGGTTCGAGAATTCGATGAAGGTCTGGGTGAAGACACCCTGGGCGCGGTCGCGTGCCAACGCCTTTTCATCGAGGGTGGCGCTTTCCAGCGCATCGAGGCCGGCAGTGCCGACGCCGGCCGCCCGGGCCTCCGCCGCCACGCCCTGCTTCCATGCCTCGAAATCGCCGCCACATTGCTGTGCCGTGGCCGGCGAGGCGGTCAGGAGCAGCGCCGCGAGAGTTCCAAAGCGCAATCGCATCGCCATCCTTCCGAGAAGATTACCGGCGGTTGCAGGCATTCGTCATTGGCCGTGTCGAAAAGCAGGCGGCAGGCCCGGTGTCAACGGGTGTTCTGCCGCAACCACTTCTTCCAGGCGGCTTCGGTGCCGTTGAAGATGTTGATGTCGGCGTTTCCGGCCATGCCCGGCACGACACCCGTTCCGGTATACTGCCAGAAGGTGAAGGGATGGCTGCCGTATCTCTGGCGCGGGTGCCCGGCGACGGAGCGCAGCCAGTAGGGGTAGCCGCGGAAACCCGACAAACCATTATCTTCGAAGAAGTCGACCGACGTGTAGATGATCGGCTTCTTGCCATAGTGTTTTTCAACGATTTCGAGGAATGTGCTCATCTCGCTGCGCACCGTGGCGGCATCGGGCCGCAGCTTGCAGGTCGGCGATTTCGGGTTCCATTCCATGTCGAGGACCGGCGGCATCGCCGAGCCGTCTTTGGGGACGTTCTGGATGAACCAGCGCGCCTGGGTCGCGGCGGGCGTACAAAAATAGAAGAAATGATAGGCGGCGCGGGGAATCCCCGAGGCTTTCGTGCGGCTCCAATGCTCGTTGAAAGCTTCATCGAACCGGTCTCCGCCTTCGGTTGCCTTGATGAAGGCGAAAGAGATGCCGCTGGCCCTGGCCGCCGGCCAGTCGATCGAGGTCTGGTATTTGGAGACGTCCGTGCCGTGGACGGCATAGTTCCACGGTGTGCCGCTGTGCCATTCATGCGGGTCGGAGTCGGCGAAACGGGGGGCGCGTACCGCAACCGTAGGGGCGCTGGACGACAGCGATGGCGTCAGATCCTCGACCGTCGAGCAGGCGCCAAGCAGCGTCAGCGTGATGAGGACCGCGAAACGGCGCATCGCTACTTCCTGAGCCGGTTTCAGCCGGCCGCTGATGGGTCTTTCTGCGGGTGGCCCCTCGACCGGGTGCGGCGCGTTTGAAACCGACTTACGCCACGCACCTGGATCTTCGTTTCATGCATTCCCAAAACCGCTGTGCAGTTTGGGACGCATGCATTCAAGCCCCGCCGGACGGTCACCCCACAGGATCGCCCGGTTCTCTCTCGTGATCGCCGATCATGGTTGATATTCGGTTGACGACGCTCGACAAGAGCCGCGATTTTGCCGAAACAATGGCGGCAAATCGATGACATAGATCGAGCGCTCAGGGGGAGTTCGAAAATGCAGATCCTTCTGAAGTTCGTCAAATGGCTGCTGGGCCTGGCTGTGCTGGCCGCCGCGACACTCGCCGGCTGGCTGTATTTCGCGCCGCCGGAACTGATCCGCGTCGGTTCCGGCTATTCGGCCAAGATCGTCTGTTCGAACGTCTTCATCGCAAGACGAGACGCCGACGACGTGCTCGCCGTCGATGTGCAGGCGCCGGGTCATCCGCTGCTGAAGCTGATGAGAGTGTCGGTGGACAAGGAGAAGGGAACGGTTTCGGCGGGTCTGTTCGGCGTGCTCGGCAAGAGTGTCGCGGTCGTCCGCGACGGGCTCGGCTGCGCCTCGGTTCCCGACGGCGATATTGCCGCCGCCAAGCACATCGCGGGAGCTGCACCGACGCCGGCGCCGCTGCCGGATGCGATCTGGCCGGAGGGCGACAAGGTCGATGTCTCGCAGGATCCCGAGGTCACGGCAATCCTCGACGATCCGGCGTTGACCGGCGCCGGCATGCGTGCGGTGGTGGTGGTCAAGAACGGCCGCATCGTCGCAGAGCGCTATGGCGACGGCTTTTCCGAAAAGACGCCGCTATTGGGCTGGTCGATGACCAAGACGGTGAATGCGGCGATCGTCGGCACGCTGGTGAAGGACGGCAAATTGGCGATGACCAACCAGGGCCTGTTCGGACCCTGGCAAGCAGATGGCCGCGCCGTGATCAGCCTCGCCGACATGATGGCGATGTCGAGCGCGCTGGAATTCAACGAGGATTATGGCGACGTCGCCGATGTGACGCGGATGCTCTATCTCGAACCGGACATGGCGGGCTTTGCCGAATCCAAGCCGCTGACCGGCGAGGTCGGCAAGGTGTTTTCCTATTCGAGCGGCACCGCGGTGATGCTGTCAAGGCTTTGGCAGGACGCGATCGGCGACAAGGACAAGGCACTGGCCTGGCCGACGACCGCGCTGTTCGATCCGCTCGGCATGCGCAGCGCAGTCATGGAGGCCGACGCGCACGGCACCTTCGTCGGCTCGTCCTATCTCTACGCCACGGCACGCGACTGGGCGCGCTTCGGCCAGTTCCTGCTGCAGGGCGGCGTCTGGAACGGCAAGGATATCCTGCCCGCCGGCTTCGTCGACTGGATGCGGGAACCAGCAACTGCCTCGAAAATCTATGGCAAGGGGCAGCTGTGGATCGAAGGGCCGGGGGATGAGGAAAGCCCCGGCGCCGGCGTTGCCGCGGGTCTGCCCAAGGACACCTACTGGATGGAGGGGCATGACGGGCAAACGGTCGCCATCGTCCCCTCGGAGCAACTGGTCGTGGTGCGGCTCGGCCTGACGCCGGCCAGGCTCGGCTACCGGCCGCAGGCGATGGTAGCGGCGCTGGTCAAGGTGCTGCACTGAGGGGCGCTGCACCGAGGGTGCCGCATCTCAAACAGGTCCCACGCTATTTGCGGGGGCCGACCACAGCGAGCCACGCATAGCCGCGATAAAGCGTTTGGAAACGGAGGCTTGCACGGGTTCTTGCAGATTCCGAATCCAGAACCGCACGCAGCGATTCACGCGGCTCGACATGGAATTTCCTCAACCAGCCGCGCAGCAGCGCGCGGAACCAGCCGGGCAGGGTTTCCTGCTGGCCGAAATCGACGACGTGCAGCGAGCCGCCAGGTGACAGGGCTGCAACTGCTGCAGACACCGTCTTCTCCCAACCGGGGATCATCGACAACGAATAGGACACGAATATCCGGTCGAAATTCTCGACGCCGAACAGCGCTTTGGCGTCGAAATCAGTGGCGTCGCCGCGCGCCAGCATGACGCGGCCGGAGAGGCCTTCGCGGGCAAGGGCGAAAGCGGCCGTCTCCAGCATCTCGGCCGAAATATCCAAGCCGAAGAAGCGCGCGCCGGGATAGCGGCGGGCGGCGAGGATGATGTTGCGACCGGTGCCGCAGCCAAGCTCGAGCACCGTGCCGCCGGCCGGCACATCCAGCCCGGCGATAAGCCGGTCGCGGCCGAGCAAGTAGTATTTGCGGGTCAGGTCGTAGATATGACGCTGCCAGCGGTAGACGCCGTCCATCAGCTCGGCATGGCTGGCCGGCACCTCGGTCGTGCTCATGCGCCCTGCTTCACATAGAGATGGAAGCCGCCATAGATGGCCGAGCGGTCGCGGGCCGAAAACTCGCGCGAGGCGTCGTTCTCGTAGCGCCACTGGTCGAGCAGCGAATTCGAGACGCGGCCGGGCAGCAGGCTGGGTTCAGCGGCGGTGCGGAAGATGACGCGGGCACCAGTGGAGGCGGTTCGGGTGATCTCGGCCCACAACCCGTTAAGCTGGTCGTCAGTCATCCAGTCCTGTGCGTCGAGCAGCACGAAGCGGTCCACCGAACCGGCATCCTTGCCGGCAAGGAACTCGACCAGATTGGCGTGGTGGACGGCGACGCGGTCGACATTGTTGCGGATCGTCTTGTAGTTGCGCTTTTCGAGATAGGCGGGCAGGGCGGCCTCGCCCGGATTGGGATAGCGGCGGGCGAAGGCCTGCCAAGCGAAGTAGTTGCTCTTCAGCGGAAAATCGCAGGCGAGCTTTTCCAGCCGGGCTTTTAGAACGCTGGCCATGGTGCCGTCACCCGAGGTGATCAGCGAATCGTACTGGGCAGGCGGAATGCCGAGGCCGAACAGCGAGGCTTTTCGCGAGGTCGCCCATTTCAGCAGCGGCTTTTCGAAGACCGGCGCCAATTCCTCCTCGAAGAAGCGGCGCTGATCGGCGATGGTTTTGGCATTCATGATGCCGGCCGGATCAACGCCGAAGAACTTGGCGGTGCGGTGGCCCATGGCGATGAACAGGCCGAGCAGGCCGGTCTGGTAGAAATTGCGGTCGAAGACAGCGATGCGGCGACGGCCGCGCCAGTTGCGGCGCTCCCAATAATGACGGCTGACCGGGTCGAGATGCGGTGCGATGAAGCGGTCGTAGGCTTGCGAATTGTGCCGGGTCTCAGTCGCTCCGAAGAAACGGAACAGGTCGCCCTGCGACGGCAGGTGACGCACCGCTTCGAGCTTCATGCGGTTCAGCGCGATATGGGCAGCGTTGAGGTCGACGGCGTCGATCCTTCCCGGCGAGCGGGTGAGATAGGCAAGAATGTTGCAGCCGCCCGACGCGATGGTGACGATGCGGTGGCCCTTGCCGAGCTGCATCGCATCCATGTCGACCTCGGGGTCTTCCCATATCTGCGGATAGACGAGCCCGGAGAACAGAAAGGCAAAGAGCCGTTCGGAAAGGCCGGCCTTCGACAGCGGGCGGTTCTGGTAGACGGCTTTGCCAACTTCCTTGCCGCGGCGAAAAACCAATTCCCCAGAAATGTCCGTCATGGCAAGGCGAATCCCCGTTTGCTTTGCCGCAAGCGGGTAGCGCAGGGTCATGACAGGCCGGTGACAGGCTCTTTATGCCTTGCCAAATCCGCCCGGGGTGGGCGTCGTCACGATGACGGCGTCGCCGGCGTCGAGAACCGTCTGGTCGCAAGCTTTCAGCGCCTCGATCGCGCCATCCTTGCGGCGGACCTTGGTCGAACCGGCCTCGCCGTCGCCGCCTCCGTCCAGTCCCTGCGGCGGGCGGTTGCGATGCGAAGACAGGATCGCGCATTCCATCTTTTCGAGGAAGCGGATGGTGCGCTTGGTGCCGTCGCCGGCGCTCCATTTGCCTTTGCCGCCGGAGCCTTCGCGGATATGGAAATCCTCGAGCAATACCGGGAAACGCAGTTCCAGCACTTCCGGATCGGTGAGGCGCGAATTGGTCATATGGGTGTGGACGCCGGAGGTGCCGGCAAAACCACGGCCATTGTTCATCCGGCCGGCCGGCGAGCCCGAGCAGATCGTCTCGTAATACTGGTACTGCTTGTTGCCGAAGGTGAGATTGTTCATCGTGCCTTGCGCATTGGCCATCGCCCCCATCGCGCCGAACAGCGCGTTGGTGACGTGCTGCGAAGTCTCGACATTACCGGCGACGACTGCCGCGGGATAGACGGGCTTCAGCATTGAGCCGTCGGGGACGATGATGTTGATCGGCCGCAGACATCCGGCATTCATCGGGATGTTGTCTTCGACCATGACGCGGAAGGCATAAAGCACCGCGGCACGGGCGACCGGCTCGGGGGCGTTGAAATTGTTCTTCATGACCGGCGACGTGCCGGTGAAGTCGACGGTGGCTTCGCGCTTCTGCCGGTCGATAGTGATTTTTACCTTGATCACCTGGCCGGTGTCGGTCGGATATTCGTATTCGGAACGGTCGGGCAGCCGCTCCAGCACGCGGCGCACGCTTTCGGCGGCGTTGTCCTGAACATGCCCCATATAGGCTTCGACCACGTCGAGGCCGAAATGCGCGACCATCTTGCGCAGCTCGGCGACGCCCTTTTCGTTGGCGGCGATCTGCGCCTTGAGGTCGGCGATGTTCTGGTGCGGATTGCGTGCCGGGTAGGGGTGGTCGGTGAGCAGCGTTTCCAGTTCCTTTTCGCGGAACCGGCCGCGATCGACAATGCGGAAATTGTCGAACAGCACGCCTTCCTCGTCGACGGTGGTGGCGAGCGGCGTCATCGAGCCGGGCGCCGTGCCGCCGATGTCGGCATGGTGGCCGCGCGAGGCGACGTAGAAGAGGATCTCCTCCCCCCTTGAGGGGGAGGTGCCGCCGAAGGCGGCGGTGGGGGTCTCCTCAGAAGGCACCGCCGGAACGTCGAGCACTGCCCCAGCGACCCCACCCGGCCGCTCCGCGGCCACCCTCCCCTCAAGGGGGAGGGAAAACACCGGCGTTACCACTGTGATATCAGGCAGATGCGTGCCGCCATTGTAAGGGGCATTCAGCGCAAAGACGTCGCCGGGGTGAATATCGCCGGAGTTCAGCCGGATGATGGTTTCCACCGAGCGGTCCATGGAACCGAGATGCACCGGCATGTGCGGCGCGTTGGCGACCAGCGCGCCATTCCGATCGAAAACGGCACAGGAGAAATCGAGCCGCTCCTTGATGTTGACCGAGTAGGCGGTGTTCTGCAGCGTCACGCCCATCTGCTCGGCGATCGACATGAACAGGTTGTTGAAAACCTCCAGCATCACCGGATCGGCTTCGGTGCCGAGTGCAGCCTGCCGGCGCTTTTTCTCGATGCGGCGCATCAGTACGTGGTTCTTGGCGGTGATCTCGGCCTGCCAGCCCGGCTCGACGACGATGGTCTGGTTCGGCTCGATGATCAAAGCGGGGCCGACGGTCTTGTTACCGGGCTTCAGCGTTTGACGAGGGAAGATGCCGGCATCGCGCCATGCGCCATCGACGAAGATTTTCCGAGTCCCGGAAGGACTTGCGGCCACGTCTTCAACAACTGAATCGCTTTCGTCGCGGCCGGTGCCGCCGGTATCGGTGCCTTCTATGCCGACCGATTCGACGATCATCGGCTTGTCGTCATAGACGAAACCGAACTGCGCCTTGTGCGCTGTTTCAAAGTCCGCCTTGGCCTGTGCGATCGAACCGTGCTCGAAATTCACGGGCAGTGCTGTATCGGTGCCGTCATAGCGGATCTGCAGCACCGGCTTCGCGGCGACCGCGTCTTCGGTGATGCCTTGCGCGGCGAGTTCGTCGATGACGGCTTTGCGCAGCGTTGCGATGATCTCATCGATCGTCGCCCTGGAGTCGTCCACCAGCGGCTTCAGCAGCGCCTGCTGACGTGACGCAAACACTGAGGACAGGCCGATGCCATAGGCCGAAAGCAGGCCGGAGAAGGGATGGATCATCACCGCCTCCATGCCGAGCGCATCGGCGACCAGGCAAGCATGCTGGCCGCCGGCGCCGCCGAAACAGTTCAGGAGGTATTCGGTGACGTCGTAGCCGCGCTGCACGGAAATCTTCTTGATGGCATTGGCCATGTTTTCGACGGCGATGGTGACGAACCCTTCGGCAACGGCTTCCGCTGGGCGGCCGTCGCCGATTTCGGCGGCAAGTGCGGTGAATTTTTCGCGAACCGTCTGCACGTCGAGCGGTTCGTCCTGGCCCGGTCCAAAAATGGCCGGGAAGAACTCGGGCTGCAGTTTGCCCAGCATGACGTTGGCGTCGGTGACGGCCAGCGGACCGCCGCGCCGGTAGGCGGCCGGGCCGGGATTGGCGCCGGCCGAATCCGGCCCGGCGCGAAAGCGGCCGGCCTCGTAATGCAGGATCGAGCCGCCGCCGGCGGCGACCGTATGGATGCGCATCATCGGCGCGCGGATACGCACGCCGGCGACCTCGGTGTCGAAGGTGCGCTCGTAATCGCCATCATAGTGGGCGACATCGGTCGAAGTACCGCCCATATCGAAGCCGATGACCTTGCCGAAACCGGCGAGCTTTGCGGTCTCGACCATGCCGACGACGCCGCCGGCCGGCCCGGACAACAGCGCATCCTTACCCTGGAACATATCGGCGGCGGTGAGGCCGCCCGACGACATCATGAACATGAGGCGGGGTGTTTCCCTCCCCCTTGAGGGGAGGGTGGCGGCGAAGCCGCCGGGTGGCGTCGGATCGACCG
This sequence comes from Mesorhizobium sp. M0571, assembly GCF_040320985.1. Taxonomy (NCBI): domain Bacteria; kingdom Pseudomonadati; phylum Pseudomonadota; class Alphaproteobacteria; order Hyphomicrobiales; family Phyllobacteriaceae; genus Mesorhizobium; species Mesorhizobium sp. M0571. The sequence goes on from NZ_JAMYQT010000005.1 coordinate 102,018, forward strand.
GATTCGACGTTGTGGCGGTCCCTTCTGAGATGACCCCCTCTGTCGGCTTCGCCGACATCTCCCCCTCGAGGGGGGAGAAAACGCCGAGCTCTCGACCAACCCTTTGCACATACCTTGCCAGGATCGGCGACAGATAGGCGTCGACCACCGTGGTGTCGCCGCGGCCGACCAGCTTGATCAGCGGCGAAACCTTGTGACTGACCGAGACCTGCGAAAACCCGAGTTTTCTGCAGACCTTCGCAACTGCTCTTTCGTGATCGGGATGTTTCCAGGCATGCATGAAGACGATCGCGACCGCATCGATGCCGTCAGCCTTGGCCTGTTTGATGGCCAGGCGCACGGAAGCGACGTCGAGCAGGCGTTCGACACAGCCGTCGGCGCGCACGCGCTCATCGACTTCGATGACACGCTCGTAGAGCTGTTCGGGAAGGATGATCTGCTTGGCAAAGATATCGGGCCTGGCTTGATAGGCAATCCGCAGCGCGTCGCGAAAGCCTTTGGTGATGAGCAGCAGCACCCGGTCGCCCTTGCGCTCGAGGAGCGCATTGGTGGCGACCGTGGTGCCCATTTTGACATCGCCGATCAGAGCGGAGGGGATTGGAGCGCCGGGCTGGACGCCGAGCAGTTCGCGAATGCCTTGGATGGCGGCGTCGGCATAGGCTTCCGGATTTTCCGAAAGGAGTTTCCTTGGATGCAGTCCGCCTTCCGGGCCTCGACCGATGACGTCGGTGAAGGTGCCGCCGCGGTCGATCCAGAAATCCCATTTTGCGGTCATGGCAGCGCCTCCGGCATTTTCATCCATGCATCCTGTTAGTGCTCAACGCGTTGTCCGGCAACGGCCAAGCGCTTGATGTTACATGCGGAAACGCAACGTTACGAAACTCATCATGGCCTGATGCATTGTGTCCTGGACCGTCGCCGGTAACGGAGGCGTGATTAGAGGAGAGATATCATGAAGAAACTCATTCTTGCGTCGGTTTCGGCGCTTGCCTTGCTTGGCGTTGCAGCCTGCAGCGACAGCGGCACCGATACCACCACGACGCAGAGCACCAACCCGCCGGCATCCGACCAGACGATGAAGCCGGCTGCTCCTGACGCAAACAAGCCTGCCGAGCCGGCTCCGGCACCTGCTCCTGCGCCGGCTGCCCCGGCGCAGTAGTCAATCTCACAAACCAGGAAAGGCCGGCCTCACACGCCGGCCTTTCTTTTGCTTACGAGACCCGCGCCTTGCGGCCGAGCGCGACGACGCTGGTAACCGCAACGCGAAAAGTACTGCCTCGCCCCCTCACATGCCGCCGAAATGACGATACCAAGGCGAATCGCCGGGCTCATCGTTTGCGCGCCGCAACTGCCGTTTGCGGATTTTCCATGGGTGAGCACTAGCGCCAGCCGCCTCAGGCATTCCGCCAAATCGATTGGGCCAGCCCCTGCGGCACTGTCTTGGCTTGATAGCGATGGGCGGTTGGCCCTATGAAGCCGTCATGTCGATTTGGGACCGCCTCGGCGACTTCGTCACACGCGTTTCATCTTCAGCGTCGTCAGGCGTCGCCGAAGTGGTCGAAGCCGTGCGCACGGTTTTCTCCGGCGATGCCGACTTGCGCCGGCGCGTCGCCTTCTCGGTGGCGATGATCGCGCTGTCGGCCAAGATGGCCAAGGCCGACGGCATCGTCACGCAAGACGAGGTGCGCGCCTTCCAGGAAATATTCGAGGTGCCGAAGGAACAGAGGCGCAATGTGGCGCGGCTCTACGATTTGGCCAAGCGCGACATTGCCGGCTTCGAGACCTATGCCGAGCGGATGGCACAGCTTTGCGGTTCGGGCCATTCGAATTGCCTGATGCTGGAGGACATACTCGACGGGCTGTTCCACATCGCCAAGGCCGACGGGCTGGTGCATGAGCGCGAGGGCCAATTCCTGCATCGCATCGCCGAGATCTTCCGCATCGACGAGGCGCATTACCAGAGCATCCTGGCGCGGCATGTCGATCTGGGTGCCGCCGATCCTTATGTTGTGCTCGGCATCGAGCGTGGGAAGCCGTTCGAGGAGGTCCGCAGGCGTTACCGCAAGCTGGTCTCCGACAATCATCCGGACCGGCTGATCGCGCGCGGCCTGCCGCAGGAATTCATCAAGATCGCGACGACCAGGCTGGCGGCGATCAACGCGGCCTATGAGATGATCGAGCGAGGCCTGCGGCACGCATGAGCGGCTTCCTGCCCGACGAGCCGAGCGCCGAGGTCAGGGTATCGCCGAATTTCGGACCACGGCGCGGGACGCTCAGACCCGACATGATCGTGCTGCACTACACCGGCATGGCGACCGGCGCCGGTGCCGAGGCATGGTTGTGCGATCCGGCAAGTGAGGTGTCGTCGCATTACCTGGTCCATGAGGACGGCCGCATCGTTCAGATGGTAAGGGAAAGCGACCGTGCCTGGCATGCCGGCAAGAGTTCGTGGTTCCGGCTGAGCGACGTCAACTCCTGTTCGATCGGCATCGAGATCGTCAATCCAGGGCATACGCTCGGCTATCGCAACTTTCCAAAACGGCAGATCGGCGCGGTGATCGGCCTGTGCGCCGGCATCATCGAGCGCCATTCCATTCCAGCAAAGCGGGTGCTCGCCCATTCCGACGTGGCACCGGGGCGCAAGGTCGATCCGGGCGAGAAATTTCCATGGAAAGCCTTGTTTGCCGCCGGTGTCGGCCATGTTGTGCCGGCAGCACCGATCCGGCGCGGCGCCGTGCTGAAGCCAGGCGATACCGGCGCCGAGGTCGAGGCGCTGCAGTCGATGCTGGTACTCTATGGTTATGGCGTCGAGATCACCGGCGCCTTCGACCGGCAGACCGAAATCGTGGTTGCGGCATTTCAACGGCATTTCCGGCAGCGCTTGGTCGATGGCGTGGCTGACGGATCGACGATCCGCACACTGGAAAGGCTGCTCGCTTCCGTAAGGATAGCTTCTCCCAAATAGTCTTTCCCAAGCTTAAAAGTTACAATCTGTTACTCAAAGTGACTTGCCTCGCCTTCTTTGACGCCAATTCGGTCGTCAAAGGCGATCCGTACAGATTGTCGGACCTCTATCCCCCAAGATGTTCCGATGTTGATTGAGGGTATCTGCGCGAAGTTCTTTGTGCAGATCAAACAGAACAGGATCACATGCAGAAATTGACCGTTTTAACGGCAGCCATTGCTGCCGGCGTAATGACTTTTGCCTTCAGTGCGGCGAACAGCGCGCCGCTGAGCCAGCGGGCCGATCAGGGCTTCAGTGCCGCAGCCGGCAAAACCGCCATGCCGAAAGCCACCCGTGGTGCAAAAGTGGAGAAGACCGCCACCGCAAAAGTGGAAAAAGCGGCCGCGATAAAGACGAAAAAGCCAGCCGCTGCGAAAAAGCCAGCCGCTGCAAGAAAGACAATCTCCAAACAGCATGTGAAGCGTAACCGCAAACGCATCGACCACATGGCAACGGCATCGGTCGGCCCGAAGAGCAGGGCGGCGCCCAAGGCGGCGGTCGTCGGCGGCAGCGGACAGTATTCGGCGATCATTGCGCGTTATGCAGTCAGCTATGGCGTGCCGGTGTCGCTCGCCAATGCCGTCATCAAGATCGAGAGCAATTACCAGCCGAACCAGGTCGGCAGCGCCGGCGAGATCGGCCTGATGCAGATCAAGCCGGCGACGGCGCGGATGATGGGCTACAGCGGTTCGGTTCAGGGTCTCTACGATCCCGACACCAACATCAAATACGGCATGAAGTACCTCGCCATGGCGCGGGATCTCGGCGGCGGCACGACCTGCGGCACGATCCTGAAATACAATGCCGGCCATGGCGCCACACGGATGAACCCGGTGTCCGCAGCCTATTGCGGCAAGGTCAAGGTGCAGCTGGCAGCACTTGGAGCGCCCGCCTGACGGGCGATAAACTTGCTTTTTCGTTTGCGTTTTCCGGCCTGAACCCCTTTATACGCCTTGCCAGCTGGCCGGGCGGCCGCACCCGCGAAGCCGAAAGGCTGCGGGTGAGGAAAGTCCGGGCTCCATGGAGACACGGTGCCGGTTAATGGCCGGCGGGGGCGACCCCAGGGAAAGTGCCACAGAAAGCAAACCGCCACGATCTCTCGTGGCAAGGGTGAAAGGGTGGGGTAAGAGCCCACCGCGCGACTGGCAACAGGAGCGGCACGGTAAACCCCACCGGGAGCAAGACCGAATAGGGACGGTGCGAGGGGCAACCCTCGAGGGCTGTTTCCGGCTCACCGTCCGGGTAGGTTGCGTGAGGCGCATGGCAACATGCGCCCAAGATGAATGGCCGCCACGTTCTCGCCCCGCAAGGGGCGAGGGCCATACAGAACCCGGCTTACAGGCCAGCTGGCAGTTTCCCCGATAAAAGCAAGTCGTCTGAAATCAGCAGGTTGCGCCCTTCGGGCGCAGCTGTTGTTTCACTTTCGACCCGGCAATCGAGTGTGACAGTCCTTGAAAATGGTGCGATTAAATCGTACCATTTGGATGGCGGTATTCAGGAGCGCGTCATGGGCCAGGTCGATAAACGCAGCATCACGCTGTCGCCGGAACTGGCGGCGGCGGTCGACGACGTGGTCGCCGCCGGCGAATATGCCTCGGCGAGCGAGGTGATCCGCGACGCGCTGAGGCAATGGAAGGACCGGCGCGACCTGCTCGGCTACACGGTCGAGGAATTGCGCAAGCTGGTGCAGGAGGGGATCGACAGCGGGCCGGGACGGTTTGCGTCGATTAACGAAATCAAGGCCGAAGCGCGGAGACGATTGAAACCCAACAGCGCGGCATGAATTTGCTGCCCATCATCCGAACCGCAAATGCGGAAGAGGATTTGATCGCGATCTGGATTCATGTTGCGCAAGACAACGAGGCTGCAGCCGATCGATTGCTCGATCGGATCGAAGCCCGCTGGCAGCAAGTGGCCACTTATCCCTTCTCAGGTGCGCCGCGCGAAGACATCGCGACTGGAATCCGTCATCTGATCGTCGGCGAATACCTCACCCTGTACCGCGTCAGTGAAGAGGCGATCGAAATCGTTCGCGTGCTGCACGGCCGGCGCAAGATCGAGGCCGGCGATCTGAGTTCGTGATTGCCGATTCAGCTAGCGACTGCGTCTAGCGACGTCTCGATCGCCTGCCAAAGCTCTTCCACAGGTTCGCAGCCGACCGACAGGCGAACGAAGCCGGGCGGAACGGCGTCTCCTCTTTTTGCGCGCCGTTCGGCCGAAGTGTGCACGCCGCCGAACGAAGTCGCTGCCTGCATCAAGGCGCAGTTGTTGATGAAATCCTCGGCTTTGTCCTCCGAGGCAAGCGCGAACGAGATGAGAAAACCGAAACGCTCCATCTGTGCGCGGGCAAGATTGTGCGACGGGTCGCTTTCCAGTCCCGGAAAGCGCAAGCCGTTGACCGCGCGATGGTTTTTCAGCCGTCGCGCTATCATCTCGGCGGAAGCGCACATGCGGTCGAAACGCACGTCCAGCGTTTCGAGGCCGCGATGGACCAGCCATGTCTCGAACGGCCCGGGGATGGCGCCCGACGTCTCGCGCCAGTCGGTCACCCTCGAGATAATATCCGCGTTGCGGCTGGCGACATGGCCGAACAGCACATCGGAATGACCGTTAGGCGCCTTGGTGTCGGCAGCAATGACGATATCGGCACCGAGATCGAGCGGTCGTTGCCCGAAAGGCGTCATCGTCGTGTTGTCGACCACAAGCACCGCACCCGCTTTGTGCACGGCTTCGGCGACGGCTGCGATGTCGCATATATCCAGTCCTGGATTGGCGGGCGTTTCGACGAAGGCAAGCTGATACCCGTCAAAGCCGCCGTCGAGGAAGCTCGATGTCGGCCGGACATCGTAGGCGACGCCAAAGGATTTCAGGAAGCGGTCTGCCAGCGCTCTCGTCGTATGATAACCGTCGGACGGCAGCAGGATACGGTCGCCGGCTTTGAGCAGGCCGAAAAACACCGCCGAGATTGCAGCCATTCCCGAGGGAAAGGCGACGCATGGGGCGTCCTCCAGATGCGCCAGCATGTGCTCGACCGCATCCCAGGTCGGATTGCTGAAGCGGCCATATTGATCGAAGCCAGTGGCATCGCCGGGCGCGTGGAAAATGGCGGCCATGGTCAGGGGCAAGGGGATTGGGTCGCCCTTGGCAAGCCTGCCGCGACGCAGATGGGGAAGTGCCGCGGCGCGTGACTTGGCTGTTTCGGACATGATTTCAAACCTCGTTACTGACCGGAAATGGAGATGCCGAAGCTATGCGCGGCAGCGAGCCGCAGCAAGCCGCCTCCGGTTGGACCACACGGGTCTAAACTCTTCGTTAGGCTTAATAGAGGATAAAGACCTGAGTGCCGTCAAAGCTGCTCTCCCCAGTCGTGGCAGGCGCGTTTTGAAGACTGTTCCCGTTGACGCCCATAACACCCCATGATATCCCATTCCGATACTCAAGCCTTCGTTCCGTGTCAGGGTGAAGCGTACGCCAATCGGGCAGCCGCGGCGGCTGCGCGTTTGCCTGCGTTCGCCCGTCATAACGAAGTGCGTTTTGGGCAGCGACCGGGCCGCGGCGGCGCGGACGGGAAGATGCAGAGGGGTGCGGCGGCGCAAGCGGCCGTAACGCGTAATGGACCGGTTTCTGTCGAACGCGGTGAACAGGATCGATGCGAAGGGGCGGGTGTCCGTGCCGGCGCATTTCCGTGCCGTTGTGCAGAAACGCGGCTATTCGGAACTTTATGCGCTACGCTGCCTGGATCGCCCGGCGATGGATGTTGGTGGGCTCGACCTGCTCGATCGCTACGAGCAGCGCATCGCGCAGGAAGACCCGTTCCTGCAGACGGCGGACGACATGTCGTTCTTCTGCCATGGCGATGGAACGTTTCTGAAGCTCGACCAGGACGGCCGTATCACGATGAGCGATTTCATTCGCGAGCATACCGGCATTTCAGCGGAAGTGGCCTTCGTTGGCCGCGGCAATTTCTTTCAGATCTGGGAGCCGGGACGGCTCAGTGCCTATGGGACGGAAGCACGCGCCCGGCTTTTGCAGCTTCGGCAGGGGACGAAGCCTGGGGAGCGGCCGGAATGATGGCGGGCGACGGCGATGAAGTTCATGCTGTTGGCGGACCAGCCCGTCATATTCCGGTCCTCCTTGCCGAAGTGCTGGAGGCTTTGTCGCCGACAGAAGGCGAGGTGATCGTCGACGGCACGTTCGGTGCCGGCGGCTACACGAAGGCCATTCTGGCAAGCGGAGCCTCGGTCGTCGCCATCGACCGCGATCCGGATGCGATCGCAGCGGGGCGGGCCCTTGAACAGCAGTCGGGCGGCAGGCTCAGGCTTGTCCAGGCACCGTTCTCGACGCTTGACGAGCAGGTTGAAAGTGCCGATGGCGTCGTGCTCGACATCGGCATCTCCTCCATGCAGATCGACCAGCCGGAGCGCGGCTTTTCATTCCGCGCCGATGGACCGCTCGACATGCGCATGGCGCAGGCGGGCCTGAGCGCCGCCGACGTCGTCAACACCTTCAAGGTGGGCGATCTTGCCCGCATCTTCGGTTTTCTCGGCGAGGAACGCCATGCTGGGCGCATCGCCCGTATGATCGAGAGCCGTCGCGAAAAACGCCCCTTCGAGCGCACGCTCGACCTTGCCGATGCCATCGAGACGCATATCGGCCGCGCGCCGAAAGACAAGATCCATCCGGCCACCCGCGTTTTCCAGGCGTTGCGCATCTTCGTCAATGACGAGCTCGGCGAACTGGCCAAGGCGCTGTTTGCCGCCGAGCGCGCGCTGAAACCGGGTGGGCGGCTTGCGGTGGTGACGTTCCATTCCTTGGAGGACCGCATCGTCAAGCGCTTCATCGCCGACCGTGCGGATTCAGCGACCGGATCGCGGCATCTGCCCGAGGCGCAGGCGCGCACCGCCACCTTCACGAAGAAGGGAAGCGGCGTGACGCCTGGCGATGCCGAGATATCGGCCAATCCGCGGGCGCGCTCGGCAAGGCTGCGCGCTGCGATCCGTACAGAGGCGCCGGTGCGCCCTGGCGATTTTTCGATTTTCGGCCTGCCAAAACTGCCTGGCCCAAAGCTTCCCGGTGTCGATCGACCGGGAGAGAGGTGAGCACGTGTTTCGTACCAGCGACATAGTCCTGATCGCCGTCATGGTCTCGGCGGCTGCCCTGACCTACAAGACCAAGCGCGAGGCCGAGGAGCAACTAGCGGCAGTGCACAAGATCCAGGCGCAGATCCGCTATGAAGAGGACACGATCGACCTGCTCAAGGCGGACTGGAGCCTGCTTACCCAGCCGTCGCGCCTGCAGAAGCTGACCGAGCTCTACAAGTCGCAACTCGGACTCGAGCCAGTCAATGCGCGGCAGATCGTCGGGCTGGACGATCTGCCGGCGAAACCCGTCAACATCGAGGACCTTTCATCCCAGCGGCTGGGCGGCATGGCCGATATCGGCGGCAAGGATCCCGTGGTGACTGGAGGCATCGTCCAATGATCACCGGATTTCCAATGGCCGCCAGATTTCCAAAGATTGGGAGGCTGCTGAAGCGCGGTTCGAAGCCCGGCGCGGGCGGATCGATCGTGGTCGAAGGTGCCCGCAAGGCGACCGGTGGCAAGGGCAGAACCCGCATCGTCATGACGATGGCGGTGTTCTTCGGCATCTATTCGACCATTGCCGGGCGGCTGGTCTATCTGGGTTTCCAGAATCCCGACCTGTCGGGCGGCCCGCAGAGCCGGGTGACGGCATCGCGACCCGATATCGTCGATCGTAACGGCGAAGTGCTGGCGACCGACATCAAGACGGCGTCGCTGTTTGCCGAACCGCGCCGCATCGTCGACGCCGACGAAGCGATCGAAAAACTGTCGACGGTGCTTCCCGAGATCGACTACGAGCAGACATACAACAAGTTGAAGAGCGGCGCCGGCTTCGTCTGGCTGCAGCGCCAACTGACACCGAAGCAGCAGGCCGACATCATGCAACTCGGCATCCCCGGCTTCGGCTTCCGCACCGAAAAGCGCCGGTTCTATCCGGCCGGCGAAACCTCGTCCTACATTGTCGGCCTCACCAACATCGATAATCAGGGCATCTCCGGCATGGAGAAATACATCGACGAACAGGGCTTGAGCGACCTTCAGGCGTCGGGCCTGGCGGTAGCCAAGGATCTGAAGCCGGTGCAACTCTCGATCGACCTGCGCGTCCAGCATATCGTACGCGACGAGGTCGCCACGGGCATGGAGAAATACCACGCGATCGCGGCGGGCGCCGTCGTTCTCAATGTCAAGACCGGCGAGGTGCTGGCGATGGCCTCGGTTCCGGATTTCGATCCGAACAACCCCTATAACGCGCAGGACAAGGACCGGCTCAACCGTATGTCGGCCGGCCTCTACGAAATGGGGTCGACCTTCAAGAGCTTCACCACCGCCATGGCGCTCGATTCCGGCAAGATAACGCTGCAAAGCCGTTTCGACGCATCGCGCCCGATCAGGATCGGCCATCAGACCATCCATGATTTCCATGGCAAGGGCCGGGTACTGTCGGTGCCGGAAGTGTTCATCTACTCATCCAACATCGGCTCTGCCAAGGAAGCCGAAGCGGTTGGCATCGACGGACACCGCGAATTCCTGCATCGCCTGGGAATCCTCGAGAAGATGCAGACCGAACTGCCAGAAGTCGCCCGGCCGACCGAGCCCAAGGTCTGGAAGCAGGTCAATTCGATCACCATCGCCTTCGGCCACGGTGTGTCGACGACGCCGCTGCAGACGGCGGTCGGCTGCGCCGCGCTGATGAATGGCGGCTATCTGATGGACCCGACTTTCCTGCCGCGCACGCAGGAGCAGGCGATGGCGGTGGCCAAGAAAGTGGTCAGCGACAAGACCGTCGAGGGCATGCGCTACCTCTATGCACTCAATGCCGAAAAGGGATCCGGCCGCAATGCACGGGTGCCAGGATACCGGGTGGGCGGCAAGACGGGAACGGCGGAGAAGGTCGTCAACGGCCGTTACTCCAAGGAAAAGAATTTCAACGCCTTCGTTGCGGCTTTCCCGATGGACGATCCGCAATACATAGTGCTGACGATCGCCGACGAACCGAAGCCGGAAAAGCCCGGTATGGGCGCGACGGCCGCCTCGAATGCGGGCATCATGGCTGCAAACATCATCCGACGTGCGGCTTCCATGCTTGGCGTGAAGCCAGATTTCAGCCATGAAAATGGTGCAACGCTGGTTTCCTATCAGTGATTCTTGGGGCGCGCCGGCAACTGCGCGCTATTTTGTTGCGATGAACGGGGTTCGATGAAGCTGAAAGATCTAGCCGGTATCCTGCCTGTCGAGGGGACAGCTTCCTTCGACATGGAGGTTACAGGGATTTCGTCGGATTCCCGCCAGGTAACACCGGGTGTCGTCTTTTTCGCGCTCACCGGCTCCAAGGCGGATGGCGCAGCCTATGCCGCCGATGCCGCGAGCCGCGGCGCTGCAGCGATCGTGGTCGGCAAGGGCAGTGTGGTCGCCGGGCTGCCAGTGCCGGTTCTCTCGGTCGACGATCCGCGCCTTGCGCTGGCGCTGAGTGCTGCCCGTTATTTCGGCAAGCAACCGCAAACCATGGTCGCGGTGACCGGCACCAGCGGCAAGACCTCTGTCGCCGCATTCACCCGGCAAATATGGGAGCAGGCGGGCTTCGCCGCCGCCTCGATCGGCACGACCGGCGTGGTGGCGCCGGGCCGCAACGAATACGGCTCGCTGACCACGCCCGATCCGGTGGCGCTGCACAGGCTGCTCGAGGAATTGGCGGAGGCCGGCGTCACCCACGCCTCGATGGAAGCGTCCAGCCATGGCCTCGACCAGCGCCGGCTCGACGGCGTCAAGCTTGCGGCCGGCGGCTTCACCAATCTCGGCCGCGACCACATGGACTACCATCCGACGGTCGAGGACTATCATCGCGCCAAATTGCGTCTGTTCGACGCGCTGCTGCCGAAGGGCGCGCCGGCCGTGATCTTTGCCGACGACCCGTGGTCGGAGCCGACGATCCAGGCGGCGCGGGTAGCGGGACTGAACGTGCTGACAGTCGGCCGCCGCGGCGATTTCCTGCGGCTGAAGCGGGTCGAGCACGAGCGCCACCGCCAACGCGCCGAGGTGGAAGCGGACGGCGTCCTCCACGAAATCGACTTGCCGCTGGCCGGCGATTTCCAGATTGCCAATGCGTTGGTGTCGGCAGGCCTCGCCATTTCGACCGGAACATCCGTCGGCAAAGCGTTGATGGCATTGGAGAAATTGAAGGGCGCGCCGGGACGGCTCGACCTCGTTGGGACGGCCGCCAATGGCGCACCGGTCTATGTCGACTACGCGCACAAGCCGGACGCGCTGGAAAACGTGCTGGCTTCGGTGCGCCCCTTTACCACTGGCCGCGTCATCGTCGTGTTCGGCTGCGGCGGCGACCGTGATCGGGGCAAGCGGCCGATCATGGGCGAGATCGCCACAAGGCTGGCCGATGTCGTCATCGTCACCGACGACAATCCCCGCTCGGAAGTCCCCGAGACGATCCGCACCGCAATCCTCACGGCCGCGCCGGGCGCGATCGAGATCGGCGACCGGCGCAAGGCCATTCACGAGGCGGTCGCCATGCTGCATGCCGGCGACACGCTGATCGTGGCCGGCAAGGGCCATGAGGAAGGCCAGACCATCGGCACCGAGACGCTGCATTTTTCCGATCACGAGGAAGTTCGCTCGGCGCTCAGGGAGCATGCGGCGTGAACTATCTGTGGACCTCCGAGGCGCTGGTTGCGGCCATAGATGGCCGGCCGCTCGGTCCGATGCCTGAAGGCATCGCCGGCATTTCCATCGACAGCCGCAGCCTGCAGCCAGGAGACGCCTTCTTCGCCATCAAGGGCGAGGCGATGGACGGCCACGATTTCGTCACCGCCGCCATTAAGGCGGGCGCCGGCGTGCTTGTCGTCGCCGAGGGCAAGCTGCCGTCGCTGGGGCGGCTGACGGCACCGATGATCGTCGTGGAGGACGTGCTTGTCGCGCTGGAAAAGCTCGGTGTCGCGGCGCGCGCTCGCTCAAAGGCCAGGGTCATTGCCGTGACCGGCTCGGCGGGCAAGACCACCACCAAGGAAGCGCTGCGCCACGCTCTGTCCGCGGTCGGCACTGTGCATGCATCGGCCCAGTCGTTCAACAACCATTGGGGCGTGCCGCTGACGCTGGCGCGCATGCCGCAGGATTGCGACTATGCCGTCTTCGAGATCGGCATGAACCATCCGGACGAGATCCGGCCGCTGGTCAAGATGGTCCGGCCGCATGTCGCCATCGTCACGCTGATCGCGGCCGCTCATCTCGGCTTCTTCCGCAATCTGGACGAGATCGCCAAGGCCAAGGCGGAGGTTTTCGAAGGGCTGGAGCCCGGTGGCGCCGCCCTTCTCAACCGCGACGACCCGCGTTGGAAGCTGCTGGAGAAGATGGCGAAAGAGGCCGGCGTCGAGCATGTTTACGGGTTCGGCGAGAATGCCCGGGCGACCTTCAAACTGATCAAATGCGAGCTCAATGCCGATCACTCCGTCATCACCGCCAAGATTGGCGGGCACGAGATCGTCGCCAGGATCGGCGCGCCGGGCCGCCACATGGTGCAGAATGTGCTGGCGGTGCTGGGTGCAGCGCATCTGGTCGGCGCCGACGTCACCAGGGTTGCTCAGGCGCTGGCCGATCTTTCGCCCGAACGCGGACGCGGCAAGCGCTATGTGTTGCGCCATCCCAAGGGCCCGATCACGCTGATCGACGAGAGCTACAACGCCAATCCGGCCTCGATGAGCGCTGCAATGGCACTGCTCAACACGACACCGGTGTCGGGCGAGGGCAGGCGAATTGCCGTGCTTGGCGATATGCTCGAGCTCGGCAGCCATTCGGCGAAATTGCATGCCGCCCTTGCCGACCTGATCGTCGGCACCGACACGCGCACGGTCTTTCTCGGCGGCCCGGAAATGCGGGCGCTGGCCGACGTGCTGCCCGGCGAGATCAAGACGGAGTACCGCGCCGGCGCGGAAGATCTGAAGCCGGTGCTTCTATCGGAATTGAAGCCCGGCGACGTGGTCATGATCAAATCGTCGAAAGGCATAGGCTTTTCAAAGCTGGTCGAGGCATTGCTCGGCAAGTTTCCGGCGGAAGCCACAACCAGCAGACAGACCTAGGATCGGTCCGGGGGACGCAAGCGCATGTTAACACTGCTCGTCGATTTTGCGGACAAGATCTCGGTCTTCAACGTCTTCCGCTACATAACTTTCCGCACCGGCGGAGCGCTGATCACAGCGGCACTGATCGTGTTCATCTTCGGACCGACCATCATCAATTCGCTGAGGCTGCGGCAAGGCAAGGGCCAGCCGATCCGCGCCGACGGGCCGCAGACGCATTTCAAGAAGGCTGGAACGCCGACCATGGGCGGGCTGATGATCCTGTCCGGCATCGTCGGCTCGTCGCTGCTGTGGGCGAACCTGTCCAGCATATACGTGTGGGTGGTGCTGCTGGTGACGCTGGGGTTCGGCTCGATCGGCTTTTATGACGACTACCTAAAGGTTACGAAACAATCGCATCTCGGCTTTTCCGGAAAAGCGCGGCTGGGGCTCGAATTCGTCATTGCCGGCATCGCCGCCTGGGTGATCATGCATAACGGCCAGGCGCCGTTCTCGTCATCGCTGACGTTTCCTTTCGCCAAGGAGCTTCTCGTCAATCTCGGCTGGTTCTTCATCCCGTTCTCGTGCTTCGTCATCGTCGGCGCCGGCAATGCGGTGAACCTGACCGACGGCCTCGATGGACTGGCGATCGTGCCGATCATGATCGCGGCGGCGTCCTTCGGCGTCATTGCCTATCTTTCCGGCAACGCGGTATTCGCTGAATATCTGCAGATCCATTTCGTACCCGGCACCGGTGAGCTTGCGGTGGTCCTCGGCGCGGTGATCGGCGCCGGGCTCGGCTTCCTGTGGTTCAATGCGCCGCCGGCGGCAATCTTCATGGGCGACACCGGCTCGCTGGCGCTGGGTGGGCTGATCGGCACGGTCGCGGTGGCGACCAAGCACGAGATTGTGTTGGTCATCGTCGGCGGCCTGTTCGTCGTCGAGATATTCTCGGTCATCATCCAGGTCGGCTACTTCAAAATGACCGGCAAGCGCGTCTTCCTGATGGCGCCGATCCACCATCATTTCGAAAAGCTCGGCTGGACCGAAAGCCAGGTGGTGATCCGCTTCTGGATCATCGCCGTCATCCTGGCGCTGGTCGGCCTGTCGACCCTGAAGCTCAGATAGGAGGCCGCTTGATCCCCGCCGCATGCTTTTCAGGCAAGCGCGTTTCGCTCTTCGGGCTCGGCGGCTCGGGGATTGCCACGGCGCGCGCGCTGATCGAGGGCGGCGCTGACGTCCTTGCCTGGGACGACAATCCCGACAGCGTCGCCAAGGCCGGCGCGATCGGTATTGCGACCGCAGACCTGCGCGGCGCCAACTGGGCGAGGTTCTCAGCCTTCGTATTGTCGCCCGGCGTGCCGCTGACGCACCCGAAGCCGCACTGGACGGTGGAGCTGGCGCGAGGTTCAGGCGTGGAGATCATCGGCGATGTCGAGCTTTTCTGCCGCGAGCGGACGGCGCGGGCGCCGGCAGCACCTTTTATTGCGATCACCGGCACCAACGGCAAGTCGACGACCACGGCACTGACGGCGCACATCCTCAAATCGGCCGGGCGCGACACGCAGATGGGCGGCAATATCGGCCGCGCGGTGATGACGCTTGATCCGCCGCAGCCCGAGCGGCACTATGTGGTTGAGTGCTCGTCCTACCAGATCGATCTTGCCCCCTCGATCAATCCGACGGCCGGCGTCCTGCTCAATCTGACGCCGGACCATCTCGACCGCCACGGCACGATGCAACACTACGCCTCGATCAAGGAGCGGCTGGTGGCCGGCAGCGAGACGGCAATCATCGGCGTCGACGATTCCTGGTGCGCCCAGATCGCCGACCGGCTGGAGCGGGCGGGCCGGCAGGTCATTCGCATTTCCAAGCGCCTGCCGCTGACCGACGGCTATTTCGCCGACGGCACCAATCTGATGGAGGCGGTGCATGGCCGCTACAGCCGTATCGCCTTTCTCGAAGGCATCGGTTCGCTGCGCGGCCAGCACAATGCGCAGAATGCGCTGGCCGCCGTCGCCGCCTGCCTCAAGGTCGGGCTCGATCTCGGCGAGATCCAGTCGGGACTAGAGAGCTTTCCCGGATTGGCGCACCGCATGGAGCAGGTCGGACGCAAGGGCCATGTGCTGTTCGTCAACGATTCCAAGGCGACCAATGCCGACGCGGCGGCACCGGCGCTGTCGAGCTTTGCGCGTATCTACTGGATCGCCGGCGGCCTGCCGAAAGAGGGCGGCATCGAGCCTTTGCGCGGCTTCTTCCCGCGCGTCGCCAAGGCCTATCTGATCGGCGAAGCCGCACCGGCCTTTTCCGCGACGCTGGGCGAGGCGGTGCCCTACGAGATCTCAGGCACGCTGGCCGCTGCGGTCGAGCACGCCGCCCGCGATGCAGCGAAGGATGACAGCGGCGAGGCGGTGGTGCTGCTGTCGCCGGCCTGCGCCAGTTTCGACCAGTTCAAGAATTTCGAAGTGCGCGGCGAGGCGTTCAGGCAAGCCGCAACCGCCATTGATGGCGTGAAGCCCATCGGAGGGACACGATAATGCAAAGCCGTCTCGACAAAAGCCCGGTTGCGACCTGGTGGTGGACGATCGATCGCTGGTTCCTGGCGGCGTTCCTGTCGCTGATGGGGCTCGGCATCGTTTTGTCCTTCGCCGCAAGCCCGGCGGTGGCCGAACGCATCGGCCTCGACAGTTTCCACTTCGCCACACGACAGATCATCTTCACCATTCCCGCGCTTGGGGTGATGCTGGCCGTCTCGTTTCTTGAATCCAGGCAGATCAGGCGCATGGCGCTGGTCATGCTGTGCATCATGCTGTTTTTGATGGTGGCGGTGCTCTATATTGGCGTCGAGGTGAAGGGCGCGCGGCGCTGGGTGTCGCTTGCCGGCCTGTCGATCCAGCCGTCCGAGTTCCTGAAACCGGCCTTCGTCATCATCTGCGCCTGGCTGTTCGCCGAGCACAAGCGCCAGCCCGACATTCCGGGCAATCTGTTCGCTATGTTGCTGCTTGCGCTGGTCATCTCGCTGCTGGTGGCGCAGCCTGACCTCGGCCAGACCATGCTGGTGCTCGGCACCTGGGGGGTGATGTTCTTCATGGCCGGGTTGCCGTGGCTGTGGATCGTCGCGCTGGGTGCTGCCGGGGTCGGCGGCGTGTTCGCCGCCTATGCGGTGTTCCCGCACGTTGCCGGCCGCATCGACCGCTTTATGACCGGCGAGGGCGACACGTTCCAGGTCGACATGGGCCGCGAGGCGCTGATCAATGGCGGCTGGTTCGGCGTCGGGCCGGGCGAGGGCACCGTCAAGCGGGTCATACCCGACAGCCATGCCGACTTCGTCTTCTCGGTCGCCGGCGAGGAATTCGGGCTGATCATGTGTTTCTTCATCATGTCCATCTTCGGCTTCATCGTGCTGCGCGGCCTCAACACGGCGCTTAAGGAGCAGGACGATTTCACGCGCTACGCGGTTGGCGGCCTGGTCACGGTCTTCGGCCTGCAGTCAGTCATCAACATGGCCGTCAATCTGCAGCTGATGCCCGCCAAGGGCATGACGCTGCCGTTCATCTCCTACGGCGGCTCCTCGCAGATCGCGATCGCCATCTCGATGGGCATGGTGCTGGCGCTGACGCGCAAGCGCCCGGAAAAGCGCAAGCAGCTGGGCTTCATGCCGTCGCCGCGTGCGATGCCGGCGGAGTGAGATGGCGAAGGGGGTCATCCTTCTGGCGGCTGGCGGCACGGGCGGACATCTGTTCCCGGCCGAGGCGTTGGCGCACGAACTGACCAGGCGCGGCTGGACGGTGCATCTGGCGACGGACGACCGCGCCGAGCGCTTTGCCGGGCAGTTCCCGGCAGCCGCCATCCATCCGATCCAGTCGGCGACGATGGGGTCGAAAAATCCTTTTGCCGTGCTCGCCGCGTTTTGGAAAATCTGGCGCGGGGTGCGGCAGGCATCGGCCGTCATCGCCAGCATCAAGCCCGCCATCGTGGTCGGCTTCGGCGGCTATCCGACACTGCCGCCGCTCTATGCCGCCACCCGGCGCAAGGTGCCGACGCTGATCCACGAGCAGAACGCGGTGATGGGCCGCGCCAACCGGGCGCTCGCCGACCGCGTCGACGCCATTGCCGGTGGGTTCCTGCCGGAAGACACAAGTGCCGCTGGCGCCAAGACGGTGACCACCGGCAATCCGGTCAGGCCGCAAGTACTGGAAGCAGCCAAGACGCCTTACGCCGCATCGGGCGGCGAAGAGCCGTTCCGGTTTCTGGTGTTTGGCGGCAGCCAAGGCGCGCAGTTCTTTTCCGACGCGGTGCCGGCGGCGATCGCTCAACTCTCAGATACACAGCGCAGGCGTCTGGCGATCACGCAGCAGGCGCGCGCCGACGATGTGGCGCGGGTGAAAGCCGCCTATGCCGCGCTTGGCATTGAGGCCGAGGTGTCGCCCTTCTTCACCGACATGGCGGCGCGGCTGGCGACGGCGCATCTGGTGATGTCGCGCTCCGGCGCATCGACCGTATCGGAAATCGCGGTGATCGGCCGGCCGGCGTTGCTGGTGCCTTATCCGCACGCGCTCGACCACGACCAGGCGGCGAATGCGGCGGCCCTTGCGGCAGCGGGCGGTGCCGAGGTGCATCCGCAATCCACGCTTTCGGCGGAACGGATCGCCGCGCTTGTCGGCGGGCTGATGGATGATCCAGGCAGGGCGGCGACAATGGCCGCGGCGGCGAAATCGTCCGGAAAACCGGATGCCGCGCGGTTGCTCGCCGATCTGACAGAGGCTATTGCGTCCAGGAAAACCGTTTCGGGATTCAGGAAGGAGACGCACGCATGAAGATGCCACAGACGATCGGCCTCGTGCATTTCATCGGCATTGGCGGCATCGGCATGAGCGGCATCGCCGAGGTGCTGCACAATCTCGGCTACAAGGTGCAAGGGTCCGACCAGGCCGACAGCGCCAATGTGCAGCGGCTGCGCGACAAGGGCATCGAATGCTTCGTCGGCCACCAGGCCGAAAACCTCCGCGAGGCCGAGGTGGTCGTCGTCTCCACCGCAATCAAGAAATCCAATCCGGAACTGAAGGCGGCGCGTGAGAAGTTGCTGCCGATCGTGCGGCGGGCCGAGATGCTGGCCGAGCTGATGCGTTTCCGGCAAGCGGTGGCGATCGGCGGCACGCATGGCAAGACGACGACGACTTCGATGGTGGCGACGCTACTCGAAGCCGGCGGGCTCGACCCGACGGTGATCAATGGCGGCATCATCAATGCCTATGGCACCAATGCCCGCATGGGCGACGGCGAATGGATGGTGGTCGAGGCCGACGAGAGCGACGGCACCTTCCTCAGGCTGCCGGCCGAGATTGCCGTCGTCACCAATATCGACCCCGAGCATCTCGATCATTACGGGTCCTTCGACAAAGTGCGCGAGGCGTTTCGCCAGTTCGTCGAGAACGTGCCGTTCTACGGCTTCGGCGTGATGTGCACCGACCATCCCGAGGTGCAGGCGCTGGTCGGCCGCATCGAGGACCGGCGCGTCATCACCTATGGCGAAAATGCGCAGGCCGACGTGCGCTTCACCAATCACCGCATGGACGGCCCCACCTCGGAATTCGACGTGGTGATCCGCGACCGCAAGACGCACGGTCAGATAACGATTGCCGGCCTGCGGCTGCCGATGCCCGGACGCCACAACGTTTCCAATGCGACGGCGGCGATTGCCGTCGCGCATGAGCTCGGCCTTTCGGCCGAGGCGATCAAGAAGGGCCTGTCGTCCTTCGCCGGCGTCAAGCGGCGCTTCACCCATACCGGTTCGTGGAACGGCGTCGATGTGTTCGACGATTACGGCCATCATCCGGTCGAGATCACGGCGGTACTGAAGGCCGCGCGCAGCGCTACCAAGGGCCGCATCATCGCCGTTACCCAACCGCACCGCTTCACCCGGCTGCGCGATCTGTTCGACGAGTTTTCCGTCTGCTTCAACGACGCCGATACGGTAATGGTGGCGCCCGTCTATGCGGCCGGCGAGGAACCGATCGAGGGGGTAACGTCCGACGCACTGGTGTCGCGCATCCGCGCCGGCGGCCATCGCGACGCACGCTACATCGAAGGTCCGGCGGCGATTGCGCCGATCGTGCGCGAGGTGGCGAAGCCGGGCGATTTCGTCGTCTTCCTCGGCGCCGGCAACATCACCCAATGGGCCTATGCGCTGCCCAAGGAACTCGGCGGGACCATCTCATGATGCGCGGCCAGGCGTTGATCGAGAAGCTTGGCGACCGGCTTGCCGCTCTGCGCGGCCGCATCACGCCCAATGCCGAGATGGACAAGATCACCTGGTTCCGAGCCGGCGGGCTCGCGGACGCATTGTTCCAGCCGGCCGACGAGGACGATCTTGCCGCGTTCCTGAAGGCGGTGCCCGAGGAAATACCGCTGACCATCGTCGGCGTCGGCTCGAACCTGCTTGTCCGTGACGGCGGCATTCCGGGCTTCGTCATCCGGCTTTCGGCCAAAGGCTTTGGCGAGACCGAAGTGATTGCGCCGACCACGATCAAGACGGGCGCCGCGACGCCCGACAAGCGCGTTGCGGCCGTTGCCTACGAGGCCGGCATCGGCGGCTTTCATTTCTACCACGGCATTCCCGGCGCCATAGGCGGAGCGCTGAGGATGAACGCCGGCGCCAATGGCGTCGAGACGCGCGAGCGTGTCGTCGAGGTGCGGGCGCTCGACCGCAAGGGTAATGTGCATACGCTGAGCAATGCCGACATGGGCTATGCCTATCGCCATTCAGCGGCGCCGTCCGGGCTGATTTTCACATCGGCGCTGTTCGAAGGCGTTCCCGAGGACAAGGCGGCGATCAAGGCTGCGATGGATGCTGTCCAGAACCATCGCGAGACCGTACAGCCGATCCGCGAAAAGACCGGCGGCTCGACCTTCAAGAATCCCGAGGGCACCTCGGCCTGGAAGGAAATCGACAAGGCCGGCTGCCGCGGCCTGATGGTCGGCGGGGCGCAGATGTCGCCGATGCATTGCAACTTCATGATCAACACCGGAACCGCCACAGGCTACGAGCTTGAATATCTCGGTGAGACGGTGCGTGCGCGCGTGCTCGAAAGATCGGGCATCCGGCTGCAGTGGGAGATCAAGCGCATCGGCAATTTTCGGCCGGGCCATGCCGTTCAGGAATTTCTCGGGCAGCTGCTTTAGCGCAACTCGAAGACCGTTGCCTTTCGGACCTCATGAATTCACATTTTGCTGCCGTTTTTGCGGAAAGTGAATCCATCGGAATCGTAAGCACTTGCCAGCGAATCAACTCTCTGATTCTCTGCCCTGAAGCGTTTCCTGATTTGAGTCGTTTCGACGCGTTACTCGCGTTTCCGTCTGGGGGGCAACCTGCCGGGAGACTCGGACTCAATGTTGCGGAAACACGGGAGCAAAGCTGCTCGGCGTATTTGAGTGCGCGCGATGCTTTTCGGGTCATGCACGATGGTGCAGGCCTGCTGTGAGAGGGAATGACGGGGAATGACAAGCAAGCACGTGGCCGTCCTTCTGGGTGGATTCTCGTCCGAGCGGCCCGTGTCCCTGTCGTCGGGCAAAGCCTGCGCCGATACGCTCGAGGGGGAGGGCTACCAGGTCACCCGCGTCGACGTCTCGCGCGACATCGGCTCGGTGCTCACCGAGCTCAAGCCTGCCGTCGTCTTCAATGCGCTGCACGGCCCCTTCGGTGAGGATGGCACCATCCAGGGCATCCTTGAATACCTCGCCATTCCCTATACCCATTCCGGTGTGCTTGCCTCGGCGCTCGCGATGAACAAGGAGCAGGCCAAGAAGGTCGCCAAGGCGGCCGGTATTCCGGTGGCGGAATCGAAGGTGGCCAATCGCTTCGCCATCCAGAACAAGCACCCGATGAAGCCGCCCTATGTGGTCAAGCCGGTCAACGAAGGATCGAGCTTCGGCGTCGTCATCGTGCACGAAGGCCAGTCGCATCCGCCGCAGATCATTGGCTCGTCCGAGTGGAGATATGGCGATACGGTCATGGTCGAGCGTTATGTGCACGGGCGGGAATTGACCTGCGCGGTGATGGGCGATGTGGCGCTCGGTGTCTGCGAGATCATCCCGACCGGCCATTCCTTCTACGACTATGATTCAAAATACGTCGCGGGCGGATCAAAACACGAATGCCCGGCAAAACTTTCATCGAATATTTACCAAAAAATACAGACACTGGCACTCAAGGCTCACCAAGCTATCGGCTGTCGGGGCGTTTCCCGGTCGGACTTCCGTTATGACGATCGTCACTCCGAGAACGGCGAAATTGTCTGGCTCGAGGTCAACACCCAGCCGGGTATGACGCCGACGTCTTTGGTGCCGGAAATCGCCGCGCAAGCGGGACACTCGTTCGGCGATTTGTTGAGTTGGATGGTGGAGGACGCTTCGTGTCTGCGTTGAAGTGGGGACAGGGCAAGGGGAAGGGCGCGGCCGGGCCGACGCTGTTCGGCAGGCCGTTGTCGTTCGACCATTTCGTGCTGCCGCGCCTGCTTCGCCGGCCGGTGCGGGTGCTGGCGCGCCTCGGCGAGGGCGATTTCGAAGCGCCGCCCTATTCCGCTGTCATCCTGTCGGCGGCGTTGCTCATATCGGCTAGCGCCTATGGCGCCTATCTCGGCGGACATGCCGACGCCATCGTCCAGAGTGTCACCGCCCGCACCGGCTTTGCCGTCGACCAGGTCAAGGTCGTCGGCAACCGCGAAACCTCCGAGATCGATATCCTTGACAGGCTGGAGCTCGACGGCTGGACCTCGCTGATCGGCTTCGATGCCGAAGCTGCGCGCGAACGCATCACCACGCTGCCCTGGGTCGAGGCCGCGGCAGTGCGCAAAGTCTACCCGCATACGCTGGAAGTGCGCGTCGAGGAGCGCGAGCCGTTCGCGCTGTGGCAGCAAGGCAGCGCGCTTTCGGTCATCGAGAAATCCGGCACCGTCATTGCGCCGTTCTCCGGCGGCAAGCAGATATTGCTGCCGCTGATCATCGGCACCGGCGCACCGGCCAAGGCGCCGGATTTCCTTGCCAAGATCAAGAATTATCCGGAGCTTGCCGCGCGGATCAAAGGCTATATCCGCATCGGCGAACGGCGCTGGGACCTCAAGCTTGAGAATGGCATCACGGTCAAGCTTCCCGAAGACGGCGAGGACCAGGCAATTGCCGACCTGGTCAGGATGGACCACGAGAACGGGCTTTTGACGCGCGACATCGCCGCCGTCGACATGCGCCTTTCCGATCGTCTGGTCGTCCAGTTGACGCCGGAAGCGGCGACACAGCGCCAGGCCGCGCTCAACGAAAAGCCCAAGATGCTGAAGCGCAAGCCGGAGACGAAGATATGAACTGGCTTGGCGGCAACAGCGATGCCTCGGCGCGCCGGTCCGGCATACTGACGGTGCTGGATGTCGGCTCCAGCAAGGTCTGCTGCGTGGTGGCCAAGCTCAAGCCGCGCGACGATGGCAAGCTGCTGCGCGGACGCTCGCATCGCATTCAGGTGATCGGCATCGGCCACCAGAAATCGCAAGGCGTGAAATCGGGCGTCGTCATCGATCTCGACCGCGCCGAGCACGCCATCCGTCTTGCCGTCGACGCCGCCGAACGCATGGCGGGACTGACGGTCGATTCGCTGATCGTCAACATGACTGCCGGCCGGCTGAAGAGCGAGGCCTTCTCGGCCACCATCAATCTCGGCGGCCATGAGGCCGACGAGGCCGATATCAAGCGTGTGCTTGCCGCCGGCGCCAAGCAGGCGCTGCGGGCCGAGCGCGAGGTCATCCATTCGCTTCCCGTCGCGTTTTCGCTGGATGCCGAGCGCGGCGTGCGCGATCCGCGCGGCATGGTCGGCGACCAGCTTGGCGTCGACATGCATGTGCTGACGGGCGACGCGGCGCCGTTGCGCAATCTGGAGCTCTGCATCAACCGTTCGCATCTGTCGGTCGAGCGCATGGTGGCGACGCCCTATGCCAGCGGGCTTGCCGCGCTGGTCGATGACGAGCTCGAAATGGGCGCGGCCTGTATCGACATGGGCGGCGGCACCACGACGATCTCGGTGTTTTCCGAGGGCAAGTTCGTCCATGGCGACGCCATCGCGATCGGCGGCAACCACGTCACGCTGGACATGGCCAAGGGCCTGTCGACCTCGCTCGATGCCGCCGAAAGGCTGAAGGTGATGCATGGCTCGGCGCTGCCCGGCAGTGCCGACGACCGCGACCTGGTCTCGATCCATCCGATCGGCGAGGACGGCGAGGTGCCGTTGCAGATCCCACGTTCGGTGATGACACGCATCATCCGCGCCCGCATCGACGAGACGCTGGAACTGCTGCGCGACCGGCTGAACAAATCCGGCTACGGCAATGCCGTCGGCAAGCGTGTGGTGCTGACCGGCGGCGCCAGCCAGCTTGCAGGCCTGCCTGAAGCGGCGCGCCGCATTCTTGGCCGCAATGTGCGTATCGGCCGCCCGCTCGGCGTGGCAGGCCTGCCGGAGGCGGCCAAGGGGCCGGCCTTTTCGACGCCGGTCGGACTTCTGATCTACCCGCAGATGGCGAGCTTCGAGAGCCGTCCGGCGAAGGGAATTTCCGGTCTCCGGATGACCGGAACAGGCGGAAAACTGCATCGAATGAGTCAGTGGTTGAGAGACAGTTTTTAATTTGACGGGGACAGCCCCATAGGCGGCCGCGGCGGCGAAGCGGCGGGAAAGGCAAAGGACGAAGACAATGACCATCAATCTGCAAAAGCCGGACATCACCGAGCTCAAGCCGCGCATCACCGTGTTCGGTGTCGGCGGCGGCGGCGGCAATGCCGTCAACAACATGATCACCGCCGGCTTGCGCGGCGTCGAGTTCGTGGTGGCCAACACCGACGCGCAGGCACTGACAATGTCGAAGGCCGAGCGGCTGATCCAGCTCGGTGCGCATGTCACCGAGGGTCTCGGCGCCGGATCGCAGCCTGAAGTCGGGCGCGCGGCTGCGGAAGAGTGCATCGACGAGATCATCGATCATCTCTCCAACACGCATATGTGCTTCGTCACTGCCGGCATGGGCGGCGGCACCGGCACCGGGGCGGCTCCCGTCGTTGCACGCGCTGCTCGCGAAAAAGGCATCCTCACCGTCGGCGTCGTCACCAAGCCGTTCCATTTCGAAGGCCAGCGCCGTATGAAGACGGCCGACTTGGGTATCGAGGAACTGCAGAAATGCGTCGATACCCTGATCGTCATTCCCAACCAGAACCTGTTCCGGCTGGCCAATGACAAGACCACCTTCGCCGATGCCTTCGCCATGGCCGACCAGGTGCTCTATTCGGGCGTTGCCTGCATCACCGACCTGATGGTCAAGGAAGGCCTGATCAATCTCGACTTCGCCGACGTCCGCTCGGTCATGCGCGAAATGGGCAAGGCGATGATGGGAACCGGCGAGGCTTCGGGCGAGGGCCGCGCAATGGCCGCGGCGGAAGCCGCCATCGCCAATCCGCTGCTCGACGAGACCTCGATGAAGGGCGCCAAGGGCCTGCTGATCTCGATCACCGGCGGCCGCGACCTGACCCTGTTCGAAGTCGACGAGGCCGCAACGCGCATTCGCGAAGAGGTCGACCAGGACGCTAACATCATTCTGGGCGCCACCTTCGACGAGGAACTCGAAGGCGTTATCCGCGTGTCGGTTGTCGCCACCGGCATCGACAAATCGGCGGCCGAAATCGCTGCCGCGCCGATCTCCATCCGCACGGCTCCGCCGAAGCCGGTCAGCCGCCCGGCGGCTCAGGTCACGGAAATGCGCCCGGCGCCTGTCCAGCAACCGATCTATGAATCACGTGCTGCCGATCCGGTCGCCGAGGCCATTCAGCTCGCCGAGGCGAATGCGGCAGCGATGGCGCAGGCCCGCCCGGTACCGGTCGCCCATGCGGAAGACTTCCGTCCGCAGAGCAAGATCTTCCAGGCGCCTCCGGCTCAGCAGCAGCCGATAGCGCAGCCCATGGTTCAGCAAGCGATGCAGCCCGCTCCGCAGCGTGAAATGCCGCAGCCGATTGCCGCAGCACCCCAGCGCATGCCGCGGGTCGAGGACTTCCCGCCGCAGGTGAAGGCCGAAGTGGAAGCCAAGGCCCGTCCGGCCGACCACGAAAACAGCGGTCCGATGGGGCTGCTCAAGCGCCTGACCAACGGCCTGACCCGCCGCGAGGAGGAGCCTGCACGGCTGCAGCCGGCGCAGCCGCGCGAACCGAAACTGCGCCAGGCGCCGGCCGAAGTGCGCCGCCTGGCCAGCCAGGATCCGCAACTTTACGCGCCGCGCCGCGGCCAGCTGGACGAGCAGGGCCGCCTGACGCCGCAGAGCCGGGCTGTCCAGGAAGACGATCAGTTGGAGATTCCCGCCTTTCTGCGCCGACAGGCCAATTGATCTGTTAACGGTTCGTAACAGTTGTTAACAGGCGAGCAGGAGACTGTTCGCCTGTTAACATTAAAAGTGCTTTTAAAACAAGGACTTACGAGGCGCTCCCGCGCTGGATAGCGGTTACAGAGAGTAAGAAACCGTGATTTGGAGTCTCCCTGCGGGACTATTATCTTCGCCACCGACCAAAGTCGGTTTGCTGGGAGTCTCGGGGAAGTGGCCCTGCCTGCCGATTAATCAAGAGCCGCGCCCTCAGGGCAGATGAAGCGGACCTAGGCAGTTATGGGCTATGGGGATTGTTTTGCACGACTATCAGACGACACTTAAATCGCGTGCGACGCTGACCGGCATTGGCGTCCACAGCGGCAACCCGGTCACCGTCCATTTCCTGCCGGCAGATGCCGATACGGGTGTCGTCTTCCAGCTTTCGAATGCAAGCGGAAGCCACGAATTTCGCGCGCTGGTTTCCGAGGTCGGCGCTACCGACCTCTGCACCATGCTTGGCGATCTGCAAGGCGAGCACATTGCCACGGTCGAGCATCTGATGGCGACGCTTTTCGGGCTTGGAATCGACAATCTGGTCATCGAAATCGACGGCCGTGAGGTGCCTATCCTCGACGGCAGCGCGGTGATGTTCGTCGAGGCCGTGGACCAAGCGGGCATCGAAACGCTGCCGGTCAAGCGTCGCTACATAAGGGTGGTCAAGCCGGTTCGCATCGAGAACGGCGCCTGCTGGGCGGAGTTCAGGCCTTATGACGGCACGCGCTTCGAGATCGAGATCGATTTCGAGAGCCCGGCGATCGGCCGCCAGCTTTTTGCATCCGACATGAATGCCGACATTTTCCGCCGCGACGTCGCGCGTGCCCGCACCTTCGGGTTCATGAAGGACGTCGAGCGGTTATGGGCGGCCGGCTACGCGCTCGGCTCCTCGCTGGAGAACTCCCTGGTGATCGGCGACGACAACCGCGTGATCAACATGGGAGGCCTACGCTATCCCAACGAGTTCGCGCGCCATAAGACGATGGACGCGATGGGCGACCTGGCGCTCGCCGGCGCCCGGTTCATCGGCTGTTTCCGCTCCTATCGTGGCGGCCACAGGCTGAACGCCGCGGCGTTGCGCCGCCTCTTGTCCGACCGCTCGGCCTTCGAGATCGTCGAGACGACGCGCCGTGAGCGCGGCCGTACGGCGGAGATGAGCGCCGTCAACGCGCCCCTCTATGCGCCCTGGATGATCTGATTCTTAACGTTTTTGCGGCTCTTCTTGCGATCAGCTGTGTTGCATGGATGCATCACTGGTTGGCCAAATCGCACAGCTTTCGGGGTGGCGGCAAACCGCCACAAAAATGTGCGATTGGCCGGGGATAGCGTTGCCGGGCAAGGCGGTTATGGTTTATGGCTGCTGCCGTCGACTGAAATGACGCCGAAAGGGCGGAATCCAATCATGTTTTTCAAGCGAGTTGATCAATCGAAGGCGCCGCGGCGGGCTGTTTTCCTGGCACTTTCGGTGGTCGTTCCATCGCTGTTTCTGTCGGCTTGCATGTCTTCGGAGAAAGACGTCGATCTGTCGACCTATGTCGATCAGACCGAGCCGGCGGACGTTCTATACAACCAGGGGCTCGCCAATCTGAATGCCGGGCGCCTGCAGGAGGCAAGCCGCAAATTCGATGCCGTCGACCGCCAGCATCCGTATTCGGAATTCGCCCGCAAATCGATGGTGATGGGTGCCTTTGCCGACTATCGTCAGGGCAATTACGACGAGGCGATCGGTTCGGCCAAGCGCTACCTGACCCTTTACCCATCGACCGACGATGCAGCCTATGCCCAATATATTATCGGGCTGAGCTACTACCGCCAGATCAAGGACGTCACCCAGGACCAGAAGGAAGCGCGTCTTACCGTGCAGACGATGCAGGACCTGGTGACGCGCTGGCCCACTTCCGAATATGCCGACGACGCCAAGGAAAAGATCCGCTTCGCCAACGATCAGCTCGCCGGCAAGGAGATGCAGATCGGCCGCTACTATCTCGAGCGCCGCGAATACATCGCCGCCGTCAAGAGGTTCCGCAACGTGGTGGAGAACTATTCCAACACACGCCATGTCGAGGAGGCGCTGGCGCGTCTTACCGAGAGCTACTATGCGATGGGGCTGACGTCGGAAGCGCAGACCGCTGCCGCCGTGCTCGGCACCAACTATCCGGACAGCCAGTGGTACAAGGATTCCTACAAGCTCCTGCAAAGTGGTGGGCTCGAGCCGCGCGAGAATGCCGGATCGTGGATCTCCAAGGCCGGGAAGCTGATCACCGGCGCCTGAGCGGCGCGTCACCATGCTCTCCAGGCTGTCGATCCGCGATATCGTTCTGATCGAGAAGCTGGATATCGACTTCTCGTCCGGCCTTTCGGTGCTGACCGGCGAAACCGGCGCCGGAAAGTCCATCCTGCTCGACGCTTTGTCGCTGGCGCTTGGCGCCCGCGGCGACGCCTCGCTGGTGCGGCATGGCGCGGCACAAGGCCAGGTCATCGCTGTGTTCGACGTGCCGCGCAACCACCCCGCCCGCATGCTGCTTGCCGAGAACGCCATCGAGGACGACGGCGACATCATCCTGCGCCGCGTCCAGACGGCGGACGGCCGCACGCGCGTTTTCGTCAACGATCAGCCGTCCAGCGTGACGCTGATGCGCGACGTCGGCCATGCGCTAGTCGAGATCCATGGCCAGCACGACGAGCGCGCTTTAGTCGATCCCGGCGCGCATCGCGAGTTGCTCGACAGTTTCGGCGGCCACCTCGGCGCTGCTCGGGCAACCGGCGAGGCGTGGCGGCATTGGCGCGCCTGCGAGCAGGAATTTTCACGGCACCGGGCCAAAGTCGAGGCGGCGGCGCGCGAGGCCGATTATCTGCGCGCAGCGGTCGCCGAATTGACCAGGCTCGATCCGCAACCGGGCGAGGAGACCGAGCTTGCCGAATTGCGCGCCTCGATGATGCGGGCCGAAAAGATCGCATCGGAAATCCACGATGCGCAGGATGTGCTTTCGGGCCCGTCATCGCCGCTGCCGCAACTGGCCAGCCTGCTCAGGCGGCTGCAGCGCAAGGTGACGGAAGCGCCCGGCCTGCTTGAAGAGGTCGTCAAATCGCTTGACGAGGCGATGCTGTCGCTCGACGCGGCGCAGTCGGGCGTCGAAGCCGCGCTACGCGCCACCGAATATGATCCGCAGCGGCTGGAGAAAGCCGAGGAGCGGCTGTTTTCGCTGCGTGCCGCCTCGCGCAAGCACAGCGTCGCCGTCGACGATCTGGCGCAATTGCGTGACACCATGGCTGCCGACCTTGCCGATCTCGACGCCGGCGAGGAGCGCCGGCACGCGCTGGAGAAACAGGCCGCAGCGGCGCGCCAGGCCTATGACATTACGGCGGCCCAGCTGTCGTCGCTTCGCCATGCGGCGGCCGTCGGGCTGACCAAGGCGGTGATGGCCGAACTGCCGGCGCTGAAGCTCGAACGGGCCGAGTTCATCGTCGAGATCGCAAGCGATGCCGAGAGCCGCATGGAAGAAGGCATCGACCAGGTCGAGTTCTGGGTGCGCACCAATCCCGGCACCAGGCCCGGCCCGATGATGAAAGTCGCTTCCGGCGGCGAGCTTTCGCGCTTCCTGCTGGCGCTCAAGGTCGCGCTGGCTGATCGCGGGTCGGCGCCGACTTTGGTCTTCGACGAAATCGACACCGGCGTCGGCGGCGCGGTTGCCGATGCCATCGGCCAGCGGCTGGCGCGGCTGGCAAAACGCGTGCAGGTGCTTTCGGTCACGCATGCGCCGCAAGTGGCGGCGCGCGCGGCGACGCATTTCCTGATCTCCAAATCAGGCGGTGCCGACCGGGTCTCGACCGGCATCGCCGAGATGGACCGGGCGGCACGGCAGGAGGAGATCGCACGCATGCTCGCCGGCGCCACCATCACCGATGAAGCACGCGCGGCGGCCGAGCGGCTGCTGCGGGAGAACACCGCGGCAGCCTAGACGAGTCGTCTCCGGCGCTCGTGACCCGAGTCAGGGTATGGCTCCATCCTGCTGTTCAGGAATGATTTTCCGTGTCTGGTCTCTCCCTCATGAGAGAATACTGTTCTATTGTGTCGCGCCACCGTGGAGGGAGCAGTGCATGGACGAAAAACCAGTCGATTCGCTCAGCGAAAGCGAGGCGGCAAGCGAGTTGAAGCGGTTGGCGGAGGAGATCGCCGAGCACGACCGGCGCTACCACGGCGAGGACGCGCCGATAATCACGGACGCGGAATATGATGCGCTGACGCAGCGCAACCTCGCCATCGAACAGCGCTTCCCCACTTTGGTGCGCGAGGATTCGCCTTCGCGCAGGGTCGGCGCGCCGCCAGCGGAAGGCTTTGCCAAGGTGCGCCACGCGCTGCCGATGCTCAGCCTCGCCAAAGCCTATACCGACCAGGACGTCGCTGACTTCATCGAACGGGGCCGGCGATTCTTTGACCGCGACAAGGATCTGGACATCGCCTTCACGGCTGAGCCGAAGATCGACGGGCTATCGGCTTCGCTGCGTTATGAAGGCGGCGTGTTCGTGCAGGGCGCAACGCGCGGCGACGGTGCGGTTGGCGAGGACATCACGGCCAATCTCAGGACCATCGCCGACATCCCCAAGACCTTGAAGGGATCGGGCTGGCCGGAGGTCATCGAAATACGCGGTGAGGTCTATATGACCTACGCGGAATTCGAGGCGTTGAAGAAACGCTCGGCGGCGATCGGCGGCCAGGATTACGTCAATCCGCGCAATACGGCGGCCGGGTCGCTCCGCCAGAAGGACCCGTCCGTTACCGCCAGCCGCAACCTCAAGTTCTTTGCCTATGCCTGGGGCTATACCTCAAAGGATCCCGCTCCGACCCAGTACGATTCCGTGCAAAAATTCGCGGAGTGGGGGTTCAAGATCAGTCCGCTGATGGTACGGGCAAAGTCGGTCAAGGAACTGGTCGCGCATTATCACCTTATCGAAACCCAGCGCTCATCACTTGGCTACGACATCGACGGCGTCGTCTACAAAGTCGACCAGTTGGAGTTGCAGCGCAGATGGGGGTTCGTCACCGGCGAACCACGCTGGGCCGTGGCCCACAAATTTCCGGCCGAACAGGCGATGACAACCGTGCTCAGGATCGACATCCAGGTCGGCCGTACGGGTACGCTGGCGCCCGTTGCCCGGCTTGCACCCGTCACGGTCGGCGGCGTCGTGGTCGAAAACGTCACGCTTCACAACGAAGATTACATCAAAGGTCTGGACAGCAACGGCCAGCCGATCCGCGACGGCAATGACGTACGTATCGGCGACACGGTGGTCATCCAGCGGGCAGGGGACGTCATTCCGCAGATCGTCAGCGTCGTGGCCGACAAGCGTCCGCCCGATGCCGTGCCTTACGAATTCCCGCACAAATGTCCGATCTGCGGCTCACCCGCAACGCGCGAGATCAACGAGAAGACTGGCAAGGAAGATTCCCGCCGACGTTGCACCGGCGAACTGATCTGCCCCGCGCAGGCCGTGGAAGGATTGCGCCACTTCGTGTCACGCGGCGCCATGGATATCGAAGGCCTGGGCGCTGAAAACATAGATCTGTTCTTCAATGCCGGGTTGATCAAGACAGCCGCCGATATCTTCACTCTCAGGGACCGCCGTCCCGCCGTCACCAAGGCGCTGGCGGAGCGGCGGGAGGAGCAGGCCAGGCAGCGCGAGGCCGCATCGGGCAAGACGCGCAAGAACGTACGCAGTGTCGAGGAACGCAACTACGAGGGCCTCGACAAGCTCTTCGCCGCCATCGATGCCCGCCGCGAACCGGAACTCGATCGCTTCATCTTTGCACTGGGCATCCGCCATATCGGCGAAACGACGGCCGCTGTGCTTGCCCGAACCTTCTCGATGATCGAGGAGTTGATCCGCATTGGCAAGGAGACAGCAGCGGCAGCCGATCCACACACCGTTTTTCCTTCGATCAACGGCATCGGCGATACGGTGATAGGCGCGCTTCGCGATTTCTTCGGCAATGAACGCAATGACGACGTGCTTGAAGCGCTGCTCACACAGGTCCACCCGAAGCCCTACATTGTGAACGTCTCAGCCGATAGTGCGGTCGCCGGCAAGACAATCGTGTTTACAGGCACGCTGGAAAAGTTGACGCGCCCCGAGGCCAAGGCGATGGCTGAACGTCTTGGCGCGAAGGTTGCAGGCTCAGTTTCCGCGAAGACCGACCTCGTCGTCGCCGGGCCAGGTGCTGGCTCCAAGCTCAAGCTGGCTGCCGAACACGGTATCGAAGTCATCGACGAGGATGCCTGGCTCGAGCGGATCGGCAAGGGCGCGTGATGCCGGCTGAATTCAATGGTTTTGGTCAGAAAGCCATTCCCTTCCTCAAGGCGCTCGATTTTCATCAGAGCCGGGAGTGGTTTTTGGAAAACCGCGACCTTTTCGAATGCGAACTGCGCGACCCCTTCGGCGATCTGGTCGAAACGCTCTCCGAGCGCTTCGCGGCATTAAGGCTCGGCCTGCGCGGCGACCGCAAGAAGTCGCTGTTCCGGATTAATCGCGACGTACGTTTCGCCAAGGACAAGCGGCCCTACAATCGGCATTTGTCGGCGATCCTTTCGCCTGACGGTACCAAGATGGAACAGGGCGTGTTCTTCGTCCATATCGGACTCGAGCGCTGCTTTGCCGGCGTTGCCTGGTGGCAGCCCGGACCGGAGCTGTTGCTGGCGCTGCGCAATGCAATTGCAGCGCGGCCGGCCGAGTTCCGCGCTCTGGTCGCGACGCTGAAGAAGAACGGCCTCGAGCTCGACCCGGACGGCTGCATGAAGCGTACGCCGCGCGGCTTCGAGCATATCGCCGAGCCCGATCTCGCTGCTGCGATCCGCAACCGGCATTTTGCCGTCCTGCACGCGATCGAGCCGGCGGGTATCTACGGAGCTGGATTGGTCGACGAGCTTGTCGACTTTGCCATGCGGGCAAAACCGCTGCTCGACTGGGGCAGGGCAATCGAAGGCAAGGCTTCGCCGCGCTAGGCACGGAAGCGAGCTTGCCGCGACGCTTCAGCCATCATTTCCGCTGATCGTTTGCCTCAAGCGAATTGGTGTGACAAGCCGGGCGGCCCTCCCTACATACGACCCTTCCCAAGGAGCGCTTGATGTCGGCGGAAGCAATCTCAGAAAACGGTGTGAAAAACGATTTCTGGGACGGCGTGCGGCTCAGCATGCCCGTCGTGGTGGCGTCGGCGCCGTTTGCATTGCTGTTCGGGGCGCTCGCAGTCGACAACGGGTTTTCCGTGCTCGAGGCGTTCTTGATGAGCGCAACGGTCTTCGGCGGCGCCAGCCAGATGGTCGGCATCGAGCTGTTCGGCCAGCATGTCGCGCCGTGGCTGATCGTCCTGTCGATCTTTGCCGTGAATTTTCGCCATGTGCTCTATTCGGCCGGTATCGGCCGGCGCATCGCGCATTGGCCGCTGGTGCAGCAGGCGATAGGCTATTTCGTGCTCACCGATCCGCAGTTCGCTGTGGCCGAGCGCAAAGCGGAGGCCGGTGAGACCGTCGGCTTCGCCTGGTATATGGGGCTTGGGCTGCCGGTCTATCTGTTCTGGGTCATCGAAAGTGCGCTCGGCGCGATGTTCGGCAAGCTTATCCCCGACACCCACGCGCTGGGCATCGACTTCCTGCTGCCGATCTATTTTCTCGGCCTGGTCATGAGCTTCCGCAAGAGGCCGCTGTGGCTGCCGGTGGTCGTCGCCAGCGCTGCCGCCTCCATCATCGCCTACAAGACGGTCGGCTCGCCCTGGCATGTCTCCATCGGCGCGCTAGCCGGCGTGCTGCTCGCCGTCATCCTGCCGCCCCGCCACAGCGGCGTGGAGGCGCGGCCATGAGCACGACCTTGTGGATCATCGTCGCCGCTTCGATCGCGACCTATCTGACACGCATCGGCGGTCATCTGGTGATCTCGCGCTTCGAAAACATCCATCCTCGGGTCGAGGCTGGGCTGAACGCCGTGCCGGCGGCGGTGCTGACCACGCTGGTGGCGCCGGCGGCCCTGAGCGCCGGACCGGCGGAATGGTTGGCCTTGATCGTCGCCGGCCTGGTCTCGCTGCGCGGCGGGCTGATGGCGATGTTCCTGGCCGGTGCGGCCGTGCTGATCGTTGCACGGCAGGTCATGGGGTAATCGTCGACGTTCGTCTGACGGTGAGTTCGACGCGTGCGTTTCGCGATAACGCTCGCAAGCGTAACGAACGACACGATAGCGCCTGTCCAGGACGCACGGTTCTTGAATATCGACGCGACCCACGACAGGCTCAGCCGGATCGCCGCTGATCTCTCCCGATGGGCGCGTCGCACGGCGCCGGTATAAATTGCCTCTCGCTGCTTTGGCGTCAATGCGCTTAGATCGATGGGCTGGAGGCCGAAGGGCTCAGGCGACATTTCCATCTCCCTTGTGGTCCGTCCTGATTGAGGCTGACAACAGGCGATTTACCGGAGACGCTTCATCACATAAAATGAATAATTAGGATCATTTCATTCTGCGGGAGAGATTGATGGATTTAGCTGATCTGCGCATCTTCCGCACGGTGGTGCGCGAAGGCGGAATCACCAGAGCGGCGGAAAAACTGTTTCGCGTGCAGTCGAACGTGACCACACGCATCCGGCAGCTCGAAGAGGATCTCGGTGTGCAGCTGTTTATCCGGGAGGGTAAGCGACTGCACGTATCGCCTGCCGGCCACAGGTTGATCGGCTACGCAGACCGGCTGCTGGCGCTTGCAGAGGAGGCGCGAACGGCTATGCTCGATCCACGCCCGCGCGGCACGCTTCGCCTAGGTGCGATGGAGAGCACCGCCGCGGCACGGCTTCCGGGCCTGCTCGCCGAATATCACGCACGCTATCCCGAAGTAGAGATCCAGTTGCGCACCGGAAATCCGCAGGTTCTCGCGACCGCCATGCTTGCCGGCGAACTCGATGCAGCGTTCGCAGCCGAGCCGATCGCCGATGCTCCGTTCGAAAAGCAGTCAGCATTTCACGAGCAGTTGGTCATTGTCTCTGCGGCATCGCGCATTTCGGTCGAGGACCACCGGGACATGCCCAAAACCATGATAGCCTTTGAGCACGGCTGCCCGCACCGCAAGCGGCTGGAACAATGGTATGCGCGCAGAGGGTTCATGGCCGAAAAAACCATTGAGCTCGGTTCATACCATGCCATCCTTGGTTGCGTGGTGGCTGGCATGGGCATAGCGCTAATGCCGAAAAGTGTGCTTTCGGGTTTCCCGGAGAGCCGCTGGCTAAAGCTGCACGAACTGCCCTCTGATGAAGATAATGCCGTCACGGTGTTGTTCTGGCGCAAGGGAGCCGGTTCTCCCAACGTCACGGCTCTGCAGGGACTGCTTGCGGAGCAAAGCCTGTCAACCGGCGTTGCCGCCGCGGCTATTGCTTGAAGTCGTGCGGCAGCGGTTCGGTTGCCTTTTCCAGCCAGGCCAACGCCTCGCCGTCGAGCATCGGCCCGATCTCAGCCAGCACCCGCGCGTGGTATTGATCGAGCCAATGCAGCTCATCGCGGGTCAGCAGGTCCGACCGGATCAGCCGCTTGTCGATAGGCGCCAGCGTCAGCGTTTCGAAGCCGTGCATGGCGATGTCGCCGCCGTCGATCGCCTCGGCCGGCGTCACCAGGACGAGGTTCTCGATGCGGATGCCGTAGGAGCCTTCCTTGTAGTAGCCCGGCTCGTTGGAGACGATCATGCCGGCCAGCAGCTTTTCGGTGCCGGTCTTGGCAATACGCTGCGGGCCCTCATGCACGGCCAGATAGGAGCCCACGCCATGGCCGGTGCCATGGGCGAAATCGCAGCCGTGTCTCCACAACGCCAGGCGCGCCACCGCATCGATTTC
Organism: Mesorhizobium sp. M0571; assembly: GCF_040320985.1. NCBI lineage: Bacteria > Pseudomonadati > Pseudomonadota > Alphaproteobacteria > Hyphomicrobiales > Phyllobacteriaceae > Mesorhizobium > Mesorhizobium sp. M0571. The sequence goes on from NZ_JAMYQT010000005.1 coordinate 137,439, forward strand.
GGAGCCGCGCGTGCCCGGTGGAAAGCGCAGCATCGAGATGCCGATCATACCCTTCAGCACCAGCGTGAAGCGCTCGCGCATTTCCTCGGTCGGCGTGCCGATCGGCACTGTGCGGGTGATGTCGGTGGTGCCGTCCTGGTACTGCCCGCCGGAATCGAGCAGGAACAGTTCGCCATTCTCCAGTTTGCGGTTGGTGGCGCGGGAGACGCGGTAGTGCATGATGGCGCCGTTGGGGCCGGCGCCGGAGATGGTGTCGAACGAGACGTCGCGCAGCGGCATCTGTGTTTCTTCGCCGGTTTGCCGGCGCGTCTCCTCAAGCCTGGTGACAACGGTGATTTCGTCGAGCGTGCCGGGCTCCTGACGGTCGAGCCAGCACAGCAGCTTGGCGACCGCGGCGCCGTCGCGGCGATGCGCGGCGCGGGCGCCGGCGATCTCGGCCTGGTTTTTCGTTGCGCGTGGAATGCGGGCCGGATCCGGCGCGGCAATGACGGTGCCGCCATTGTCCTCGACCAGCATACTGAGCTTCTCCGCCGCCAGAGCCGGGTCCAGCGCGACTTTTGCGCCGCCCTTGGCCAGGGTGACGATCGCCGTTTCGAATTCACCGGGTTCGTGCAATTCGGCGAGCTGCGTCAAATAGGCTGCGACGGTGCGTGAGAACTTCCGCTGGTCCATGAAAAGCAGATGCGACCTGTCGGCGGCGAGCACGGCAAAGCCGAGCGCCAGCGGTGTGTGTGGCACGTCGCCGCCACGAATGTCGAAGGCCCAGGCGATGGAGGAGGGGTCAGTCAGCACGGCATGGGTGGCGCCGTCCTTCTCGATAGCCGCCGCCAGCCGCGCCAGCTTGTCCTTAGCCAGTTCGCCGGCAAAGCCGATCGGGTGGATCTCTACCGGTGCCAATGGCGGCCCGGGTTGATCTTGCCAGATTGCGTCGATAGGATTTTGTTCGAGCGGCACCAAGGTCGCGCCGGACTTCTCGGCCGAGGCTTTCAGCGCCTTGACGTCACTGATCGTCTGCAGCCACGGATCGAAGCCCAGCCGCACGCCCTTGCCGAGATTGTCCTTGATCCAGTTGGCGGGCGGATTGTCGACGAGGCTCTCGATCGAAAAGATGCCGAGATCGACCTCGTGGCGCACCTGCAGCGTGTAGCGCCCGTCGACAAACATGACGGCGCGCTCGCCAAGCACAATGGCGACGCCGGCCGAGCCGCTGAAGCCGGTCAGCCATTTCAGCCGTGCCGAGCGGTCGGCGACATACTCGCCCTGGTGCTCATCGGCGCGGGGCACGATGAAACCATCCAGCCCGTTCGCCGCCAGCCATTGGCGCAGCATTGCCACGCGCGGCTTGCCAACGGCCGGGTCGCCGGCGGAATCGAAGGTTTGGAACATATGGCTCTCCTCGAATGCTGGCGCGACCGTAGCGCATGACTTCGAAAATCGGAATCGATTTTCGGACCGATCATGGCTGGCCGCTACAGTGTCTTTTTGCGCATAGAGGCCATGCAGAATCGGCGATTTCAAAAAGCGTCAGCAAGGCTTACCTTCTTAACGTGGAGGAAAGCGTGTTATTGCCTGCAAAGGAGACCATCATGTCCACGATTTCAGCCAGACGCGGATTTTTCAGAAGCGCCATGAGCGCTTTGATCGAAGCTCGCCAGCGCGAAGCGAGCCGATATGTGAGCGGCGTTCTGCTTGGCTTTGACGATGAAACGCTGAAGGCTCACGGCTACGATCGCGAAGAACTGAAGAAAGCGGCAATCTCGCGCTAGATCCGAGCGAATTCCGGCTTGCGTTGAAAGCGCTCCGCCTCAGCGCTTGAGATGGATCGTCACCCAGCCATCGCGGTGCAAGGTGCGGACGTGCCGGAATTTCTGGCCGACATAGGCCGCGATCACCGCATCGCGCTGGCGGTCGAGGATGCCCGACAGGACGATCGAGCCACCGAGCGCGATATGCCCAGCCATTTGCGGCGCCAGGCGCATCAGCGGCCGCGCCAATATGTTGGCGACGATCAGGTCGAAAGGCGCGCGCGCGGCAAAGATCGGATGGTGGAAACCGGGTGCAGCCACCGTTTCGATGAGCGCCTTGACGTGGTTCAGCCGCGCATTGGCGGCGGCCACCTTGACGGCGATCGGATCAATGTCGGTCGCCAGCACCGAAATATGCGCAAGCCTGGCCACTGCGATGGCGAGCACCGCGCTGCCGGTGCCAAGGTCGAGCGCGTTGCGCGGATGCTCGCGCCGCACGACCTGCTCCAGCATTTCGAGGCAGCCGGCGGTGGTGCCGTGGTGGCCGGTGCCGAAGGCAAGGCCGGCCTCGATCTCGATGGCGAGTTCGCCGCTGTGGCGCTTCCTGCGGTCATGCGCGCCATGGACGAAGAAGCGCCCGGCCCGCACCGGCTTCAATCCCTCCAGCGAGCGCGCCACCCAGTCGACGTCGGGCAGCGTTTCGCGCGCTATCGGCTTCGACAGCGACAGTCCGGCAAGGACGTCCCGCAGCCGCGCCTCGATCGCATCGACGTCGTCGTCGGCATAGAGCGATACTTCATGAATATCGCGGTCCTCGTCGACCTCAAGTAACGCAACCGGCAGGCCTTCGTCGTCGAACGCCGCGCCGAGCGCCGCGAAGATGCGGTCAGCCTCGATCTTGCCCGCGGTGAAATACAAACGCGTCTGCGTCATTACTGGATACGTCAACCTTCCGCCGCCAGCCGTTTGAGCTTGGCGATGGCGGTGTCCGGGCTTTCGCCGTAGGCAATGGTGCCGGCGAAATCGCCCTTGGCATCGAGCAGCAGCACAGAAGCGGTGTGGTCCATCGTGTAGTCGCCGTCGTTCGTGTCGACTTTCTTCCAGTAGATGCCGAAGGATTTGGCCATGGCGTGGACCTTGTCCGGATCGCCGGTAATGCCGAGGATGCGATCGGAGAAATTGCTGACATAGGCGTTCATGATTTCGGGCGTGTCGCGCTCAGGGTCGACCGTAACGAAATAGGCGCGCAGGTTCTTGCCGTCGTCGCCCATCGTCTTCAGCCAGCCGGCCAACTCGAAAAGCGTGGTCGGGCAGACTTCCGGACAATGCGTGAAGCCGAAGAAGACGACGCTGGGGTGGCCTCGAAAGGCGGCTTCGGTGACCGGCCCGCCCTTCTGGTCGACCAGCGTGAACGGTGCTCCGAACGGCTCGCCGCCATAATGTCCGCGGTACCAGTCGAAGGTGAGCCAGCCGATGCCTGCGGCCATCAGGACGAGAATGCCGACCAGAATTGAACGCATCATCAGAGAAGTCCGTCGTGATTTCATCGGCCGCCGAATTCGCGCCGTGAAGGCCTTGGCTTGGCGAACACTCTTAGCGGTTCGGTCGCGCGGACGCAAAGATGTCGCGTTGCCGCAACCGGGCAATCCTGTGGGAAGGCGATCTGCTTGCAAAGCGCTGCCGTTCGTCCCACCTGAGGTCGGCAAAATTCGAACCGCAGGAGGTCTCTTTGCGAAAACTGATTGGCGGCGCGTTGGCCGTGTGCCTTGTCATTGGCGCCGGCGCTGCCGCCGCCGAGGAAGTCGGCAAGGTCGGCGTCGACTGGCTCGGCAACGACATCATCGTCGAGGCAATCAAGGATCCGAAGGTCGAGGGCGTGACCTGCCACGTCTCCTATTTCGACCGCGGCGTGATCGATCGCCTGCAGAAGGGCAATTGGTTCGAGGACCCGTCCGATTCTTCGATCTCCTGCCGCCAGACCGGGCCGATCACCATTGGCGACATCGACATGAGCGAGGCCGGCGAGGAGGTCTTCAAGCAAGGCATCAGCCTGATCTGGAAGAAGCAGGTGGTAAACCGCATCTACGACAAGGCCAACGAGACGCTGATCTACCTGTCGCATTCGCGCCAGGTGCAGGACGGCTCGGCAAAAATGTCGGTCACCACCGTGCCGCTCTACGGCCAGAACGTGGTGTGGACCAACGGCAAGCCGAAATAGAATTGGCCGAAATAGAAATTAGCCGAAGTAGAAATTGAAAGTGCTGCAGCGTCCTTAGCGCGTCCAAACGGACGCGCGGCGCCGTAGTCGGCTTGCGAGACTATGCGTGCCGGCGTAAAGCGCGCGCATGGATCGTCCCGAACACCTTGTCCTGAAAGATCCCGAGCCGCGCATACATCCGACGGCGGAGCTGAAGGCGTGCAAGCTTGGACGCTACGCGTCGATCGGCGAGCGGGTCATCCTGCGCGAGGTGACGGTCGGCGACTTCTCCTACTTCGAGCGTCACGCCGAGGCGATCTACACGACGATTGGCAAATTCTGCTCGATCGCCGCAAACAGCCGCATCAACGCGCTGGAGCATCCGGTCGAGCGGCTGACCCAGCACAAGATCAGCTACCGGCCTAACGAGTACTTCCGCTGGCTGGGTGTCGATCAGGCGTTCCGGGACCGGCGGCGGGCGAAAGCCGTCAGCATCGGCCATGATGTCTGGATCGGCCATGGCGCCGTGATCATGCCGGGCGTAGTGATCGGCAATGGCGCGATCGTCGGTGCCAATTCGGTGGTGACCCGCGACGTGCCGGCCTATGCCATTGTCGCCGGCGTTCCGGCTAGGCAACTGCGCCTGCGCTTCAGCGCGGAAACTGCCGCCCGGATCGAACGTCTCGCCTGGTGGGACTGGCCGGTCGAGAAGCTGGCCACGGCAGTTCCCGACATGCAGGCCTTGCCCATCGAGGCTTTCCTCGACCGCTGGGAAAACGGCGCCGCCTGACTTCGGGCCTATCTGCAAGCGGTCCGACGGCCTGCGCGATCTGGTCCTCCAACAATGTACCCGCGACCTTCCGCCACGAGGGAACCAGGAGCGGCTGCCAACTGTTTCTGCTGACACAATGAACTCGGCTTCCGTCCGGGTTCGTCGCCCGGCCGTTGAGGGAGTTTGAATGATTGAGAAGCTTTTCACCAGGATCGCCAACAACGTCGCCCATTTTGCCGGCCTGCCGCCGACGTTTGCTGTCTGTTTCCTGATCATCGTCGTCTGGGCGGCAAGCGGGCCGATGTTCGGCTTTTCGGACACCTGGCAGCTCGTCATCAACACCGGCACGACGATCGTCACCTTCCTGATGGTGTTTCTCATCCAGAACACCCAGAACCGCGATGGCGCCGCGATCCAGGCGAAGCTCGACGAATTGATCCGGGTCAGCACAGCCCAGAACACCTTCATCGGTATCGAACACCTGACCGAGACCGAGGTCGAAGAGATTCGCAAGAAATGCGAACAGGCAGCGAAGCGGCATGATCAGAAGCTTGCCGAGTTGGCAGCCGAGAAAGCCATGGCGAAGAAACGGAACACGAAGAAGCACGCGGCGGCGTGATATAAAGGTCCGGCGCATACCTGCGAAGATCGGACCCGATTCTTTGCTACGCTGAGCTTCGGCTCGGGATCATGCGCTGCGCGTCATGAATGCCGCGAAAGCATCCTTGTAGTCCGGGTGCCAGCGCGACAGAGCAGGACGGTTCTCGATGATGTCGCCAATCGCCCAGGCCATGCGCTTTTCGTCCATGGACCGGGTCGCCTCGTTGTCGGGGCACAGGATGTAGAAATCGCCACGCAGCAGCGAGGCCAGCATGAAGTCGATGACCTGCTCGCCGGTCCAGGCCGCTGGCGGTTTCTCATCCGCACCGGTCAGGCCGGTAAACGTGAACCCCGGAATGAGCAAATGCGCCGCGATTTTGGCACCGGGCTCGTTGCGCAGCGCGTGCGCCAGGCCTTCGGTATAGGTCTTCACGCCCGCCTTGGAGACATTGTAGGCGAGGTTGCCGGGCGGTGTGGTGATGCCTTGCTTGGAGCCGGTGTTGACGATCAGGCCCGGCTTTCCCGCCGCCAGCATGCGCGGCGCGAAGGCCTCGACGCCATGGACGACGCCCCAGAAATTGATATCCAGCAGCCGTTTCCAGGTGTCGCGGTTCTCCCACGGCTTGCCGGGATTGTTGCCGACGCCGGCATTGTTCATCAGCAGCGAGACGTCGCCGAAGGTGTCGAATGCCTTTTCGGCCAGCCGGTCGAGCTCGTCGGCTTTCGAGACGTCGGTGGCGACGGCAAGTACGGCGCTGTCGCCGGCGATGGCGGCGACGGCGTGTCGGGCCTCGTCGAGGCGTGCGCCGCCGATATCGGCCAGCACGATGTTCATGCCCAACGCCGCCAGCCGTTTGGCCGCGGCAAGGCCGATGCCGCTGGCCGCGCCGGTGATGACGGCGACATTGCCGGAAGCGAGTGCGGGCAAAGCGGTCTGGATCTCGGCGTCGGTGGTCATGATTTTCTCCTGTTCTGGCCGCGGCGAACTTAGCGCGGAAAGAGGCTCGCGCAAGCAGGTGTCGGCATCTTCGGGTTGACCGCGTCGGCGGGCGCTGCGCATGCTGATATCGGAAAAGGAGACCTGACGATTGACCGACTGGATCGAGATCCTGAAAGAACAGACCGCCACCGGCGACCAGATGAGCCGCGAGGTGCCGCAGATGCTCGCCAATCCCGACATCAGCGAAGCGCAAGTGACGACGCTGTTTTCGGCGCTCGAAAAACAGGCCGAATTCGTCGAAAAGCTGCGCATGGCGCTGGAAAAATTCGGCCATGATTTTTCAGTGATCAAGGCGGCCGAGCGGCTGGAGGAGCGCTACGCCGACCTTGCCGCTTCGGTAGCGGAAAAGCTGAAAGCAATGCGAGGCTAAACGGGGCCTATTTCTCGATCAGCCGCTCGAACCGCCTGTCCGGCACCAACCAGATCATCGCCACCAGGACATAGATCGAGACACCGATCCAGTGATTGACGAAGGTCAGCGCGATGGCGGAAAGATAGAGGACCAGCGAGATCTTTCCCTTGAGGTCGTTGCCCAACGCCCTGGCGAAGAGGGTCTCGTTGCCGTGCAGTCGATGCAGGGCCATGGTGAGGATGTTGAAGCCGATGGCGCAGAGCGCCAGGTCGACGCCATAGACGGCAACCGGCACCGGCGCGAAATGGTTCTCGCCCATGAAGGCCGTCGTCGCCGGCATCAGCGATAGCCAGAACAAGAGGTTGAGGTTCGCCCACAGCACGCGGCCGTCGACCCGCTGCACGGTATGGAACATATTGTGCAAATTGTTCCAGTAGATGCCGACATTGATGAAGGAAAGCACATAGCTGAGAAAGACGGGCCACAGCGGTGCCAGCGCCGAAAAATCCTCGCCATGCGGCACCTTCAATTCCAGCACCATGATGGTGATGATGATGGCGACCACGCCATCGGTGAATGCTTCGACCCGTCCCTTTCCCATAATTGCTTCCCTAACAATCCTCAAAACTTAAAAGAGGATATCACTCAGCGCCATCGGCAAAAGCTGCCAAATTTGTCAGGAGCAAGAGGGGGAGGGGGAACGGCTTACGCGAAAAAGGCGTTAGAGTGTCAGATCCCGAATATCAAAAGATCGAAAAATGACCGCTCACGCTCAAGTCATGACGCGCGATCACGAACTCGGCGGCAACGCTGCGGCGGCCGCCGTCGCTGCCATGATCGCGGCCCTTTTCGCTGGCAGCACGGCGCTGACGCCGCTTTACGTCATCTACAAGCAGGCCTTCGGCTTCTCGCAGATCACTTTGACGCTGGTCTATGCCGTCTACGTCGTCGGCAATCTGGCGGCGCTTTTGGTGTTCGGGCGCATGTCCGACGTCATCGGGCGCCGTCCGATGGCATTGGCCGGGATGGCGGTGGCCGTCGTCAGCGGCGCGTTCTTCCTGTTCGCCGAAAATGTCGCCTGGCTCGACATCGCCCGGATTCTGAGCGGATTGGCAATTGGGGTCGGCGCCGGCACCGGCACCGCCTGGCTCGCCGAATTGGTCTCGACCAACGACAAGTCACAGGCGGCGACGATTGCCACCAGCACCAACTTTCTCGGCCTCGGCCTTGGTGCGCTTGGGGCCGGCTTGCTCGCCGAATACGCGCCTTGGCCGCTCAGGCTGACATTCGTCGTCTACCTGGCAATGCTTGCGATTGTCACCATGCTGATCTGGCGTACGCAGGAAACCGTTTCGCGGCCGGGGAAACTGGCTGATGTCTCGATGCGGCCGCGGCTTTCGCTGCCTGATGACATCCGCGCGGGTTTCGTCGCGCCGGCGGTGACCGGCTTCGGCGCAATGTCGCTGGTCGGCTTTTATGCAGCACTGGCGCCGAGCATCCTGGCGCAGCAACTGCAGGTAACCAACCATGCCGAAGCTGGCGCTCTGTTCTTCGAACTGGCGATCGTGGCTGCCGCCACCATTCTGGCGACGACGCGTCTTTCGAGCCGAGCCACCATGTTTACGGCACTTGCCCTGATGATCCCGACCGTTGCTCTGATCGTTGCGGCGCAGATCTTGGCTTCGATGGCCATCATGATCGTCGCAACCGCCTTGTGCGGCGTGTCGGCGGCGTTCGGCTATCGCGGCGGCTTGCAGGTGGTGAACGAGATCGCGCCGGCCGACCGGCGCGCCGAAGTGGTTTCCGCTTTCTTCATCTGCTGTTTTTGCGGCAACGCACTGCCGGTTATCGGCATCGGCGTCCTGTCGACCATGGCAAGCGCGACCATGGCAAGCCTGGCCTTTGCCGGCATGATCGTCATCTTTTCCCTGGTGGCGCTCGGGTTTGGCGCGAAATGCGCGCGCTGAGCCGGTCTTTCAGCCGTTCGGCGTCTCCGGCGAAAGGTGCGCGCGCTGGCGCGGTACGCCGAGGCCGGTATCCGGCGGTTCGCCGGCAGCCGGCCGGCTCTCGATCATGTGCAGGCTGCGCCAGCGGCCGAAGCGATAATAGGCCGCGGCCAGCACGAGCGAGGTTATAGAGCCAGCCGGAAAGCTCCACCACAGAGCTTCCTCGCCGATCATGCTTCGGAAGAAATAGGCGAAGCTGGTGCGCACCAGCAGCACCGAGATCACCAGGATGATCAGCGGCGGCATCACCGCGCCGGTGGCGCGCACGGTGGCGAAGAGCACGATGGTGATGCCGAACAGGATGAAGGACCAGGACGCCACGTTGTTGATGTGCACGGCGATGTCGATGGCCGCACTGTCGCTGCTGAGGAAGAGGCTGAGCACCGCGCGGTCAAACAGGAACAGCAGCGCGACAAGCGCGCCGGTCAGGGCGAGGTTGAAACCGACGCCGGAGGCGGCTATGCGGCCGATCCTATCCCAGCGTCCGGCGCCGACATTTTGCGCCGCCATGGACGAGACCGCGGCGCCGATGGCGAGCGCCGGCATCTGGACGTAGGTCCAGAGCTGTGCGGCTATGCCGTAGGCGGCTGCGACCTGCGAGCCGTAGGCGTTGACCATGCCCATCACGGTCAGCGCCGCGGCCGAGACGACGATCATCTGCAGGCCCATCGGCACGCCCTTGACGACGACGATGCGCAGCAGCGTTGGGTCCGGCCGGAGCAGGGCGAGATTGGCGCCGGCCAGCCGCAGCGGATGCTTGCGCGCATAAAGCACGATCAGAATGGCAATCACGCTCACCGCCTGGCCGATCAGCGTCGAGGTGGCCGAGCCGGCGATGCCAAGTTCGGGGAACGGGCCGATGCCGCGGATGAGCAGTGGGTTCAGAATGACGTCAAGCACGACGGCCAGCGCCATGAAAAAGAAGGGCGTGCGCGAATCCCCGGCGCCGCGCAGCACCGTCATGACGAAGGAGAGCAGGTTCATCATCGGCACGGCGATGAATATGATGCGCAGATAGGAGCGGGCCAGCGGCAAGGCATCGGCCGGCGTGCCGAGCGCGTTCAGGATCGCATCGACCCAGATCCAGCCGCAGACCGCGAACACCACCGAGACAAGAAAGAAGAACGTGGCGCTGGTGCCGACGATGCGGCGGGCTTCGGGTAGATCGCGAGCGCCCACGGATTGCGCGACCAGGATGGTCGCCGCCATGCCGATGCCGAATACCGTGCCGAGGATGAGAAACAGCACGAGGTTGGCGTTGGACGTGGCGGTCAGCGCCGCTTCGCCGAGGAAGCGGCCGACCCACACGGCATTGATCGAGCCGTTGAGCGATTGCAGCACATTGGAGCCGAGCACCGGCAGGGCGAAAAGCAGCAACGTGCGCGGGATGGGGCCACTGGTGAGATCGCCGGTCCGCCGGCGCGCGGGCATCTTATCGTCCATGGCAGGCAACTCGGCGACGGCTTATTTGGGTCCGGTCCGCAATGATTGCCGATTTAACGGGACAGGTCGATGCGGCGTTGCAAATTCCGTCTAGCGCGCCTTGATCTAATCATGTTCTCAAAGCTTCCGGAATCGGATATTGATCCTGGATGCGGGGGGCCGCATTCCTTACTAAATCCTATGGGTAAGCGGGGGGGCATGTCCGATATTCCGTTGTTTTTTGAGCGCCTGACCGGCGCGCGTTTCTCGGTGCATCCGCTTTGGGCGCGGCATCCGTGGCTCTTTCGGCGTGCACCACGACGGACGTGGTGAAGCCGCCACTGACAGTGGCGCCAAGCGAACCGGCTTTCGGCGATGTCGCAAGCATGTATGCCGCGCGCGTCGACGAGGGCTATCAACTGCCGGCAGTCCCGGTAGCCAAGATCGATCCGAAGTTCGTGCGCCAGATCGTGTCCGACCCGACCGGAGAAAAACCCGGCACGATCGTCGTCGATACCTCCGAGCACTTCCTCTATCTGGTGCGCGACGGCGGCAGGGCGATTCGCTATGGCGTCAGCCTCGGCAAGGCCGGTTTCGGATGGACCGGCAGCGCCGTGGTTCAGGCGAGGAAGATGTGGCCGGTTTGGACGCCGCCGCCGGAAATGATCCAGCGCCGGCCGGAACTGGCGAAATACAAGGACGGCATGCCGCCCGGCCCGCAGAGCCCGCTAGGCGCCCGCGCGCTGTATCTCTTCCGCGACGGCAAGGACACGATGTACCGGCTGCACGGCACGCCGGAGTGGGATTCCATTGGGAAGAACGCCTCGTCCGGCTGTGTGCGCTTCATGAATCAGGACATTATCGACCTCTACAGCCGCGTCAACGGCGTCGCGCCGGTCTTCGTGCGCCCGAACCTGTCGGCCGCCGCGAAGACCACCGCCGTGTCGAACAGGACGGCCGAGCCGATCGATGCGGGTGTGCCAAAGGACGCAGAGATGTTGAGGTAAGTGCCTTCACGATCTCTAGGCGGATGCGGTCGGCGCGTCCGCCTGCATGGGTGTCGCTACTTCCCGGCCAAGCCGGGAATCGTGACCTGATAGACCAGGAACATGGTGTCGACATCGGCGCCGTCCTCGGCCTTGTAGGGCGCGCCGACCTGGAAGCCGTCCTGGGTGAGGAAGTCGTTGTCATTGGCAACGAACAGGAAATAGTCGTCGGGCAGCTTCGGATCGAGGACGCTCACCACCGACATCGCCTCCCACTTCTCTGAAAGGTTGTTGCGGTCGTTGGGCGCGCCATTGTGCAGTCCGAAGCGGCCGAGTTCGCTCTTGTCGTTGATGTCGATGAACGGCGTCAGCTTGGCCGGCGTCACCGATGGATCGAGCTCACCCTTGGGCGCCACTGGCTTGTCTTTGTCGAACTCGCTGCCGGCGATGTCGGTTGCCGCCGACACATCGACGATGCTGATCTCGCGATGGAGCGAAGTGTCGCCCTTCAGCCCCTGGCCGTTGCCGCTGTCGCGCGCCAGCATCAGAAAGGTCTTGTCCGACAGCGCCACGATCTCGCTCTGCGCGGCAATCTTGGTCTTGCCCTTGGCATCGGTGAACACCGGCAGCGGCACGATATATTCATGCGCGAGCTTGAGCTGGGCGGGATCCGAGGCATCGTAGACCAGCGCGCGCGTGTTCTGGCGCGTCGAGGCGGAATCGCCACCATCCTGCCGCGGGGCCGATTGCAACACGGCGATCAGGAACTTGCCATCCGGCGTCAGCGCCATGCCTTCGAGGCCCTGGTTGTTCTGGCGCCCGGTCTCGGGATCCTTCGGATCGGGCTCCGCCGCACCAGGCCCAGGATTGTCGGACGCGAAATTCGGCGTTCCATGACGCATCGGGACAAGGGCTGCCGGCGGCCGCGTTGCCGACATCAGATGGCCGTCGGCGGAGAAGCGGTAGATGTTCGGGCCGTATTCGTCCGAGATGAACATGGTGCCGTCGGACAGCCGCACGATCGCCTCGTCATCGAGCGCGAGCTTGCCGTTGGCTTCGGGCAGGATCGGCATGTCGTCGGTCGCCGCACGCACGCCGTTGAGCGGATCGAGGCCGGTCGCATCGGCGCCCTTGTCGTCGGTCAAAAGCATGGTGTCGGCAAGCGTCGCCTTGACGCCAGACTGTTCCTGGCCGGCGGCTGGTACTGCACCCGGCGCGATCGGGGCGAACTCGATGGCAATCGTGTTGAGGCGCGGCCGGTAATCGGTGGTGCCGACGACATTGTAGCCGCGATCCGGCAACAGCCATAGCGACCCCTTGTAGCCGTCCGCGCCATGCGTCCAGCCGGCAGCGTCGATCGCCATGCCGGAGCCGGAGCCAAACGTCTCGCCGAACTTGTCCTTCTGGCTGGCCGGGATACGGCCGACGCCGACCAGCCCCTTGTTGACGAAGCTGACGCCACCGACGGTCGCGGAGTTGTCGGCCAAGGCCGGAGTCGAGGCGGTGAACATCGCCAGCGCGACGGCGAGGGACGCGGTTCGGTGCGGGTTTTTCATGGATATCCTCTTTGGTAACAAAGGTGCCGGACCTGAAAAAGCGCCGCGCCGCATCGACGATGCCGCGAAAGCCTTCGGAGAAGCGATCTAGGACGCGAACATGATATTTGCGTGACACTGCCGCGCTTGCTTGTCCCCATGCGGTTGCAACTGGCCTGGGTCTGGCGAACTCGTCGCCGCCGAGAGGGCAATTAACGACTTTACAAATAATCATTCTTATGTGAAGTTATGACAATGAAAGGTCACCGATGACAGTCTATCGTTTCGCCACCCGCCTCAATTCCTTTGCCTCGCGGCCGCAGGCCGAGTGGACTGATCTTGTCGGCAAACCGTCCATGCTGCAGATGGCGGCGCGTGCAGCGAAGGTTGCAGAGTTGACCGATCTCGACCTCAACTTTCCCGACCATGTCGATGAAAAGCCTGCGGAAATGGCGCGGAAACTTGGCGATCTCGGGCTTTCCATCAATGGTTTCGCCATGCGCTACTACTCTAATCCGGCCTTCAAGCTCGGCGCCTTCACCAACCCGGATCCTTCCGTTCGCCGGGAGGCCATCGACCTGACCAAGGCCGGCATCGACGCCGTTCGGGAGGCCGGCGCCAGCCTGATGACCTTGTGGCTCGGGCAGGATGGCTTCGACTATGCCTTCCAGGCTGACTACACAGCGCTCTGGCAACACGAGATCGATGGTATTCGTGAAGTTGCAACGCATGATCCGGACTGCCGGATCAGCCTTGAATACAAACCCAACGAGCCGCGCTCCTACAGCCTGATGCCCGATGCGGCCACGACATTGCTGGCGATCCGCGAGATCGGCCTGCCCAATCTCGGCGTGACGCTCGATTTCGCCCATGTGCTCTATGCCGACGAGCAGCCGGCTTTCGCCGCCGCACTCGTGGCACGGCACAGCAAGCTGCTCGGCGTGCACCTCAACGATGGCTACGCCAAGCGCGACGACGGCTTGATGGTCGGCGCGGTGCATACGGTTCAGACGATCGAGCTGCTCAGGCAGATCCGCCGCGACGGCTACGCCGGCGCCATCTATTTCGACACGTTCCCTGACATGACCGGGCTCGATCCGGTCCACGAATGCGAAGTCAACATCGCGACCGTCAAGCGCATGCTGCGCGTCGTCGATCGGCTGGAAAAGGACAACCGCCTTTCCACCGCCGTCGACCGTCAGGACGCGGTCGCGTCGCAGGCCATCATCCAGGAAGCCATGCTCGGGCCGGACAGCTGAGGCTCGCGCCATTACCGTTTCAACAAGGGAGGAAAGACCATGAAATTTCTGCTTGCCACCGCCACCGCCGCTGGCCTGATGGCGCTGTCCATCGGCTCGGCCTTTTCCGCGGACCTCGCGCCGCTCAATTCCGACACCGAGAAGGATCGCATCGACTGGTCGCAGCTCGAGGCCAAGTTCGGGGCTTTCCCCAAGCTGCCCGAGGGCACTAAGGCGGGTGCGGTCTCCAAGACGCTGACCAACGAATACTGGCGCTCGCTGGGTGAGGGCTACAAGTCGTTCGGCGACCGTATCGGTGTGCCCGTCGTCTACCAGGCGGCGCAGAGCGAGGGCGACCAGCTCGGCCAGCTCACCATCGCCGAAGGCCTGGTTACGCAAGGCTACAACGTGCTTCTCGTCTCGCCGCAGACCGACTCCAACTTGCAGCCGATCATGGAACAGGCCAAGGCCGCCAACGTGCCGGTGGTCAACGTCAATGACGCGGTCATCCCGCAGGCCGAGTACTATGTCGGCAATGTCCAGCGCGACAATGGCGTGCGCGTCGCCAAATGGTTCATCAAGAACCGGCCGGATGGCGGCAAGGTCGCCATCGTCGAAGGCCAGGCCGGCGTCTATGCCGCCGTCCAGCGCACCGACGGTTTCAAGACCACGATCACCGAGGCCGGCAAGTTCGAGGTCGTCGCCAGCGTGCCCGGCAATTGGGATCGCCAGACCTCCTACGACGCGGCCACCAACATCCTGCAGCAGCACCCCGACCTGATCGGCTTCTATGCCAACAACGACGGCATGGCGCTCGGCATCGTCGAAGCGGTCAAGGCCGCCGGCCTGCAGGACAAGGTCGCCGTCTTCGGCACCGACGGCATTTCCGACGCCTACGCTTCGATCCGCGCCGGCGAGCTGACCGGTACCGTCGACAGCTTCCCGGTGCTGACCGGCGAGGTGGCTCTGGAATCGGCGCTGCGACTGGTGGCCGGGCAGAAGCTGCCGCGCGTCGTTGCCACGCCGCAGGCGCTGATCACCAAGGACAATGCCGACCGTTACTCCGGCGGCGGCGATGCCGTGCGCAAGGCGCTGCTCGAGGACGCGGCAGCGGGCCAGTAGAGCAGGGGCGGCGGGTGCCGGCCTTGGGTCGGCATCCTTGCCTGGAGAACTGAAGCAATGTCAGCGCGGCTGCAATTCGAGGGCATTTCCAAGGTGTTTCCGGCCGTGCGGGCGCTGAGCGATGTGTCCTTTTCGGTCGGCGCCGGCGAAATCCATGGCCTGCTTGGCGAGAACGGTGCCGGCAAGTCGACGCTGCTGCGCATCCTGTCGGGCGTCTACCGGCCGACAGCGGGAAGCGTGCTGATCGACGGCAAGCCGGTGACGCTGAACAACCCGGTCGCGGCACGCGCCGCGGGCGTGGCCATGATCCATCAGGAATTGCAGCAGGTGCCGCGCCTAAGCGTCGCCCAGAACATGTTCCTCGGCCGTCCGCTGACGCGCGGCGGCGTCTTCGTCGACCGGCGCGAGCAGGAACGCCGCGCTGCGGAAGCTCTCGCCGCCATCGACCCGACCATCGATCCGGCAGCCCCGCTTGGCAGCCTGAAGGTCGCGCAGCGGCAAATCGTCGAGATCGCCCGGGCGCTGCTCGACCGCGCCAGGATCGTGGCGATGGACGAGCCGACATCCAGCCTGACGCCAAGCGAGTTCGAACGGCTGGCCGAGGTGATTGCCGGTCTGGCGCGCGACGGTGTCGCGGTCGTCTATGTCTCGCACAAGCTGGACGAGGTGTTCGGCATCTGCCAGCGCGCCACCATCATGCGCGACGGTGTCGTGGTCGAAACCGTTGATCTCGCGCAGGTGTCGGAAAAGGCCGTCGTTTCGATGATGGTCGGCCGCGAGCTTGCCCAGGCACAGCACCGCCCGCATGCTTCCGGCGAGATCAGGCTGCGCGTGCGTGATCTCGCCTCGGCGACCAAGGTCCATGACGTTTCGTTCGACCTGCATCGCGGCGAGGTGCTGGGCATTGCCGGCCTGGTCGGCTCGGGCCGCACCGAACTGCTGCGGCTGCTGGCCGGTGCCGACCGCGTCTCATCGGGCACAATAGAGATCGACGGCAAGGCGGTAAAACTTTTCAGCCCGCGCGACGCCATCGCGGCCGGCATCGGCCTGGTGCCGGAGGAACGCAAGCGCGAAGGCATCGTGCCGTTGCGGTCGATCTCCAGCAATATGGCGCTCGCCTCGATGGGCGTGTTCGCGCCGCGCGGCCTCATCGACCGCCGCCGGCTGAAGCGCGTGGCAGCCGAGAAGATGAAACGCGTCAATCTCAGACCGTTCCTGCTCGACCGGCCGATCCGCCTGTTCAGCGGCGGCAACCAGCAGAAGGCGATCATCGGCCGCTGGCTGGCGGCGGGAACGCCGATCCTTCTGTTCGACGAGCCGACGCGCGGCATCGATGTCGGCGCCAAGGCGGAGATCTACCACCTGATCGAGGAGCTCGCCGCCGAAGGCCATTCGGTCGTCGTCGTTTCGTCCGAGTTGCCCGAGGTGATCCGGCTCGCCGACCGCGTGCTGGTCATGCGCGACGGCACGGTCGCCGCCGAACTGGGCCGCGCAAGTCTCAGCGAACAGGCGATCGCCGCGCACGCCATACCCCAAACGGAGACTCAGGCCGGCAAGGCGCAACGCCGTCGGGCCGGTGCATAACGGACAGGACCAGCGGATGACCGATATAACCGAACACACAGTAACGCGCCCAGCGGCCGATTTCCTGCACCGGTTTTCCGTGCGCGACGCCGGTACGCTGATCGGCCTGGTGGTGATCCTCGCCGTCTTCGGGGCACTGGTCCCGGGTTTCTTTGCCGAGCGCAATCTGATCAACATCCTGCAGCAGTCGAGCATCAACGCCTGCCTGGCGTTGGGCATGACGCTGGTGATCATCTCGGGCGGCATCGATCTGTCCGTCGGACCGACGGCAGCCCTTTCGGCAGTCATCTCTGCCTCCATGCTGGTTGCCGGCGTGCCGTTTCCGCTGGCCATCGCCGCCGGCTTTGCCATCGGCCTGCTCTGCGGCCTACTCAACGGCGTGCTGGTCGCCCATGTCGGGCTGCAGCCCTTCATCGTCACGCTCGGCACGCTCAGCACCTACCGGGCGCTGGCGCTGATCTATACCGGCGGCAATCCGGTGCTCGGCCTGCCTGCCGGCTTTCGCGCCATCTTCAATGGCTCGCTGTTCGGATTGCCGTTGGCGGTCGTCATCGTGGCCGTGGTCGCGCTGGTTGCCTGGATCATCCTCAAGAAGACGCCGTTCGGCGAATATCTGCTCGCCGTCGGCGGCAATGAGGAGGCGGCCTACATAGCCGGCGTGCCGATCGCCCGCACCAAGATCGCCGCCTATATGATCTCGGGCCTGCTGGCAGCTCTTGCCGCGCAGATCCTGATCGGCCGACTGGGTGCCGCAGAGCCGATTCTCGGCAACCTCTGGGAGCTCGACGCGATCGCCGCGGCGGCCATCGGCGGCGCCTCGCTGATGGGCGGCAAGGGCAGCGTGGTCGGCACCATTGTGGGTGCCGTCATCCTCGGCGCCATGCGCAACGGCCTGACGCTGATGAATGTCCAGTCCTTCTATCAGCTGCTGGCAACTGGCCTTATAATCCTCGCCGCGATGCTTATCGATCGCGTGACGAGGGGACGTGGATGACCTTGACCGGCCTGGATCTGAAAGCTGTAGGACCGCGCATCCGTATGATGATGCCGCATCTGACGCCGCTCGAGGCGAAGGTGGTTGAAACCGTCTTCGGACGGCGCGGCTTCGACGAGACCATACCGCTCAAGCAGATCGCCGAGGAGGCCGGTGTCTCGGAGGCGATGGTCGTCAAGATCGCCAAGAAGCTGGGTTTTTCCGGCTATCGCGACTTTCGCACGGCGGTCTATGAATACAGCCGCCTGCCGACCGCCGAGATGCATCAGGAGCTGTCGGTGGACGACAGTTCGGCCGAGATCGTGCAGAAGGTGTTCCGCACCTCTATCCAGGCGCTGGAGGAGACGCTCGCCATCCTCGACATGGACGATTTCGACCGTGCCGCCGATCTGCTTTACCGCGCCAGGAATCGCGATTTCTACGGCGTCGGCGGCTCGGCGCAGATCGCACGCGACGTTTCGCACAAATTCCTGCGCATCGGCATCCGCACCTCCGTTTACGACGATTCGCACATGATGCTAATGTCGGCCTCGCTGCTCGGCGCCGACGACATTGCCGTCGGCTTCTCGCATTCCGGCAACACGAGCGCCGTCATCGACGCCATCCAACTTGCGCGCAAAAGCGGCGCGCGCACGCTGGCCATCACCAACTATGACAACTCGCCATTGGCAGCCGTCGCCGACATCGTGCTTTGCTCGACCGCCCAAGGCTCGCCGTTGATGGGTGAGAACGCAGCGGCGCGCATTGCCCAGCTCAACATTCTCGACGCGCTGTTCGTGGCGGTCGCGCAACGCGACTACCAGGCGGCGGAGCGCAATCTCGGCCGCACCATGTCTGCGGTGACGTCGAAACGGAAAGATAAGAACTCATGAAAGGCAAGCGGCTCATGAAGGTCTGGGGCACATGACGGCTCCTCCGCCGTTGGTGACCGTATTCGGCAGCCTGCATTACGACATCATGGTCGAAGCCCCCGATCGCCCACGCAAGGGCGAAACGGTCACCGGCCATGCCTGGCATCCGAAATGCGGCGGCAAGGGCGGCAACCAGGCGGTGTCGGCAGCGCGGGCCGGCGTGCGTGCGGCGATGATCGGAGCTGTCGGCGACGATGATTTCGGCCGCGCTTCTCGACAATCTCGACCGCAACGGCGTCGACCGGAGCCTCGTGCGGGTGGCTTCCGGTGCCGGCTCGGGCATGAGCGTGGCGATTTTCGACGACAGCGGCGACTATGGCGCGGTGATCGTCTCGGGCAGCAACCTTACTCTGGGCGAAAAGGACATCGCAGAGGCGGCCGAGCTGATCGCGCAAACGGCGGTGCTGCTGTTGCAGAACGAGGTGCCGGAAGCTGCCAATATTGCCGCGGCGCGGGCGGTGAAGGCGCATGGCGGCTGCGTCGTCCTCAACGCGGCACCCGCCCGAAACCTCTCCGCCGAGCTGATCGCGCTCACCGACATCGTCATCGTCAACGCCATCGAGGCGGAATTCCTGGCCGGCGTTCCTGTCGTAGACACGCTCGAGGGTGCTGCGAAGGCGGCCGGTATGCTCGTCGGTTCCTATCCGGCTGCCATCGTCACCGCCGGCGGGGAGGGGGTCGCCTATCGCGACCGCGACGGCCAGGCGTTCGCCTTGCCTGCGATGCCGGTGAAGGTGGTCAGCACGCATGGCGCCGGCGACGAATTCGTTGGCGCCTTCGCGGCGGGGCTTGCGCGTGGAGAGCCTGTCGAGGCGGCCCTTGCCGCCGCCACTGCCGCGGCTTCCTTGCTAGTTGCAACGCCGGAGCGCGAGCGCGGGCGGCTTTGAGCAAGGCCGGCCTGCTCAGTGACTGCCCTGATCAGTCGCTGTCGCGCGCGATCAGCTCCAGCGGCCAGACTTCGCGGATGATGCGGGCGCCTTCGGTGCCGGCGAAGGCCGGGATCGAAGCCAGCAGCATTTCGGCCAGCCGCTCGCCCATCGGCTCCAGCGCCGGGCGGAAGCCGGTCAGCGCCGGCGAAAAATAGCGACAGAGCGGCGTGTCGACGATGACGATCACCGCAACGTCGTGGCCGGGCCTGATGCCCGCCTCGGCCAGAGCCTTGCAGCCGCCAAGCGCCATCGCGTCGTTGTTGAAGATGATGGCGGTCGGCGGGTCCTTGGAGCGCATGACCTTGGGCGTCACCGCGTAGCCGCCGGCCTCGTTGATGAAGCCTTCCGCGATCAGCTCGGGGTCGAACTCAATGCCGTGCCGCCGCAACGCCTTGCGATATCCGGCGAGAAACAGATAGCCGAAGTTGAGATCGAGCGACGGGCGGATGGCCGCTATGCGGCGGTGACCGCGCGCGACGAGACGATCGACCGCGTCTGCTCCGGCTTTTTCGAAGTCCAGATCGAGCGAGGGGTAGGAATCGCCGCCGGAACGGCTGCGGCCGAGCGTCGCGAACGGGAAACCGGCCTGGGTCAAATAGTCAATGCGCTCGTCCTCGCGCCGCGTCCAGGCCAGCACCACGGCATCGGCCCGGCGGGTCTCGACGACACGGCGCAGGCGCTCCTGCTGATAGTCGCCCGGCGCGCCCATCACCACGATCAGGTCGAGCCCGCTTTCGGCGAGCTTGGCCTGCAGCCCGGTCAGGAATGGAATGAAGAACGGCTCGCCATATTCCTGGTCGCCCGGATGCGGCTGCAGCATGAAGGCGACCGAATGGGTGGCGCCGCGCCGCAGGCTGCGGCCGGACTGGTTCGGCGAATAATTCAGCTTCTTGGCCGCATCGAGCACGCGCTGGCGTGTGTCGGCATTGACGTCGGCGCGACCGTTGAGCGCGCGCGACACCGTGCCGATCGAAATGTTCAGGTGACGCGCAAGGTCGTGAATGCTGGACGCCAAAGGACAGTTCTCCCCCTTGCTTGGCTAGCACCGGCTGCTCTCCGGGCCAAGCCGACACCACGATTTTTCGCAGCCGGCCAATTGACATTCTACGCCACCGGGTGTGTTCTCGTAAACGTTTACGGAAAACGTTTCACGGCCCTGCCGTGAACGCCGTGAGGATCGGTCTGGAGGGGCCGAGAGGGAGGAGCACTGGATGATCAATGTCGTCCTGGTCGGCTGCGGAGCGATGAGCAAGGCCTGGCTCGATGCGGCCAGGCAGATCGACGGGCTCGCCATTGTCGGCCTGGTCGATCTCGACGCCGAAAGGGCGCGGGCGAGGGCGCGCGAATACGAGCTTTCCGGCGCCGTCATCGGAACCGACCTCGACGCCGTGCTCGACCAGACTAAGCCCGACGCGGTGTTCGACGTGGTGGTTCCGGCAGCCCGCCGCGAGGTCGCGTTTTCCGCCTTTGCCCATCATTGCCATCTCTTGACCGAAAAGCCACTCGCCGACAGCCCGGACAATGCGCGTGCCATTGTCGAGGCCGCCGGCAGCGCTGGGCGTATCCATGCCGTCGTTCAGAACCGCCGCTATGTCGCCAATGTCAGGCGCATCCGGCGCTTTCTCGATTCCGGCGCCATTGGTGCGCCAACCAGCATCCACGCCGATTTCTTCGTTGCGCCGCATTTCGGCGGTTTTCGCGAAGAGATGCGCCATGTGCTGCTGCTCGACATGGCGATCCACACATTCGACGCGGCCCGCTACATGGTGGCCGGCGAACCGGCCGGCGTCTATTGCCAGGAGTGGGAGCCGACCAATTCCTGGTATCGGCAAGGGTCGTCGGCAACTGCAAGCTTCGACCTCGGCGGCGGCAAGCTGTTCACCTATGCCGGCAGCTGGTGCGCGGCCGGCTTCCGCACCAGTTGGGACAGTACATGGCGGATCGTCGCCGAGCGCGGCAGCATTGTCTGGGACGGCGAGGACGGGCTGAAGGCGGAAGTCGTGCAGCCGGTCCGTGAAGGCCTGTTCGACCGCACCGAACCGATAGCCGTGCCGCCGCTCGACCCGGCCGATCGCGTCGGCGGCCATCTCGGCATTATCCAGGATTTCGTCCGCGCCGTCGAAACCGGCACCGAGCCGGAGACGCGCGGCGCCGACAACATCAAGAGCCTGGCCATGGTTTTCGCTGCGATCGAGAGCGCCGAAACCGGGCGCCGGGTCGCTATCACAGCACAGGAAGGATCATGATGCCAAACCCGCTGCTCGACATCAGGATCGGCACAATGGTGAGGGCCAATCTCGACGACCCGGCCGCCTATATCAGGCAGATTCTGCCGCTCGGCTTCGAGAGCATCCAGCCGTTCTTCTGGCAGACGCTGGGCGGCAAGGACATTCCACGGCTGGCAGGCGAGATCCGCGAGGCGATCGGCGATGCCGATGTCGTCATTTCGTCGATCGGCGTGTTCGGCAATCCGCTGGAGAGCGGCGAAGTCGATCGCGGCGTCCTCCAGGCCTGGGAAACGATCATCGACAACGCGCATCTGTTCGGCACCAGCATGGTCAGCGGCTTCACCGGCCGCATCCGCGGCAAGCCGCTGCCAGACAGCCTGCCACGTTTCCGCGGGGTCTGGGGGAAGTTGGCAAAACGTGCTGCTGACAAGGGCGTGCGCATTGCTTTCGAGAACTGCGCCATGGACGGCAACTGGGCGAGCGGCGACTGGAACATCGCCCATAATCCGGACGCCTGGGAGCTGATGTTCAACGAATTGCCGGACGACAATCTCGGCCTGGAGTGGGAGCCCTGTCATCAGCTGGTCTACCTGATCGACCCGATCCCGCAGATCCGCAAATGGGCGCCGCGCATCTTCCACGTCCATGGCAAGGACGCGACGGTGCGCTGGGACGTGATCCGCGAGCATGGCGTGTTCGGCCGCCTGCCATTCGTGCAGATGCGCACGCCAGGCTTTGGCGACAGCGACTGGACGCGGGTGATCAGCGAATTGCGGCTCGCCGGCTACAAGGGCGCCATCGACATCGAAGGCTGGCACGACCCGGTCTATCGCGGCGACCTCGAGATCACCGGACAAGTCCGAGCACTTGACTATCTCAAGCAATGCAGAGGAGGCACGACCTATCTGCCGAGCCCAGCTTGAGGATCGGCCGGCGGGAGGAGCCGGCTAGTGAGCATTGCGGCGCATTGCCGAAGCGATCGTCGAAACCCCTCGGCTAGCGAGGGAACAAAGGGAGGAACGTGCATGAGCATTACGATGAGAAGGACAGTTCTGCGCTCGACCGTCGCGGCGGCCGTCACGGCGTTCGCCGCCGCACTCTCGACCTTGCCGGCGCAGGCGCTCGACGCCCAATGGTGCAAGGACGTCCATATCCGCTTCTTCGTCGGCGGCGCCGAGGGCGATGCCTTCGGCACCATCGTCTACAATGGCGCCAAGCAGGCGGCAGCCGATCTCGGACCCAAGGTCGACTACATCTTTTCCCAGTGGGATGTCGAGAAGATGGTGCAGCAATTGCGCGAGGCTGTCGCGGTCAAGCCCGGCGGCATCGCCATGATGGGCCACCCGGGCGACGCTTCGATCATGCCGCTGGCCGAACAGGCGCACAAGGACGGCATCAAGATGATGTACCAGAATGTGCCGGTGCCGAAGGTCACGGCGGCGTTCGGCGGCGGCTATGTCGGCGCCCAGCAAGAGCAGCAGGGCCGCGCGCTTGGCGCCGAGGCGGTCAAGCTGGCCGGGCTCAAGGCCGGCGACAAGACGATCATGATCGGCCCGTTCGAGAACGAAAGCCGCGGCGCGCGCGAGCGCGGCACTGTCGCTGCCCTCAAGGAGGCGGGCGTCGAGGTCATACAGCTCTCCTCGCCGCCAAGCGGCGAATGGGCTTCCGACCCCAATCTGGCCATTCCGGTGATCACCGCGGCACTGCTCAACAATCCCGACGTCAAGGCGGTTGGCTATCCCGGTGGACAGATGCTCGGCAACGTCGCCACTTACATGCAGGCGGCGGGCAGGAAGCCGGGCGATATCTTCAACTTCGGCTTCGACACCAGCCCGCAGATCGTCGAGGGCTTCAAGGGCGGCTGGGTCCAGCTGACGGCCGACCAGCAGCCGTTCCTGCAAGGCTATCTGCCGATCCTCAGCCTCTGCCAGCAGGTGGTGCTCGGCCTTGCGCCGATGAATGTCGACACCGGCGCCGGCTTCGTCACGCCACAGAATTACGAGATCGTCGCCGAGCTCGCCAAGCAGGCGCTGCGCTGACCTCCCAAGCCGTCGGCCGGGATCGAGCCCGGCCGGCGGGACCGCCGGCGAAAAAGCCGGCACGCGACAATCAAGCGAGGATCGCCATGGCCGAACGCATCATCGAACTGCGCGACATCAGCAAGTCCTATGGCCAGGTCTATGCGCTGGGCGGGGTCAATCTCAGCGTCGATCGCGGCGAGGTGGTCGGCCTGATCGGCGACAATGGCGCCGGCAAGTCGACGCTGATCAAGATCCTGTCCGGCGTGGTCAAACCGACCAGCGGCGAGATTCTCGTCCGCGGCAAGCCGGTGACCGGATGGAGCCCTGCGCGCTCGCGCGACGCCGGCATCGAGACCGTGTTCCAGGACCGGGCGCTCGCCGTGCAGCAGACGATCGTGCGCAATATCTTCATGGGCCGCGAGCTCACCGGCTGGCTTGGCTGGCTGAAGGTCAACAACGAGATCGCGGAGGCGAGCCGGCTGATGCGCGAGATCGGCTTCACCTCGAAAGTGTTCACGCCACAGTCGATCGTCGGCCAGCTCTCGGGCGGCGAACGCCAGGGCGTGGCGATCGCGCGGGCCATCTATAAGAAGGCGGAGCTGATAGTCCTCGACGAACCGACGACCGCGCTATCGCTGACCGAGACCGCCAAGGTCTTTCACTTCGTGCGCCAGGTGCGGGCGAGCGGACGCTCGATCCTGTTCATCGGCCACAACATCCACCACGTCTTCGATATCGCCGATCGTTTCGTGGTGCTGGACCGCGGCAAGGTCGCGCTCACCGCCGACCGCGGCGAGGTCAAGTCGGCCGAGGATCTGATCAATTTCATGGAAGACGTCGCCCACCCCAGCGGATTGCCGGGATTGCACGACGCGGGCGATGCGGGGAGGGCGGCACGATGAGCAAGACCATGGAACCCGATCTGCAGAGCCCCCTCGGCGGCCCGCATGGCGAAACCGCCGGGAAAGAGTGGAGACACCCGTCCGACAATTGGCTGCGCGGGTTCATCCTCGACAACCGCGCCGCGCTCGGCACGCTTGCCGTGTTCATCGTCATGATGGCGGTGTTCATGATCGCCAACCCGACCGTCTTCACCACCTGGTATCTCTATAGTTCCGTGCTGACCACGCTGCCGGTGGCGCTGTTCGTGGTGGTGCCGCTGGTCTTTGTCGTCACCTGCGGCGAGATCGACCTGTCGTTTCCGGCGACGATGGGCTTCGCCTCATGGGTCTTCGCGCTGGTCGTGCAGGCCGGCTACGACCCGTTCCTCGGCATTGCCGCCGCAATGGTCACCGGCATGCTGCTCGGCTTCCTGGTCGGCTCGCTGGTCGTCTATGGCGGGCTGTCGTCGCTGATCGCCACGCTCGGCATGAATTTCCTGCTGCGCGGCCTGATCCAGATCATCAACGAGGGCAGGTCGACGGCGCTGACCGGCCTTGCCGACAGCTGGGCCTACAAGATCTTCTCCAGCCAGCTTTACGGCATTCCGGTGCAGATCTTCTGGGCCATCGCCTTCGTCGTGCTGTCGGCGCTGCTCTACAACCGCCATCGCTTCGGCGCGCAGGTCAAGGTGGTCGGCGACAATCCCGACAGCGCCCAGCAGATGGGCATCGATGTCAAGCGCGTGCGCGTAAAAGTGTTCGTCTTCGTCGGCATCGGCGCGGCGATCGCCGGCACCTTTTCGGTGATGATCAACTTCACCTGGTGGCCGACGGCCGGCGACGGCTACCTGCTGCCGGTGCTGGCATCGGTGTTCGTCGGCGGCACCCCGACCTGGGGCGGCATCGGCACCGTTGTCGGCGGCGCAATCGGCGCGGTCACCGTCTCCTTCATCCAGACCGGCGTCGTCGCGGCGGGGCTGAGCGGCTTCTACGTCCAGTTCTTCAACGGCCTGATCATCATCCTGTCGCTGCTCGGCCACAAATGGAACCAGGCGCGGTATCGCTAGCGACCGGCGAACGCTCAAACCCCGGTGACAAACCCGTCCAGCACGCGTTTCTGGCCGGCCTTGTCGAAGTCGATGGTCAGCTTGTTGCCTTCGATTGCCGAGATGTTGCCGTTGCCGAATTTCTGGTGGAAGACGCGGTCGCCAACGTTGAAGGGGGACGGCGTGTCGGCGACGGATTTGGCGACCAGTTCGCCGTCGATGGTGCGGCCCTTGACCGAGGTGCGGCCGGCGCCGTAGCCGGAGTCGGTTTCGCCATAGCCGATGCGCTCGACCTGGTGACCGGAGCGCGTGCCCCAATTGCGGTCGGTCGCCTCGGTGCGGTTCGCTTGAGCGCGCTGCCAGCCCGGCGTCGCATAGGTGTTGGAGAAAGCGCCGGATTTCTCGGCGCCGGAATTGCCGCCAATGTTGTCGAAGCGCGACGCCCCGTAGGGGTTCTGTCTTCCTGCCCCTTGGCCACCACGACCGGAGGCGAAAGAACCACCGCCATAGGCGTTGCCGTAACCGCCATAGGAGTTGCCGCTTTCGGCGACCTCGACATGGGCTTCCGGCAGTTCGTCGAGAAAGCGCGAGGGAATGGTCGACTGCCAGAGGCCATGGATGCGGCGGTTGGAGACGAACCACAAATGCAGGTTCTTCTTGGCGCGGGTCAGCCCGACATAGGCCAGCCGCCGTTCTTCCTCCAGCCCGGAGCGGCCACCCTCGTCGAGCGCGCGCTGGTGCGGGAACAGCCCTTCCTCCCAGCCGGGCAGGAACACGGTCTCGAATTCGAGGCCCTTGGCCGAATGCAGCGTCATGATGTTGACGGCGTCGAGCTCGGCGTTCTGCTCGGCGTCCATGACGAGTGCGACATGTTCGAGGAAGGAGCGCAGCGATTCGTACTCCTCCATGGAGCGGATCAACTCCTTGAGGTTTTCCAGCCGGCCCGGCGCTTCGACCGAGCGGTCGTTCTTCCACATGTCGGTGTAGCCGCTCTCCTCCAAAATGGTCTCGGCGAGCTCGGTGTGCGGGGTGGTTTCCAGAGCCTTCTGCCAGCGTTCAAAATTGGCGGCGACCTCGCGAAGTGCGGCGCGCGGCTTCGGCTTCAGCTCGTCGCTCTCGGCGAGTTTTGCCGCCGCCTCCAGCATCGGGGTGCGCAGCGCGCGTGCGGTATCATGGATCTGGCGGATGGTGGCCTCGCCAAGCCCGCGCTTCGGCACGTTGACGATGCGCTCGAAGGCGAGGTCGTCGGCGCCTTGCGCGACGACGCGGAAGAAGGCCAAGGCGTCGCGGATCTCGAGCCGCTCATAGAAGCGCGGGCCGCCGATGACGCGGTAGTTGAGGCCGAGCGTGACAAAGCGGTCCTCGAACTCGCGCATCTGGAAGGACGCGCGGACGAGAATCGCCATATCGTTCAAATTGTGCTTCTGGCGCTGGTAGGCCTCGATGGTCTCGCCCACGGCGCGGGCCTCCTCCTCGGAATCCCAGGCGGCATGGACATGCACCTTCTCGTCGTCCTCGGCGATCTTTTCGGTAAACAGCGTCTTGCCGAAGCGGCCCTCATTGTGGGCGATGAGATGCGAGGCGGTGCCGAGAATGTGCGCGGTCGAGCGGTAGTTGCGCTCCAGCCGGATGATGGTGGCGCCGGGAAAATCCTTGTCGAAGCGCAGGATGTTGTCGACCTCGGCGCCGCGCCAGCCATAGATCGACTGATCGTCGTCTCCGACGCAGCAAATATTTACGGTGGACAGGCGCGGGCTTCCCTCCCCCTTGAGGGGAGGGTGGCCGGGCAAAGCCCGGCCGGGTGGGGTCCGAGCGGCAGTGCTCGACCTGCTGGCGGCAGTGCTCGACGCGCTGGCGGTGCCTACTGCGGCAACCCCCTCCGCCCGCTTCGCGGGCACCTCCCCCTCAAGGGGGGAGGATTGCGGCCGCTGCGCCAAGAGCCGCAGCCACATGTATTGGGCGGTGTTGGTGTCCTGGTATTCGTCGACGAGGATGTAGCGGAAGCGCTTGTGGTATTCCTTCAGCACATCCGGATTGGCGCGGAAGATGCGGATCGGGTGGCAGAGCAGGTCGCCGAAGTCGCAGGCGTTCAGCGTCTGCAGCCGCTCCTGATAGGCCTTGTAGAGCTCGCGGCCCTTGCCGTTGGCGAATGCACGGGCGTCGCCCTCGGGGATGTCGGCGGGGCCGAGGCCCTTGTTCTTCCAGCCGTCGATCATCTGGGCGAACTGCTTGGCCGGCCAGCGCTTGTCGTCCAGCCCTTCGGCCTGGATGAGCTGCTTGATCAGGCGCACGACGTCGTCAGTGTCGAGAATGGTGAAGTCGGATTTGAGCCCGGCCAGCTCGGCATGTCGGCGGAGCAGCTTGACGCCGATCGAGTGGAAGGTGCCGAGCCACGGCATGCCCTCGACATTGCCTTCGCCGATCAACAGGCCGATGCGCTGCTTCATCTCGCGCGCCGCCTTGTTGGTGAAGGTGACGGCGAGGATCTGCGAGGGGAAGGCCTTGCCGGTGGCAAGGATGTGGGCGATGCGGGTGGTCAAGACGCGCGTCTTGCCGGTGCCGGCGCCGGCCAGCACAAGGACCGGGCCTTCGGTGGTTTCCACCGCCAGCCGCTGCTCGGGGTTGAGGCCGTTGAGATAATCGGGCGCGTTGTTTTGATTGCTGCGGGCAGCCATGGCGCGCGCGGCAATGCCCGACGGGGCCACGGGCCGCGCGTTCGGTTCGTCAAAAAAGGGCATGTCTTCCGAAAAGCCGGACATCTCCCCCCGAATGTAGTGATTCGGCAGGGAAAGGCCAGAAGTGTCTCCGTTTTGTTCCGGCAAAGCACCTGAACGGTGTGATACCCGCCTGCTCAGGCCTTGCGGTAACCAAGCGCGACGAACAATCGGTGTCCGAACGAGCGCGCTTCCACTGCCATCACCGCGCTCAGAGCAGTCAGCATCTGATCGTAGTAGTGGTGTCCGGCGGACGACGCCAGGAATGTCGAATAAAGTTTGAGATCTTCAAGCGGCAGATCCCTGTATGTGTAGGCAGCACTTTCCATGACGTTTTTTTCGATTGTCTGACGAACTTTTGCGTATTGCCGATGCACCAGAGCCATGATCTGGTCATCCGGGAGGGGTTTTCCTGCCGCTCCCAGTACGCCAGAAAACATCGCGTAGCCTATATTCAGCGCCATTGCTTCTCCCGTGTCGACGGCGCTGATGTCATCCATGATCTTCCTGTACAATTCGAGACGGACCGGATCCTTGGATGGAAGCTCGGCGAGGATGCGTTTGCCGTCTGTCCTCTTGCTTTCCTTACCTTCAGAACCAGACGATTGAATTTCCAGAGCGGTCACGCGTTTGCCCAAAGCCGAAGCGTAGAACGTGGCAAGATCGGACAGATCGGCAGCGGCCAGCTTGTCCGCCATCTGCGATTCGACGGCCGTCTCCATTCTGGCGCCGTCAAAGGAGCCTTCCATCGCAGCCGACCAGGCTTCATGGAAATTTTTCGGCAGGGGTTCCGGTATGGACTTTATGCCATTGGCGATATTGGGACCAATGCCCATCAGCATCTCATGAAAACCGTTTGCCCTGTTGATCTCGCCGATCGTCTGTGCCGGCGCGGCCACTGTCGCGGCGACCAAGCCGAGGAGGAGAGCACACACGACAAGCACTGCTCGCGTCGTAGGCACAAGGAATGACGTCACTCTGGTTGCTCCAAGGGTTTCGGTGGCTCAAGGCAGATTGCTGGAAAATCTGGATACCGGCAAGGTGAGATCGCTACTTTAGCGTGTGGCCTCCAATTTGCCATAGCGTTGAAAATCAGCAGCGTCCTCGTTGGTCCGATTATGGATTGCTTCGAGCTCGCTTGACACGCAAGGCGGGCCGGAGAAAGTTGCGCAGGGGCAGGAACGCAATGCGGGGTTGCCCATGGACGCGTCGCGGAGCACACCAGTCGAAGGAGCACCGTCTTGGCTGTCGTTATCACCTCCCTGATCCTTTTCCTCATCGGCCTGGCGCTTGGCGGCGGCGGCATCTGGCTCGTGACGCTGGGCGGCAGCTGGTATTACGTCATCGCCGGTATAGCTTTCCTTGTCGCCGCCTGGCTGCTCTACAGGCGCAGATCCACGGCGCTGTGGCTCTACGCGGCGATCGTGCTCGGCACGCTCGCCTGGGCTGTCTGGGAAACCGGCTTCGACTGGTGGGAGCTAGGCCCGCGCGGCGGCATTATCGTGCTTGTCGCGCTGTGGCTGTTGACGCCATGGGCGCGGCGCGGGCTTACCGGTCCCGACGGACGCGCACCGCTGATCCTCGCGGTGCTGGCATCGCTCGGCGTCGCCGGATATTCGATGACGACCGATCCAAAGGATATTGCCGGCCAAATCAACACCGACAAGGTGACGCCGACGGCCGATCTCGGCGGCAACGTGCCGGCCGGCGAATGGCACTATTACGGTCGCACGCAATATGGCCAGCGCTATTCGCCGCTCGACCAGATCACCCCGGAAAACGTCGCCAATCTGCAGCCGGCCTGGACCTATCAGACCGGCGATGTGAAAGGGCCCGACGACATCGGCGAGACGACCTATCAGGTGACGCCGCTGAAGATTGCCGACACGCTCTACATCTGCACGCCGCATAATTTCGCGATCGCCATCGATGCCGCGAGCGGCAAGGAGAAATGGCGCTTCGATCCACAGGTCAAGCTCAACAAGGACCGCCAGCACCAGACCTGCCGCGGCGTGTCCTATTATGCCGACGCCAAGACCGCCGCCGGTCAGCCCTGCGCCACACGCATCTATCTGCCGACATCCGACGCCCGACTGATCGCGCTCGACGCCGCGAATGGCCAGGTCTGTCCGACATTTGCCGAAGCCGGCACGCTGAACCTGCTCGCCAACATGCCATATCCGAAGCCGGGCTATTATTATTCGACGTCGGCGCCGCTGATCGTCGCCAACAAGATCATCGTCGGCGGCGCGGTTAACGACAATTATTCGACCGAGGAGCCGTCCGGTGTCATTCGTGCCTTCGACGTCGACACAGGCGCTTTGATTTGGAACTGGGATTCCGGCAATCCGGACCAGACGACGCCGCTGCCGCCCGGCCAGACCTATACCCACAACTCGCCCAACATGTGGTCGACGGCGAGCGCCGACGAGAAGCTCGGGCTGCTCTATGTGCCGCTCGGCAACAAGACGCCGGACCAGCTCGGCGCCGGGCGCAGCGCCAATGACGAGAAATTCTCCTCCTCGATCACCGCACTCGACCTCAACACCGGACAATTGCGCTGGGTGCGGCAGACCGTGCATCACGATCTCTGGGACATGGACGTGCCGGCGCAGCCGACGCTGGTCGACGTCACCACGGAAAGTGGCGTGGTGCCGGCGCTGGTCGGGCCGACCAAGCAGGGCGACCTCTATGTGCTCGACCGGCGCAGCGGCGAGCCGATCGTTCCGGTCAAGGAAGTGCCAGCACCTGGCGGCGCGATCGAGGGCGACCATACCTCGCCGACGCAGCCGTCCTCGGACCTGAGCTTCAGTCCGAAGCCGCTGACCGGCGCCGACATGTGGGGCATCACCATGTTCGACCAGCTGGCCTGCCGGATCGAGTTCCTGAAACTGCGCTATGAGGGCCGCTATACCCCGCCATCGCTGCAGGGTTCGCTGATCTATCCCGGCAATTTTGGCACCTTCAACTGGGGCGGCGTGGCAGTCGATCCGGTCCGGCAGGTAATGTTCGGCATGCCGACATATCTGGCGTTCATCTCCAAATTGGTGCCGCGCGCCGACGTGCCGCCGCCGGGCGATACCAAAGGCAGCGAACAAGGCCTGAACCGCAATGACGGTGCGCCTTACGCAGTGATATTGAAGCCGTTCCTGTCGCCGCTCGGCATTCCCTGCCAGGCGCCGCCCTGGGGCTATGTGGCGGGTGCCGATCTCCGGACCGGCAAGATCGTCTACAAGCATCGCAACGGCACCGTCTACGACATGACGCCGCTGCCGCTGCCTTTCAAGGTCGGCGTGCCCGGCATTGGCGGGCCGATGATCACCGCCGGCGGCGTCGCCTTCCTCGGTGCGGCGGTCGACGACTATGTTCGCGCCTATGATTTGACGACCGGCAAGCAGCTCTGGCAGGCGCGGCTGCCGGCCGGTGGACAGTCGACGCCGATGACCTACACGGTGGCCGACGGGCGCCAGTTCGTCGTCATCGTTGCCGGCGGCCACGGCTCGGTCGGCACCAAGCCGGGCGATTATGTGATGGCTTATACGCTGCCGAAGTAGAAGGTCCTTCAGAGCCCGAGATGCCCTTTCAGGTCAGGTACTGATGCAAGTACCTCATTGGTCAGCTGCGGGCCGGCGGCTGCCTCGGCCTGCTGGACCAGCATCGTGCCGGCCTGGCTGATCTGTGCCAGGGTGAGGCCTGACGCCTTGAGTATGGCGACGCCGTTGATCAGCGCGCCGGTTTTTTCGCCGAGAGCGCCGCCGAGCGCGCCCTCCAGCGACGACAGGAGGCCACCGCCGGAAGCCGCGCCGGGAGCCATGACATCATATTGCTTGGCCAGGGCGTCGGCGCCCGGAATCTTGGCGAAGAAGCTGGACAGGGTCGTGCCTTCCGCTTCGTGTTCGAGCACCGAGAAAATCGTGCCGGCGATTTTTTCGGTCAAGGCCTGGTTGAGACCGGCCTTCTGGGAGACGGTGTTGATGATGTCCTGAACGTCCATGATCTTCCTCAGCCTTTGCTGTTTGTGGGGCGGTGCCGGTTGCCGCGGGCCTTGACCATCGATCGTCTAGCGGCGGTGATCCGCAGCGCCAGCAAAGCCATAGCGGCGAGTGCGAACCCACTTGCCAGAAGCGGGGAGGGAAAGGTCATGGGCGTAATTCCTTCGTCGTCAATCAGGCATTCTTTCCTCGCCAAATGGCGCGAGCGAGGCCTAGCCTGGTAAGTTTGTTTTATATGGTGGTGCGTGCATTTAGAATTGCCACAAATGACCGAAATTTAATGACAGCGCCGCGCGGGGCATCACGGCCATCGTGCAGGGACTTATGGCAGCCCTCACTCAGCCGTGACTGGACCGGGCAAGCTTCGGCACTATGTTGCCGCGGGGGGCGATGCCCGATGCACGAGGAGCGCGCGCCATGACAACACCTGCCGGCCCCGCCAAGCCTGCCATCACCCAGGCGATGATCGATGCCTATGACGAATACACGCATCTGACGCTCGACCGGCGGCGCTTCATGGAGCAGTTGACCAGGCTTGCCGGATCGGGTGCGGCAGCGGCCGCGATCGCGCCGCTGCTGACGGCAAATTCGGCCCAGGCGGCAATCGTCGCGGAAGACGATCCGGGCGTGAAAGGCGAGGACATCAGCTATCCGGGCAGCGGCGGCGAGATGAAGGGCTATCTGGTCAAGCCGGCGGATCAGACCGGTAAGCTCGGCACGGTCATCGTCGTGCATGAAAACCGGGGGCTCAACCCGCATATCCGCGATGTGGCGCGGCGCGTTGCGCTGGAAGGCTTCGTGGCGCTTGCGCCGGACTTCATGACGCCGCTCGGCGGCACGCCGGACGATGAAAACAGGGCGCGTGACCTGTTTTCGCAGCTCGATCCAGCACAGGTCGCCGCCAATGCAGTCGCAACGATCGCCTACCTCAAGCGAGACAAGGACGGCAACGGCAAGGTCGGCGCCGTCGGCTTCTGCTGGGGCGGCGGCACGGTAAACATGCTGGCCGTCAACGCACCGGATCTTGCCGCCGCCGTCGCCTATTACGGCATGCAGCCGAAGGCCGAGGACGTGCCGAAGATCAAGGCGCCGCTTATGCTGCACTATGCCGGGCTCGACACCCGCACCAATGCGGGCATCGACGCCTTCAAGAAGGAACTCGACGCGGCTCATGTCGAATATTCAGTCTATGTCTATGAAGGCGCCAACCATGCCTTCAACAATGACACATCGGCGGCCCGCTATGACAAGAAGGCGGCTGACCTCGCCTGGGGGCGGACGATCGCCTTCCTCAAGGAGAAGCTGGCCTGATCAGGCGGGCGCCGGCGCCGGTTTGTGAAAGGCGACGCCGGCCACCACCAAGGCGATGCCGAGACAGTCGGTGAGGCTCGGCACCTGCCGCAGCACAATGACGCCGATCAACGTTGCGGTGACCGGCAGTAATGACAGCATCAGCGCGAAGCTGGAGCGCGGCAGCCGCGACATGGCAAGCTGGTCGCAAATGTAGGGAATGACGGACGAGCAGATGCCGACGCCGACCGCCGCAAGCAGCAGCGGCGGCGCCGAGAACGCCGGCAGTGCATCGCTAAACCCGATCGGCAGAACGATGAAAAGGGCGACCGCCATGGCGGCACCCAGTCCCGCGATGCCATTGCCGGCGCCGGCGCGCGCGACGCGGTGGCCGAGCACGATATAGAAGACGAACAGCGCCCCGTTGAGGAAGGCCCAGAACAGGCCGACAGGATCGCTCGACCATTTGACCTCTATCAACAGCAAGGTTCCGGCGAGCGCGACGGCAAGGGCGGCGAGATTGCGCGGGCTTCTGAGGCCGACAAGCGCGACGCCGATGGTGCCGACGAATTCGATAGCCGCCACCAGCGAGATCGGCAAGCGGTCAAGCGCTAGGTAGAACGAGCAATTCATCACGCCAAGGCAGACGCCGAAGGCCAGAAGCAACAACCGCGTCGAGCGATCAGCGCGGGTGAAGACCGCCCATGGCCGGGTCAGCGGGGCAAAGACAAGCGCGGCGGTGGCGATGCGCAGCCACGCCATGCCGAGCACGCCGACATGCGGGAAAAGCAGCACCGCGAAGGCCGGTCCGAGATAGTGGAACACGGCGCTGACGCCGAACCAGAGATGCGGTGGCATCGAGTTTGCCAAGGTAATGGCGGAGCCGGCGAGGGCAGGATGTGCTGCCGGGGGTTGCGTCCGATCTTGCATGGGATCAGTATCGCAGGCAACTTTTTCGATTTACATGGATGATGGCCGGGCGCTGTGGCTATTTCCTTTCCGAAAGCAAGGAGCATTCCGCTGAAACGCCTTCGAAATGAAAATCCAGATCTGGATACGGCCGACCTGAAAATCCTGCGCGTGCTGGAAAAGGACGCGCGCACCAGCATTGCCGAACTGGCGCGATCGGTCGGCCTGTCGGCGCCGAGCGTCGCCGAGCGCATCAAGCGGCTGCAGGAAAGCGGCGTGATCGAGGCCTATACGGTGCGCATCAATCCGGCCGCGCTCGGCATGAAGCTGTCGGCGTGGCTGCGCATCAGGCCGGTGCCGGGGCAATTGGCTGTCGTGGCCGAGATCATCCGTGAGCTGCCGGAAATCGCCCAATGCGACCGGGTCACCGGAGAAGACTGTTTCATCGCGCTGGCGCATGTCGGCTCGGTGGCCGAACTCGAACGGGTGATCGACCGGATCATTCCCTATGCGATGACCAACACGGCGATCATCCAGTCGTCGCCTGTCGTGGCGCGCTCGCCGCTTGGGGCGGTGAAACGGCTGCCTTGATGTGGAGGGAATGAAGGTCCCGTCAGGCGTGGCCGCGCTTCATCCGCGCCTGTTTCAGGATGGCGCGCCAGCGGATCATGGCGAAAGGGATCGGCTCGTTGTTGTTGGCGATGTGGAAGATCTCGTTGTTGAGGTTCTTCAGCGAGCGCCAGAAATCATAATCGGTAATGCGTGGGTCAGCCGCCAGCCTGTCCGCCTCGACCTTGATGTCGGTTTTCATGCACGTTCCCCGAACCGCTTTCGCCCCGCCGCCCGTATCGCAATTCGATGCGGATGGTTTTCCAACGCCGCGCTGAGTCGTTCAACGCCTCAATTCGGCTTGTTCACGTTAAAACCTTGGTAAGGTTAACGGCGGTCTGACGGCGGTTCAAGCGTCTTGCGACGAATGCCGATCGAACGGCCGGCGCGCTCCGGCATCGGCAGCGCCGCATGGGCGGCGCGCATCGCTTCAACCTTGGCCAGAACGTTGGCGGGGAAGGGCGCCACCTTCGGGCCTGACATGTCGACATGCAGCGACAGCGTTTCGGACGTGGCGGCGAGCCAGCCGTCGAGATGGCGGATTTCCTGATAGGCCCTCAGCCGCTTCTCGTCATGGTCCAGCAGCTGGAAGGAGACCGTGACCTTGTGATCGAGATGCAGCTCCTGGACGTAGCAGACATGGACTTCCGCCGTGTAGATGGTGAGCCGCCGTTCTTTCACATAATCCGGCCCCATCCCCATCATCTCGAAGGCTTCGTCGGAGCAGCGGTCGAACAGCACGTTGTAGTAGGCCATGTTGAGATGGCCGTTGTAGTCGATCCAGGCCTCCTCGATGTCCATGGCGCGAGAGACGAAAGGGGCGGGGATGGGCATACGGGAACTTCCTTGGCGTCATGCTGAAACGAGCGTGGACTGGACAGAGCGTGGTTGGTGAGACTACGCATCCCTAGATGCAGAACAAGGGTGGACGCTGGTCCATTCGCGGAGGAATCGATGGCTTTAGGCGACCTCAACCCGGTCGAGCGCAACGAAGAAGGCATCGCCGCCGTGCTCGGCATCCTCAAGCAGCGGCTCGGCGAGCGATTCCAGACCGGCCAGGCGATCCGCGCCCAGCACGCGCATACCACCACCTACATTCCGACGCAGGCGCCGGACGGCGTCGCCTTTGCCGAGACGACGGAGGAGGTGCAGGAAATCGTGCGCGCGTGCGCGGCACATCGTGTGCCGGTGATCGCCTTTGGCGTCGGTTCCTCGCTGGAAGGCCACACCAATGCGCCGGGCGGCGGCATCTCGCTCGATACCTCACGGATGAACCGCATCATCGCGGTCAATCCGCAGGATCTGGATTGCACCGTCGAGCCCGGCGTGACGCGTGAGGACCTCAACCGGCATCTGCGCGACACCGGCCTGTTCTTTCCAATCGACCCGGGCGCCAACGCTTCGCTCGGCGGCATGGCGGCGACGCGGGCGTCGGGCACTAACGCCGTGCGCTACGGCACGATGCGCGAAAACGTCCTGTCGCTGACCGCAGTGATGGCCGACGGCGAGGCGGTAACGACCGGCAAGCGCGCGAAAAAGAGCTCGGCCGGCTACGATCTGACACGGCTGCTGATCGGCTCGGAAGGCACGCTCGGCATCATTACCCAGCTGACCTTGAAGCTGCAGGGCATTCCGCAGGCGATTTCGGGCGGCGTCTGCCCATTTCCCAGTGTCGAGGCGGCCTGCAATGCGGTGATCGCGACCATCCAGATGGGCATTCCGGTGGCACGCATCGAATTGGTCAACGCGCTGCAGATGCGGGCGATGAAGACCTATTCCAAGCTCGATTATCCGGAGAGCCCGTGCCTGTTCGTCGAGTTCCACGGCAGCGATGCCGGCGTCGCCGAGCAGGCCGAAACCTTCGGCATGATCGCCGAGGAAAATGGCGGCGGTCCGTTCCTGTGGACCAGCGTCGCCGAAGAGCGGACGAAATTGTGGAAGGCCAGGCACGATGCCTACTGGTCGTCGCTGACGCTGCGGCCGGGCGCCAAGGGATTGTCGACCGATGTCTGCGTGCCGATCTCTCGCTTTGCCGAATGTGTCACCGAGACCGAGGCGGACATCGCCGAGATGGGCCTGATCGCGCCGATCGTCGGCCATGCCGGCGACGGCAATTTCCATGTGCTGGTGCTGATGGACGTGGACGATCCGAAGGAGATCGCGCTGGCGGAAAAATTCGTGGCGCGGCTCAACATGCGCGCCATCGCCATGGACGGCACCTGCACCGGCGAGCATGGCATAGGGCAAGGCAAGATCGGCTTCCTGCGGCATGAACTCGGCCATGGCGTCGACATCATGCGCACGATCAAGCAGGCGCTCGACCCGCTGAACATCATGAACCCGGGCAAGATATTGCCGGCCGTATAGTGGAGGAAGATCCAATGGTCCTTGGCTTGACCGCACCACCATTTGGATCAAGACTCCAGGCAGGCGTCACAGACGGAGGAATGGTGTCATGGCGATTTCACGCAAGGAAGAGGCTCGGGCGCTGAGCGCCGACGAACATGCTCTCGTCGAGAAGTCGCACCATCCAGTGGTACAGCATCTTGCCGACGCCGAACTCGCCAGCTTGGTCAAGCTCCTAAGGGAGCGGCGCGACAAGGCCCAGACCGAGGCGCATCGCCGCCGCCGCGAAATGCGCGGCAAAGGTGCGCCAAAGGGCGCCGGCGCCTCGAAGGCCGATGAAGGCTCGCAGTTGAAGCTAGCGGTTCTGGCGATGACCATGCGGCGGCTCAATGGCGAGGCCGAACGCCGCCGCCAGTTGGCGGCGCGTGTTTCGCTGGTCGAGAATGCACGCAAGGCGCTGTCCATGAAGCAAGGCGCTGCGGCGGATGGTCCCGAGTTCAACACGCGCACCGCGCACAAAGGCATGCGCGCGATCGTGAGCCGGCGGCCTGAGAATCTGATCCGGCCGATGGAACTCGGCCGGCAGCGGCAGGCGGCAAAGGTGGCGCAAGCAAAGCGCGACGCGCGCTGAGTTTTCTTGGCTGTCTTCTTTTGCTCTAGAAGCCTGTCTGGCGGGAATTGCCTCTTTATCGACACGCTGATGCGGATAGAGTGCGGCTGACTTTCAATCAACCGCTTCGGAGTTCATGCTCGCACGCCTGTTCGTGATCTTCGGTGGGCTTCTCGTGCTGGTGCTGTGTGCGGCGCTGGTGGTGCCGTACTTTGTCGACTGGACGGGTTACCGTGCCGATTTCGAGCGCGAGGCGAGTGCCGTCCTGGGCCGCAAGGTGACCGTGCAAGGCGATGCAACGGCGAGGCTGTTGCCGTTTCCCTCGCTGACGTTCTCGAACGTCGCCGTTGCCGGTGGCCCCAACGGCCAGCCGGCGATGACCGTCGAAACCTTTTCGATGGATGCCGAACTGGCGCCATTCCTGCGCGGCGAGGTGCTGATCTTCGACATGCGGCTGGTGCGGCCGAAGGCGACGATCGACATCGCCGCCGACGGCACCGTCGATTGGACGATGCGGCCGTCCTCGCCCTTCGATCCCGGCCAGATCTCCATCGAGAAGCTGACGGTGACGGAAGGACAGATCGCGCTCAGCCACGCCGCAGGCGGGCGCAGCCATCTTATTTCCGAGATCAACTCGACGATCTCGGCCAAGTCGCTGGCCGGCCCCTGGCGGCTGGACGGCTCGCTGTTGCTGGACGGGTTGCGGACCACGATCGCCGCTTCCACCGGCAAGGCTGAACCGGACGGGCAAATGCGGCTCAGGCTCAAAGCCGATCCGGATGCCTATCCGCTGGTCATCGAGACCGACGGAAATGTGGGCCTCGTCGAGGGCGCCGCCGTCTATTCGGGTCAGTTCAAGATATCGGGTGCAGACCGGGCTGCGGCGCAGTCGCGCGGCACCGACGGCGAGGCGCTGAAAGTCAGCGCCGGCAAACCGGACCCAGGCTTCAGGCTGAACGGCAAGTTTTCGCTCGACCACCAGAAGCTCGGCGTCGACGAATTCCGCTTCGAGACCGGACCGCTCGACAATCCCTATACCGCCGACGGCAAGGCTGCGGTCGACCTTGGGCTGAAACCGCGCTTTGCGATCGAGGCCAATGGCGCGCAGGTGCAGTTCGACGAGGCCGTGGGGGCGGCGGCCGGTGCCGGACTGACGCTGTCCGAGCGGGTGGCGGCGCTGGAGGAGGCGCTGCTCGATCTGCCGAAACCGACCATACCGGGCACGGTCGAGGTGAAACTGCCGGCGGTGGTGGCAGGCGACACGACGGTTCGCGACGTGCATCTGTCCGCCGAACCGGCCGAGGGCGGCTGGGCGGTGAAATCGCTGGCCGCCACGCTGCCCGGTCGCGCCAAGCTGGAAGCCAATGGCATGGTCAGCGTCGAGGACCATTTTGGTTTCACCGGATCGCTGCTTCTGGCGGTGGCGCAGCCCTCCGGCTTTGCCGCATGGCTGTCGAAGGACGTCGACGAGGCGATCCGCCGTTTGCCAGCCGCCGGCTTCAAGGCCAAGGTCGACTTGAGTGAAAAACACCAGGCCTTCAGCGATCTCGAACTCATCCTCGGCAAGGCGAAGTTCTCCGGCCGCATCGATTCCAGCCAGCCCGACGACACAAGGCCATCGGTGCTGATGCAACTGGAAGGTGGCGAACTCGACGTTGATGGGCTCGCCGCCTTCGCCTCGATCTTCGTCAGCGACAAGGGCGCCAACCGCTTTTCCGACCGCGACCTCGATTTCCAGATCAAGGCCGGGCCGGTCAGCGCCGGCGGGCTGACCGCCGATAGCGTCGACACCGCGCTGAGGTTGCGCGACGGACTGCTTGAGATCGACCGGCTATCGGTCGGCGGGCTTGCCGGCGCCTCGATCAGCGCCACCGGACGGATCAAGGATTTCCCGGCGAGCCCGACCGGCAAGCTCGACGCCTCGGTGGTCGCCGTCGACCTCAAGCCGCTGATCGACGTCGCCGCCCAGCATTATCCGGATAATGCAGTGCTGAAGTGGCTTGCGGAGCGTGCTGCTGCCTATCCCGAGCTGTTCCAGGATGCGCGTATCGACGCGGTCACGAGTGCGGCAGACAATGGCGACGGTACGACGGGACTGGCAATGAGCGCACAGGGCAAGGCCGGTGGTTCGGCCTTTTCGGCGTCGCTATCCGGCAAAGGTGCGCTCGACCGGCCTCTCGAAGCGCCGGTGACGCTGACCTTCAACGCCCGGAACGCCGACGCCACCGCGCTTCTGGCGCTTTACGGGTTGCCGGCGTTGCCACTCGGCATGCTCGGAGAGGCGACCACCGAGGTCTCGGCCAAAGGCACGCTTGGCGGCGGCCTGGCGACACGCTTCAGCCTCGCCGGCAACGACTTCAAGGCTGGTTTCGACGGGACAATTGCCGAGACGCCTCAGGGCGCGGCCGCCAAGGGCAAAGTCAGCGTTGAAGCGGCCGATATCGAACCATGGCTGATGACGACCGGCGTCGGGCTGCCAGGCATGGGGACCGGCATGTCGACGTCACTTGCGGCCGATGCCGACTACGGCAATGGCCTGCTGGTGCTGAGCGGCCTCAGCGGCGCCGTCAACGAGGCGGCGGTTTCCGGTGACGTCAACATCGACGTCAAAGAGGGGCTGCCGCATCTTGCCGGCGCGCTGTCGCTGGACGAACTGGACCTCGATCCGATGGCGGTGATGCTGTTCGGTGACCAGGCCTTCCTTGCAAATGACGGGGCCTGGCCGACGGCACCGTTCAGCCAGAAGTCCAGCCTGCCATTTACCGCCGATCTCGATCTGGCGGCGGCGTCGCTTGCCGCCGGCCCGCTTGCCACCGCCTATGACGCAGCGCTGTCGCTGCAGCTCGACCAGGAAGGCATCCGCGTTTCCGACCTCAAGGCAAAGTTCCTCGGCGGCGCGCTGAGCGGCCTGTTCGAGCTTAAGAACAATGACGGCACCGGGCTTTTCTCCGGCCAGATGAAACTCGCCGGCGCCGATCTGGCAGCCGTGCTGCCGGGAGCTGGCATCAGCGGAAGCGGCGATTTCTCGACGGCGCTTTCGACCAGCGGCAAATCGGTCGACGCGATGGTCGCGGCGCTGTCCGGTTCCGGCACGGCGACGCTGAAGGGCATGACCATTGCCGGCATCAATCCCGATGCCTTTGCCGCCTTCATCGCCAAGGCCGACGCGATAGGGCGCGACATCGACGTGTCAAAGACTGCCGGCTTTGTGCCGCAGATCGCCGCGGCGGGCAGTTTTCCGGCGCAGGACACCGGTATTGCCTTCACGATCGCCGGCGGCACGCTGAGGGCGCCGCCGGTCAAATTCGAAAGCCCGGGCGCGACGCTGTCCGCCGACATCACCGCCGATCTGAGCA
Organism: Mesorhizobium sp. M0571; assembly: GCF_040320985.1. Classification (NCBI taxonomy): domain Bacteria; kingdom Pseudomonadati; phylum Pseudomonadota; class Alphaproteobacteria; order Hyphomicrobiales; family Phyllobacteriaceae; genus Mesorhizobium; species Mesorhizobium sp. M0571. The sequence continues at coordinate 178,834 of NZ_JAMYQT010000005.1, forward strand.
CCGGCACCGTCGATGCCCAGGGCGAGATCGCCTACAGACCCGGCGACGAGGCGCTGGTCGGCTCCGAACCGATTTTGAATTTCAGCGTCGACGGGCCGTTCGGCGCCACCAAACGGCAGTTCGACAGCGAGCCGCTGGCGCAGTTCCTGACCCAGCGTGCGCTGGAAAAGGAGCAGCAGCGGGTCGAAGCCATGCAAGCCGCACTGCTCGAAAAACAAAGGCTGCGGCGTGAGGTGCGCTACTACGCTGCCTTGCAAACCGAGCGTGAAAGAGCCGCGGAGGAACTGCGCAAGCAGGAGGAAGCGGCGCGGCTGAAGGCTGAGGCCGACGCCAAGGCAAAGGCCGAAGCGGATGCGCAGGCCCAAGCCGAAGCGGAGGCGAGGGCGCAAGCTGAGGCCGAGGCGAAGGCTGAAGCGGACGCCAAGGCACAGGCGGATGCAGAGGCGAAGGCCGAAGCCGAGGCCAGGGCGAAAGCCGCGGCGGATGCAAAGGCCAAAGCGGATGCGGCGCAACAGGCTGCTGAGGAGGCAGCGCAGGCCGAAGAACAGCAACGCCAGAGGGCGGAAGAGGCGTTACGCATCGCCTCGGAAGAAAAGGCAAAGCTCGACGCCGAACGCAAGGCCGCGGCGGAACAAGCGCAGAAAGCGGAACCGGCGCAGCCTCCGGTCAATGACAATCGGCCGCCAGCAGAAGCTGCGCCACCCAAGCTCGATCCCTCATCGATCGATAATTTGCTGAAGTCGCTGGGGGGAGGTTAGAGCGAACCCTTCATGCCGCGCTTGGCCCAGTCCAGCACATAGAGCCTGAGCGCCGAGGAGAGGTTCGCATTGCGCGGGCGGCTCTCGTCGATTTCGGCGACAAGGGCGGCGAGCGTCAATTTTCGCGCGGCCGCGATGGCGACCAGGTCGACGTAAAAAGGCTTTTCGAGCGAGTAGCTGGTGCGGTGGCCGCGAATGGTGACCGAGCGCTTTTCGACCGGGCTCACGCGACCCAACTCATACTTCAAGCATCGGATTCGTCCGAAAACCGCGATGCACTTTTCGGTCCGATGCTCTCGGTGTTCGAATCGCCCGATTTTTCGCGGCGATGGCCGGCGACGAATTTGGCGGCCTTGTCGGCGATCAGGCGGTCGCGATCCCGGCTGATTTTGGAACGGCCATGCAGCGTCCGGTTCTGTTCGGCCAGGCGTTCCTTCTCGGTTCGCGCCTTCTGCTTGCGGGCCTGACGGAGATTGACGATCTCGGCCATGTCACGCCGCCTGTCGGATCACTTCTTGCGGAAGGCGTCGAGCGACACCACGTCGGCCCCCTTGGCGCCGGCGTCGGCCGCAGCGGGCTTCTTTTCCGCCTCAGCGGCTTTCTTCTTCGTCTCGGGCTTTTTCTCGGCGACGATGGCCAGCGGCTCGGGAGCGGGCTTGGCCTTTGTCTCCTGTTCCGCCGGGGTATCCGTCTTCACGTCGAATTCGAGCTCGAAGTTGACGGACGGGTCGTAAAAGCCGCGCACGGCCGAGAACGGGATTTCCAGTTTCTCCGGCACGTCGGAGAACGACAGCCCGACCTCGAAGCCGGTGTCGCTCACCTTCAGGTCCCAATACTGGAACTGGATGACGATGGTCATCTGTTCGGGATAGCGCTCGCGCAACCGCGAAGACACGCGCACGCCCGGCGCGCCGGTGAGAAAGGTGATGAAGAAGTGGTGATTGCCCGGGAGACCGGTGCGCGCGACCTCGGCCAGGACCTTGCGCATGACGCCGCGCAACGCCTCTTGGGCCAGAATGTCGTAGCGGATGTGGTCATCGGCCATGTGGCTGTCGGGTTCCGTTGAATCGTCCTGATAGCTGTAGTCAAGCTTGAGCGCGGCGTAAACCGGATATAGATCGCTGGCGTGCGGAAGCGAAGCCCATTGGCGACGATTTAATCGTCAAGCGCTGGCGAGCGCGGTCTGTTTGCCTGCTCGGGTCACAGGCTGCCGCTTGCCGAAGGCGCGCAGGAAGGTGCGCACGCCATTTGTCGCGGACTGCACCACCTCGTCCTCGGTTGGTGTACTGCCGAGCATGAAGGTCGTCTGCAGCTCCGCGTTGGCAAGAGCCATGAACTGGCGTGCCGCGACATCGGGATCGTCGATCTCAAGGAAACCGGCATGAGCGAGCCGGGCGAAACGGGCGGCGATCGCCGGCCATGTCCTGCCCGGTCCTTCTTCGCGCCATTCGGCGAAAAGTTCGGGATAGCGCTCGCCCTCGGTCTGGATCAGCTTGCGCAGGAATTTACCGTCGCGGTTGCAGATGCAGTTGTGGTTCATCCGGACGGCAAAGGCGATGAGGTCGGCCTCGAGATCCTTCGGCTGATCGGGGAAGGTGGAGATCGTGGCGAAGATGCCGGCATTGCAACGTTCGGTGAGGTCGCGAACGATGGCAACGAAGAGTTTTTCCTTGTCGCCATGATGGTTGTAGATGGTCTGGCGGGAAACGCCGGCCTCGGCGGCAATCATGTCGATATTGGCCCCGGCGAAGCTTTCACGGCAGAAGACCGAAGCGGCTGCGTCGACAATCGACATACGCTTGGCCTCATGGCCGCGTGGCGGGAAAATGTCAGGAGAAACGCTGGCCTTCATACAAAACTATATAGAGGTGGTTGACGAATTAGACAAGCCTGTCTAAATTTGTGGACTAAACACGAAGGGGTTTTCGTTCCGCAGAAGAGTCGGAACCCCACGGGATGCAACGTCCTAGGGTTATACGCCGGTCCGCGGCGGCAACCAGAATTCGAAAGAGCCTGCCATCATGAACGCCAAATTCCTCCGCATTGCGGTCGTGCTCGGCCTATTGTCCGCCATCGGCCCGTTTGCCATCGACATGTATCTTCCGGCCCTGCCGTCGATCGGCGAGGATCTGCATGCCGGCACCGCCGCGGTGCAGATGAGCCTGCTGATCTTCTTTCTTTCCATGGGTTTCGGCCAGATCGTCGTCGGACCGATCTCCGACATGGTTGGCCGCAAGCTGCCGCTCTATGGCGGCCTGGCGCTGTTCATGGTCGGCGGCGTCGGCTCGGCGCTGGCCCCCTCGATTGAATGGCTGATCGCCTTCCGCTTCCTGCAAGGGCTCGGCGCCAGCGCCGGTATGGCCGTGCCGCGCGCGATCGTGCGCGATCTGCACACCGGGACTGAAGCCGCCAAGCTGATGTCGCTGTTGATGCTGGTTTTTTCGGTGTCGCCGATCCTGGCGCCGCTGACCGGTAGCCAGATCATCGAGAATTTCGGCTGGCGCGCCGTGTTCTGGACGGTGACCGGTGCGGCTGTGCTCGCCGCGATCCTGCTGGCTACCTCGCTCAAGGAGACGCGGCCGGTCGAAGAGCGCGCCGGCTCCTCCTTCGGCACGGCACTTTCCGGCTACCGTTTCCTGATGGGGGATCGCAACTTCCTTGGCCTGACGGCCATCGGCGGCTTCGGCATTGCGAGCTTCTTCGTCTATCTGTCGAGCTCGTCCTTCATCCTGATCGACCATTACGGGCTGTCGCCTTCGGTCTACAGCGTGTTCTTCTCGATCAATGCGGTTGCCTTCATCGGCATGTCGCAGCTGACCGGGTTGCTGTCGGAGCGGTTCGGGCTGCAGCGCGTGGTGCGGATCGCGGTGACCGGCTATGCGACGACGATGGTGGTGTTGTTCGCGGTGATGGCCTCGGGTGTCGACCGGCTCGACGTGATGGCGGCACTGCTGTTCATCGGCTACGGCTTTCTCGGCCTGGTCATCCCGACGACGTCGGTGCTGGCGATGGAAGAGCATGGCGAGATCGCCGGCACGGCTTCGGCACTGATGGGCACGCTGCACTTCGCCATCGGCGCGGTCGCAATGGGCGTCGCCGGCGTGTTCTTCGACGGCACGCCGCTGCCGATGGTGGCGGGCATCACGCTTTGCGCGGTGATCTCCTTCACGCTTGCCAAGGTGACGCTCGGCCGTAGCCGGGACGTTGCGGAAGCGTCGGCGGAGTAAGCGTCGACCATCGAGAATAAAAAGGCCGGGCGACGTTCCCGGCCTTTTCACGTTTGCGATCCCGGTTTACACGGCGGGTTCAGGACATGCAGCTTCGACATCTCAAGACGTTCGTGGCGGTCGCCACCACCTTGAATATCACACGCGCCTCCGAGCGGGTTCATCTTGCCCAATCGAGCGTAACGGAACAGATCCAAGCGCTGGAAGCCGATCTGGGCACGTCGCTGTTCGACAGGTCGCGGCGTGGCTTGAAGCTGACGGCGGCGGGACAGCGCCTGCTGGAGTATGCAAGCGATCTCCTCGACCTCGCACACGAAGCCCGTTCCGCTGTCGCCGACGCGGGCGGCACGGTTGCCGGTCGCCTGACTGTCGGCGGCCTGGAGACGCTTTGCTCGACACGCTTGCCAGCTTTGCTGGGGGAATTCCACCGGCGCCATCCCGATGTGGAACTGAACCTCAGGGCGGACGATAGCAGTGGGTTGCGTGCCGGCGTGACCAGCGGGGCGCTGGACGTGTCTTTCCATTTCGGGCCCGTCCCGGTGGTGGTGCCGGAGCTGCGAAGCGAACAGGTGGCGGAAGAAGAGCTCGCCATCATAGCGCCGGCAAATCACCGACTGGCCGGATATGCTGCCATAACGCCCGAGGATCTGGCTGATGAGGCCTTCCTCGTCACCCAGCCCGGTTGCGTCTATCGGCGGATGTTCGACGAAGCGTTCGCAGCAACGCTGCCCGACCGTCCGAGGCTCGTCGGCGAGTTCGCCAGCATGGGCGCGATACGGAGCCTTGTTGCAGCCGGTCTTGGATGCGCGCTGGTCCCGCGTCTCGTGGCCACTTCGGCCGATGCCGAGATCCTTGTGCTGCCCTGGATCGGAAGCAACTCGACGACGCCGGTCACCATGGTATGGCGCCACCGGCGCGTTCAAGCGCCTGTCCTGCGGCTGTTCCTCGCAATGGCGCGTGAAACTCGGGCGCGCGAAATCTGGCCATCGCTAGACCAGTCGCTGGCCACCATCGACATGAAGCACCGTTCCGGTGATGAAGCCGTTATGCATCAGGGACGTGATGGCTTGGGCGATGTCGGCTGCCTGGCCGATCCGGCCGACGAGCAGACGCTTTGCCATGGCGTCCAGCGCGGCCGTCTTTCCGCTGCCGGCGACGGCATCCCAAATCGGGGTGTCGACCCAGCCCGGCGAAACGACGTTGACGCGGATCGGCGCCAGTTCGACCGCAAGCGCATAGGCGAGTGAGCCAAGTGCCCCATTGACAGCCGCCACCACCGAACCTTTCGCGGCTGGACGATAGGCGGCAATGCCTGAGGTCAGCGTGATCGATCCCCTGGGCGTCAGACGAGGCGCGCCATGTTTGGCAAGAAGAAGCGGCCCGACAATTTTGGAATCCATCACCTTCCGCGCCACCGAGATGTCCATATCGGGAAGCAACACATAGACGCCGGTGATGTCGGCGGCGGTCGAGACGATGTGGTCGAGCGTACCGACGTCCTGGAACAGGCGCTGGACCTCGTCCTCGCTTGTGACGTCGGCTGCGATCGTCCTCAGCCTTTCCGGGTGAGGCAAGCGCTGCCGTGCGGCCGACAACCGGTCCTCGGAACGGCCGACGATCGTAACCTCGGCGCCGGCGGCAAGCCGCTGTTCGGCGAGCGACAGCCCCATGCCGGAACTGCCGCCGACGATAAGGATGCGTTCGGGTGTTGGTGTGGTTTCCTGGTTCATCTTGTCTCCATCAGGTAGCTGCCGGGGCGTGACCACACGCGGCGAGAAACTGAAGCCTTTTCCCGCAAAGGCATGGGAGAAGGGAAACGGGAAGATACGAATGCTGCCATCGGAGCTTCCGATGATGGAAGCCATTGCGGCAGGATGAAGCGGTGCTCAGAGCAGAATGCCGTTCAAGCGTTCTCCGCGTTGCTGCCGCTCGATGCCGCCCGGCGCAGTTGCGAAAGAATCAACGCCGGATGCGGTTCAGGCCGCGGCGAAAGATAGGGGGAGATAAGTGTGATGAAGGGGAGAAATGGAGGTTTCTGTTGCCAGGTACCTCCGAACCCCGCCTAGAAGTGCGAACCACTAGGGCTTGAATTGAAGCTATCGCACCGCTTACGCGGCGAGACGTGCTTCCGCATAGTTGTCGTTGGCAACTATAAGTTCAGCCCGATAACGGTGGTACAATGCCGGGCAAAAGTACGATCTTTACACCTTCGTCGATCCTATTTCGCCCCCAGCAAAAGCCGCTCTTGAGCAGCGGTTTTTGGTGGAGGCGCCGGGTACCGCCCCCGGGTCCGAACGGCTTATTTCATCGCCTGTTTATCGCCATAGTCGGTCGAGCCGACGAGGCGAATATAGGGACTGGCGGTGGAAAATGAAAGGCCGGAATGCCACTTTCATCTGTGTCAAAGTGGACCATGAAGGGTTGACTTGCAGTCGGTCTCAACCGAAGCTTTGTGCGGTGAGGAGACCCAGCGCATACTTGCGGCAGCGCGCCACAATCCTCATCGACCGGATCCCGTGGCGCCGACGAGGGGAAATTCGATGGCCGACTATCTCGCAGACGTAAAGAAATACGATGCAGCGGCGGACGCCGACGCGGTCGCCAAGATCGTCAAGCATTTGGGCATCGCGCTCAGGAACCGCGATTCCTCGCTGGTGTCCTGCACCGACCCGGAGGAACTGAAGCGCGTCAGGAATAGCTGGGTCACCGGCAAGCTCGGCGTCACCGATGGCGCCAAGGCGGATGCGGCTATCGAAAAGACCTGCAAGGCGATGGCGGCCGACAACAGCAAGAGCCGGGTGACGTTCTATTACCTCGTCGCCAAAGATCTGGGCATGCTCGGCTCGCTCTGAAGAACTCGCCGCTGATGCCGGTGGGTTTTCCGGTGGAATCATCTCGCTTTGCTGTGTTCGGCCGACGGTCATTCGGCTATGATGGCTGAGAACCCGAATCGAGCCAGAGCCGATGCGCCAGTATCTCGACCTTCTTGAACATGTGCTGGAAAACGGCGCTGATCGCGGCGACCGTACCGGCACCGGAACGCGCTCGGTATTCGGCTACCAGATGCGCTTCGATCTGGCCCGCGGTTTTCCGATCACCACCACCAAGAAGCTGCACCTGAAGTCGATCATCCATGAGCTTTTGTGGTTCCTGGCGGGCGACACCAACATCAAATATCTCAACGATCACGGCGTCTCGATCTGGGATGAGTGGGCCGACGAGAATGGCGATCTCGGCCCGGTCTATGGCAAGCAGTGGCGGTCGTGGCCGGACGGCCATGGCGGCGCCATCGACCAGATTGCGAATCTTCTGAAGGAGATACGCAAAAATCCTAATTCGCGGCGGCTGATTGTTTCGGCGTGGAACCCGGCCGAGGTGGAGGCCATGGCGTTACCGCCCTGCCACTGCCTGTTCCAGTTCTATGTTTCGGAAGGCAAGCTTTCCTGCCAGCTCTACCAGCGCTCCGCCGACATCTTTCTCGGCGTGCCGTTCAACATCGCTTCCTATGCGTTGCTGACGCTGATGGTGGCGCAGGTGACCGGATTGAAACCCGGCGATTTCATCCACACGCTCGGCGATGCACACCTTTATTCGAACCATTTCGAGCAGGCGCGCGAACAATTGCGGCGCACGCCGAAGGCGTTGCCGACGCTATGGATCAATCCCGAGGTGAAGGATCTCTTTGCCTTCCGCTTCGAGGATTTCCGGCTCGAGAACTATTTCGCCGACGCGACGATCAAGGCGCCGATCGCGGTCTAGGCGGCCATACCTAACTGCATATCGAAATTGCCTACTGCCGCTAGGCCCTCGGCGTTGTCCGCATCCATCTTGATCGACCGACGTCGACCATAACGCCCAATGCCTGGTCCGCGGCATAGGCGTGTTTGCCTTTTGCGGCGGGCACTGACTTCGTGCGATGTCTCCTTCGGCCTGGATACCGCTGTATGCAACGAAGGTTATCGCAGGCCAAGAAAACCTCGGCTCAGAATGCCGTCGCCCGGTAAAGGGCCTTTCCTTGTTATGTTCACATGGATATATCGATGGACGGGCTTCGGGTCGGTCCAAGACGAGGAGAGTTTCATGCTGGCGCGCAAAGGTTCGACGACGATTGCTATCGCGGGTTTTGTGGCGATGCTGATGGCCGCGGTGCCGGCGGCCCGTGCCGAAGACCAGGTGGTCGTGTTTGCCGCGGCGAGCCTCAAGGACGGGCTCGACGCCGTCAACAGGGCCTGCGAGGCCGACGTCGGCGAGGCTGCAACCATTTCCTACGCGGCGAGCTCGGCGCTGGCCAAGCAGATCGAGGGCGGCGCGCCGGCAGAGGTGTTCATCTCAGCCGACCTCGATTGGATGAGGTATCTCTCCGACAAGAAACTGACCAAGCCCGGCACGGAGGTGAAATTGCTTGGCAACCAGATCGTGCTGATTGCGCCGCAGGATTCCAAGGTTGAAACCAGGATCGAAAAGGGTTTCGATCTTGCCGGGCTCGTCGGCGACGGCAAACTTGCCATGGGCGATTTCAAGGCGGTGCCGGCAGGCAAATACGGCAAGGCGGCGCTCGAATCGCTCGGTGTCTGGTCTTCCGTCGAAGGCAAGGTGGCGCAGGCCGAGAATGTGCGCGCCGCCCTAAAACTGGTGTCGACCGGCGAGGCTGCACTCGGCATCGTCTATGCCACGGACGCGCATGCGGAGCCCGGCGTGAGAGTGATCGGCACTTTCCCTGCGGATTCCCATCCGCCGATCATCTATCCGGTTGCCCAGCTTGCGGATTCGAAGGGCAAGGATACCCCGGCATTCCTGAAATGCCTGCAATCCGCCAAGGCTGGCGAACTCTTCAAGGCGCAAGGTTTTACAATCCTCGCGCCGAGCAACTGACGAACCGCCCTGAGCATGAGCTGGCTGCTGGATCTCGCTCCCGACGAATGGAATGCGGTCCGGCTGTCAATCAAGGTGGCGACCGTGGCGATGATTGCCAGCCTGCCGCCGGGCATTCTGATCGCCCTTGTGCTCGCCCGCGGCCAATTCTGGGGCAAGACGCTGCTCAACGGGCTGGTGCATCTGCCGCTGATCCTGCCGCCGGTGGTGACAGGCTACTTGCTGCTTCTGACTTTCGGCAAGCGCGGTCCCGCCGGGGCTTTTCTGGCCGAGCATTTCGGCATCGTTTTTTCCTTTCGCTGGACAGGCGCCGCGCTCGCCTGCGGCGTGATGGGTTTTCCGCTGATGGTGCGGGCGATCCGGCTGTCGATCGAGGCGGTCGATCGTAAAATCGAGACGGCCGCCGGCACGCTCGGCGCCAATCCGCTATGGGTATTCGGCACGATCACGATGCCGCTGATCCTGCCCGGCCTGATCGCCGGTGCGATCCTCTCCTTCGCCAAGGCGATGGGCGAATTCGGCGCGACGATCACCTTCGTCTCCAACATCCCGAACGAGACGCAGACGCTGCCATCGGCGATCTACACTTTCACGCAGGTTCCCGGCGGCGACGCCGGCGCGCTCAGGCTGACGCTGATCTCGATCGTCATCTCGATGGCGGCACTTGTGGCCTCGGAAGTGCTGGCGCGGCGCATCGGCCGGCGGATGGACATTGAATGACGATTCAGGTCGACATCAGCCACCGGCTTGGCGATTTCGCCGTCAATGCCCGCTTCGAGAGCGCCGGGCGGCTGACCGCGCTGTTTGGGCCATCCGGCTCCGGAAAGACGACGCTGATCAATTTGATTGCCGGACTGATCCGCCCCGACAGAGGCCGCATCGCGGTTGAGAGCCGTGTGCTGGTCGATAGCGGTGCCGGCCTGTTCGTGCCGAAGCACAAGCGGCGGATCGGCATGGTGTTCCAGGATGCGCGGCTGTTTCCGCATATGAGCGTGGCGAGCAATCTGCGCTACGGCCGCTGGTTCACGCCGGCGGCTGAGCGCTACGCGGATATCGATGGCGTGGTCGAACTGCTCGGCATCGGTCATTTGCTTGACCGGCGCCCGGCAAAACTCTCCGGTGGCGAGAAGCAGCGCGTGGCAATCGGCCGGGCGCTGCTTGCCAGCCCGAAATTGCTGCTGATGGACGAGCCGTTGGCGTCGCTCGACGAGGCGCGCAAGGCCGAGATCTTGCCTTACATCGAGCGGCTGCGCGACGAGACGAAAATCCCGATCGTCTATGTCAGCCACTCGATAGCCGAAGTGGCGCGGCTGGCGAGCGACGTCGTGGTACTGATGCAAGGCAAGGTCGCTGCTTCCGGTCCGACCGGCGCGATCATGCAGCGTCTCGATCTATTGCCGGCCGAAGAGCGCAGCGAGGGCGGTGCCATGCTGGATACTGCGGTTCTGCGCCACGACGAAGTCTTTGGCATGACAGTGCTAGGCTCATTGGCGGGCGAGATCCGTGTGCCGCTTCTAGCAGCGCCGGTCGGTGCGCCGGTGCGCGTTCGCATTCGTGCCCGCGACGTGATGATCGCCACCGAGCAGCCGGTTGGCCTCAGCGCGCTCAACATATTGCCGGGCGCGATCGTGGCGATAGAGCCGGGCGAGGGGCCTACGGTCGAGGTCGGCATCGACTGCAATGGCGCAACCGTGCTTGCCCGCATCACCGAACAGTCGCGGCAGACGCTAGGGCTTCGGCTCGGTCGAAAGGTCTTCGCGGTGGTCAAGACGGTGAGCTTCGACCGGGCGAACACCGGCGCCGGCCTGCCGGCCGAGGCGGATGGGTGAACGGCGGATGATTGTCGCTATATCGTTTTGGAATAGCGGTATCGCTGGAGAACTTGTAGAATGGCGTGACCGCGGAGGAGCAAAATGCCGTCGCTGAGCTTGCGCATAAATCTCGATCCGGATGGCCGCATCGGGCCGGGCAAGATCGAGCTTCTGGAACAGATCGCCGCCTTCGGCTCGATCTCGGCCGCGGCGCGCGGCATGGAGATGTCTTACAAGCACGCCTGGGATCTCGTCGAGGACATGAACCGGGTGTTCGGCAAACCGCTGGTCGCGGCACAGACCGGTGGGAAAAAGGGTGGCGGCGCTCAGTTGACCTCCGTCGGGCTTGCGGTGGTCAGCCGGTTCCGCGCCATCGAGCGGGCTGCGTCTTCAGCTGCGGCAGCGCATATGGAGGCGCTGCAGGCAGAAATCGATGCTGCGTAAAGGCCGGGGAATTTGTGCCTACCGCGCGTAATCCGCTATTGCTCGTCGGGTTCGCCGGGCTTGCGCAGCAGATAAGTGTCCATGATCCAGCCTTTTTTTCGGCGGGCCTCCTCACGGGTCCTCGCGATCTCGTCGCCGACGTCGCCAATCCGGCCCGAGACAACGATCTCGTCGGGCGTGCCGAGGTAGGCGCCCCAGTGGACGCTAACATCCTTGTCGTCCAGCGTGTTGAAGGCGCATTTGCCGTCCAGCATGACGATGATGCTGCCGGCGTTTTCGGGCAAACCTTCCTCGGCGAGCCGGCGGCCGGTGGTGATCAAAATAGCGTCGCCGATGCGGTTCAGTGCGATTTTGTGGCTGGCGGCGAGTGCCTGGATGGCGGTGATGCCGGGGATGACGTCCAGTTCGAACCCGACATTGCCTCTGAGGCGCACGCGCTCCAGGATGCGCAGCGCGCTGTCGTACAGCGAAGGATCGCCCCAGATCAGGAAGGCGCCGCAGCCGTCTTCGGAAAGTTCGCCGCGGATCAGGCCTTCATAGATCGCGGCGATCGCCTCGTGCCATTCGTCGACGGTCGAGCGATAGGACGGCGCCGGCTCGGCGCGCACCGGCACGTCGAATTCGACGCGGCGCGAGTTCGGATTGGTGACGAAGCGGTCGCAGATCTGGCGGCGCAATTCGGCGAGATCGTTCTTCTTCGCGCCCTTGTCGGGAATGAACAGCACGTCGGCCCGGTTGAGGCCGTTTATGGCCTGCACGGTCATATGATCGGGATTGCCGGCGCCGATGCCGATAACGAGAAGCTTGCGCATGGGCGAACTCCTGCCCGATCGGGATCGGCGTGTCTAGAGCGGGACGCATTCAAATTGAACCGTGCATCCCGCTCTATCTATTTGTTTTGGCCGCATTTCTGCGACGCCAAGTGTTCCACTTGGCTGCAAAATGCTCTAGGCCGACACGGCATGCCGGCAGCGCCGGCATATGTGCTGAAAGGCTTTGAAACGCCACATTGAACAGCTAGAGTCACGTTGGCATTCTCGCCGGGGGAGTTTCCATGTTCCGTTACGTCCTGACCGCAGCGCTGGCGCTCTCGGCTACGCCCGCACTCGCCAATGATTCGGTCGCCGAACTCGGCACCGGTGGGCTGATACTGTCGCGCAGCGATGCGGTGGCGATGGAAAGCGAGGATCTCTACATCGCGCCGGAAAAAGTGACGGTCGACTACGTTTTCCGCAACAACACCGACAAGGATGTCGATGCGATCGTCGCGTTTCCGATGCCCGACATCGAGGGCGATCCCGAAGAGATGCCGGCGATTCCCGAGGCGCAGAGCGACAATTTCCTCGGCTTCGAAGTGACGATCGACGGGGTGCCGGCAAAGCCGCAGCTCGAGCAGAAGGTGTTCGCGCTCGGCATCGACGTCGGCGCCGATCTGAAGGCGCAGGGGGTGCCGTTCTATCCATTCGGCGATGCAGCCAAGGCGGCACTGGAAAAGCTGCCGCAGGCGGTCGCCGACGACTGGGTCAACCGCGGCATCATCATCGAGGACACTGCCGATGACGGTTCGGGCATGAAGACCGTCTATACGCCGTTCTGGCAATTGCGCTCGACCTATTGGTGGCGCTCGACCTTTCCGGCCAACAAGGCGGTGCATGTCTCGCATCGTTACAAGCCGAGTGTCGGCGGCACCTCGTCGGTCAGCTTCTTCTATGACGGCCAGTTCCAGGGTCAGTATGCCGCCTACAAGACCCGCTACTGCATGGATGGCACGTTCGAGAACGCCGTGCGCAAGGCAGCCAAGGACGATCCCGACGGCTACCCCAAATATTTCGAGAACCGCATCGCCTATATCCTGACCACGGGCGGCAACTGGGCGTCGGGAAACATCGGCACGTTCAAGCTGACCGTCGACAAGGGCGATCCGAAGAACCTGGTCTCGTTTTGCGGCGAAAACGTCAGGAAGGTCGGGCCGACGACGTTCGAGATGAAGGCGCAGAACTTCCACCCCGAGCACGACATTGACATATTGCTGCTGGAGCCATCCGATGGCGGGAACGGCGGCTGATGGACCTCGCGATCTATGTCGCCATCGCCGAGAATGGCGTGATCGGACGCGATGGCGGGTTGCCGTGGCGGCTTTCCACCGATCTCAAGCGGTTCAAGGCCGATACGATGGGCAAGCCCATCATCATGGGCCGCAAGACCTATGAAGGCATCGGCCGGCCATTGCCGGGCAGGCTCAACATCGTGGTGACGCGGGACAAGGCATGGCGGGCCGAGGGTGTCGAAGTCGCGCACTCGCTCGAAGACGCGATCAGGCTGGCGAATGTGCGCGGGCGCTGCATGGCCGGTGCCGACGAGATCTGCGTCATCGGCGGCGGCGAGATATACGCTCAGGCGCTGCCGCTGGCCGATCGGCTGCACGTCACGCATGTGCTGGCACCGGTCGACGGCGACGCCCATTTCCCGCCGATCGACCCGGCGCTATGGCGGGTGGTCCGCTCGCAAGAGGTGGAGGCTGGTGAAAAGGACAGCCATCCGACACGCTATTCGGTTTACGAGCGGCGCCGCGACGTGCATTGAAGACGACAAAGGGTCGCGACGGGTCTAAATGAGCCCTAGACGGACAGTGCCGGCAGCCGATCGCGTTGAAAGCGTGCCGTCGCATACCTATAGAAGAATAATATTGGATTTTGCGCCGCTGAAGCGGCGCTTGAGGGAATTCCAAGCGAAAGGACATTCATGCCCTGGAACGACAAGAGCGGCGGCGGCGGCCCGTGGGGCGGCGGCAACAACCAGGGACCTTGGGGTCAGGGACCCAAGGGACCCAGCGGCCCGCAGGGTTCGCCTCCCGATCTCGAGGATATCATCCGGCGCGGCCAGGACAGGTTGCGGCGTGCGCTGCCGGGCGGCGGAGGTGCGAGCCCGGCCGTGTTCGGGCTGATTGCGGCGGCGCTGGTCGTGCTGTGGGCGTTCAAGGCGGTCTACACCGTGCAGCCCGACGAAGTTGCGGTGGAGCTCAGGTTCGGCAAGCCGAAGGCGGAGCTCTCGCAGCCCGGCCTGCATTTCCATTGGTGGCCCATCGAAACGGTAGAGACCGCCAACATCGCCGAGCAGCTCGTCGATATCGGCGGCGGCAATACCAGCGGCAACGGCCTGATGCTTTCCGGCGACCAGAACATCGTCAACGTGCAATTCTCCGTGGCCTACCAAGTTTCCGATCCGAGGGCCTATCTGTTCGACGTGTCCGATCCGGCCGGCATGCTGCGGCAGGTGGCCGAAAGCGCGATGCGCGAAGCGGTCGGCCGGCGCCCGGCGCAGGACATTTTCCGCGACGACCGGCAAGGCATTGCGGCGTCGGTGCGTGAGATCATCCAGACGACGCTGGACGGCTACAAGGCCGGCCTCAACGTCAACGCCATTTCGATCGAGGACGCTGCGCCGCCGCGCGAAGTTGCAGATGCCTTCGACGAGGTGCAGCGAGCCGAGCAGGACGAGGACAAGTTCGTCGAGCAGGCCAATCAGTATTCCAACCAGAAGCTCGGCCAGGCGCGCGGTGCGGCCGCCCAGATCCGCGAGGACGCGGCCGCCTACAAGAACAGGGTCGTGCAGGAGGCCGAAGGCGAGGCGCAGCGCTTCATCTCGGTCTATGACGAATATGCCAAGGCGCCGGAGGTGACGCGCAAGCGACTTTATCTGGAAACGATGGAGAGGGTGCTGAAGGATTCGAGCAAGGTCATCGTCGAGCAAGGCAATGGGCAAGGGGTCGTTCCCTATCTGCCGCTGCCCGCATTGCAGCAGAAGGCGCCGGCACCGGCCACCGGAGGAAACCAGTGATGGCCAACCGTCTTCCCGTCATTGCGGTCATAGCCGCGGTCATCCTGTTCCTGCTCTATTCGTCGGTGTTCGTCGTCAATGCGCGCCAGCAGGCGCTGGTGCTCAGGTTCGGCGAGATCGTCGACGTCAAGACCCAGCCCGGCATCTATTTCAAGGCGCCATTCTCCTTCTTCGATGCCGACACCGTGCAGCTGATCGAAAACAGGGTGCTGCGCTTTGACCTCGACAACATCCGCGTCCAGGTTTCGGGCGGCAAGTTCTATGAGGTCGACGCCTTCATCGCCTATCGTATTTCGGATCCGCGTGTGTTCCGCGCCGCGGTCTCCGGCCAGATCGAACTGGCCGAGGCCCGGCTGAGGACGCGTCTCGACGCCGCCTTGCGCCGCGTCTACGGCCTGCGCGACTTCGAGGCGGCGCTCTCGGAAGAGCGCGCCGTGATGATGCGCGAGGTGCGCGATCAGCTGAGGCCCGATGCCACCTCGCTTGGCCTGCAGATCGAGGATGTCCGCATCCGCCGCACCGATCTGACAGCCGAGGTCTCGCAACAGACTTTCGACCGCATGAAGGCCGAACGTCTCGCGGAAGCCGAGCGGCTGAGGGCGCGAGGCAATGAGGCGGCGCAGCGCATCAAGGCTCGCGCCGACCGCGAAGTGGTGGAGATCGTCGCCGAAGCGCAGAAAGAGTCTGAAATCCTGCGTGGTGAAGGTGAAGCCCAGCGCAGCGCGACGTTTGCCGGGGCCTATCAGCGCGATCCGGCCTTCTTCGATTTCTATCGGTCGATGAATGCCTATGGCACGGCGCTGAACAGCGCCGGAACGACGATGGTGCTGTCGCCGAATTCCGAGTTCTTCCGCTTCTTCCGCGACCCGAACAGCAAGGAAACGCCTGCGGCACCGGCGGTACCACCGTCAGCACCTGCCGCTCCCGCACCGGCGGCGCAGCCAAGCACCGGCCAGTAGGGCCGGTGCAGGGATAGCCGGCGTAACGGAGGATTTATCCTCTGGCGGTAGCCATAGCCGCAAACGTGCCGTATTTCTTGCCAACATGACGCGACGCGGCATTTTGCCGAAGCGCTTTTTTTCAGAACACCCGGAGGCCTTTTCGATGACATCCACCACCCTTCTGCGTGCAGCGAGGCGGACGTTCATCGCCGGGGCCGCAGCGCTTCTGGTCGGCGCCGTTGCCGTTCCGTCGTTCGTGACGCCGACGGTGGCAGCCGACGGGCCGCCCTCGGTTGCCGATCTCGCCGCCGGCCTGCTCGGCGCAGTGGTCAACATCTCGACTTCGCAGACGGTGAAGGGCACGGAGGGTCCGGGCGCGGTGCCAATGCCGCAGCTTCCAGAAGGCTCGCCCTTCCAGGACTTCTTCGACGATTTCTTCAAGAACCGTGGCGGCGACAAGGGCGGCGGCGCGCAAAAGGTGCAGTCGCTGGGCTCCGGCTTCGTGGTCGACGCCGAGCAGGGCATCGTGGTGACCAACAACCACGTCATCGCCGATGCCGACGATATCGAGGTGAATTTCTCCGACGGCGTGACGCTCAAGGCGACGCTGGTCGGCACCGACACCAAGACCGATGTCGCGGTGCTGAAGGTCGATCCGAAGGGACACAAGCTGACGGCGGTGAAATTCGGCGATTCCAACACGATGCGCGTCGGCGACTGGGTGATGGCGATCGGCAATCCGTTCGGCCTCGGCGGCACGGTGACGGTCGGCATCGTCTCGGCGCGCAATCGCGACATCAATTCCGGCCCCTATGACGACTTCATCCAGACCGATGCCGCGATCAACCGAGGCAATTCCGGCGGACCGCTGTTCAACAGCAGCGGCGAGGTCATCGGCATCAACACGGCAATCATCTCGCCGTCGGGCGGCTCGATCGGCATCGGCTTCTCCATCCCTTCGCAGCTTGCCTCGGGGGTCGTCGACCAGCTTCGCCAGTTTGGCGAGACGCGGCGCGGCTGGCTCGGCGTGCGCATCCAGCCGGTGACCGACGACATCGCCGAAAGCCTGGGCATGGCGACCGCCAAGGGCGCGCTGGTCGCCGGCGTCATCAAGGGCGGGCCGGTCGACAACGGCACCATCCAGGCCGGCGACGTCATCATCAAGTTCGACGGCAAGGATATCCATGAAATGCGCGACCTACCGCGGGTCGTAGCGGAAAGCCCGGTCGGCAAAGCGGTCGACGTGATCATCGTGCGCAAGGGGGTCGAGCAGACCGTGAAGGTGACGCTCGGCCGCCTCGAGGACGGCGAAAAGCTTGCAAGCGGCGGTGAAAACGGCAACACCGATCAGGATGATACTGACAAGGCGCCTGCCGTTTCGACGGCTTCCGTGCTCGGCATGACGATCGGCGAGCTCAACGACGAGACGCGCACGAAATTCGGCATCGCGGCCGACGTCTCCGGCGTCGTCGTAACCGACGTCGCCAAGGATTCGGCGGCGGCCGAACGCGGCATCCAGCCCGGCGAGGTGATCACCGAGATCGCGCAGGAATCGGTCGGCACGCCCAAGGACGTCATGGACCGGATCGGCGCGCTGAAGGAGCAGGGGCGCAAGAACGCGCTTTTGATGCTGGCGTCGAAGTCCGGCGAGCTGCGGTTTGTGACAATCCGGATGGATTGAGTCCGGTAGGAACTGCAGCACTCTGATTTTAATGGAGAAGGGCGGCTAGCGGGCCGCCTTTTTTCTTGCCTGCCAGCCTGTGTGTGAGAGCCTGTAGAAGACATGTCGCCTGAGTGTGGCGTGGCTGGCCGGAATGCCGGGATGGTCGAAATCGGAGGCCGGGTCGGCGGTCATGCCAATACGCTCCATCACGGCGATGGACCTGCGGTTGCTCTCGACCGCGAAAGACACGATTTCCTCGAGGCCGAGCGTTTCGAAGCCATGGGCGAGCCAGGCTTCGGCTGCTTCAGTGACATAGGCTTTGCCCCAGAATTCGGGCGCCAGGCGCCAGCCGATCTCGATCGTGCCGGCAGGCAGGAACGGCAAATGACCGGTCCCGGTTATTCCGACGAAGCCGATGCATTCGCCGGTAGCGGCGATCTCGGCGGCTGCGAAGCCGAAGCCGTCACGGTTGATAGCCGCGCGCAATTCCTCCATCTTGGCGTCTGCCTGGGCGCGGTCGCGGCGGAACGGAAAGAACTCCATGACGCGCTCTTCGGAATTGATGCGATGGAAGAGCTCGCGGTCGCGATCTTCCCAATTGCGTAGGATCAAGCGTTCGGTGCGGATCGGCGTCATTCGACAAATTCTTCCCGGCGATAACCCTGCAGATAGAGCAATGCGGTAAGGTCGCCATGGTCGATGCGGACCTTTGCCTCGGCCGCCACTGCCGGCTTGGCGTGCAAGGCGACGCCGATGCCGGCAAGGCGGATCATGTCGAGATCGTTGGCGCCGTCACCGACGGCAATGGCGTCGGCAGGCGTCAGGCCGAGGCGGGCGGAAATCTCGATAAGGGCTTCGGCCTTGGCGGCGCGGCCGAGGATGGGCTCGGCGACCAAGCCGGTGAAGCGGCGATCCTGCTCGACAAGGCTGTTGGCGCGATTTTCGTGAAAGCCGAGCAGTGCTGCGATGCGCGTGGTGAAGATGTCGAAACCACCGGAGATCAGCGCCGTCCAGGCACCGTTCGCCGCCATCGTCTGGACAAGCGTGCGGCCGCCGGAGGCCAGTGTCAGGCGATTGTCGATGATGCGGTCGATAATTGCGGCATCGAGACCTTTCAGCAGCGCCACGCGCTCGCGCAAGGCCGGCTCGAAAGCGATCTCGCCGTTCATCGATCGCGCCGTGATCGCCGCGACGCGATCCTTGACGCCGATCTCGTCGGCTAGCTCGTCGATGCATTCCTGGTCGATCATCGTCGAATCCATGTCGGCGATGAGGATCTTCTTGCGCCTGTTTTCAGCCGGCTGGACGACCACGTCGATCGGTTCGGAAGCGAGCGCGGCACGCAGGCCGGCGGTCATTTCGGAGGCTTCGGCGGTCTCCGGCAAAACGAACTCGCAGGCGACGCCTTCGGCCAACCAGCGAACAGCGCTTGCGCCGACAGACCCCGACGCCATATTCGCTAGCGCCGGCGACAATGCGCGGCCGGCGGGATGGGATACAAGCGTGGCGATCAGCGGCATCGAAAATTCCAGCGGGCAGGCGGGCGAAGGCCGCGTGAAGAACGCGATCCTGATAGCCGGGCCGACCGCCAGCGGCAAGTCGGCACTCGCACTCGACCTCGCCGAGCGCAATGGCGGTGTCATTGTCAACGCCGATTCCATGCAAGGCTATTCGGTGCTCGACGTGCTGACGGCGCGGCCGGGTCCTGCCGAACTCGCACGCGTCCCCCACTTTCTCTATGGACACGTCGATCCGTCCACCGCCTATTCCACCGGCGCCTGGCTGCGCGACGTCATGAAGCTGATCGACGACGGCACGCTTTCGGGGCGGCTGGGTGGCACGTTCTCCGAAGGACCGGCGATTTTCGTCGGCGGTACCGGGCTTTATTTCCGGGCGCTCGCGGAAGGTATCTCGGAGATGCCCGACATTCCGAAATCGATCCGCGAGCGCTGGCGCTATGAGCTCCAGGAACAGGGCGCGGTGAGATTGCATCGCATCCTGCTGCGCGAGGATTCGGCGGCCGGCATGATGCTGAAGCCGACCGACAGCCAGCGCATCGTGCGGGCGCTGGAGGTGCTCGACGCATCGGGCCGTTCCATCCTGGACTGGCAGGCTGCGCGTGGCCGGCCGTTGATCGACAGGAGCAGCGCGCGCTTCTTCGTCATCGAGCCGGAGCGGGCGGCGCTGGTGGAGCGGATCGATGCCCGGTTCGACCGCATGCTGGACAAGGGCGCCCTTGACGAGGTGAAACAGCTTTCTGCCCTCGGCCTCGATCCCGACCTGCCAGCGATGAAGGCGATCGGTGTTCGCGAGCTCCAGGCCGCGCTGGCCGGCGCCACGAGTTTTCCCGAGGCCATCGAGCGCGCGAAGATCGCGACGCGGCAATATGCAAAGCGGCAGGCAACCTGGTTCAGGCACCAATTGGGCCCGGAATGGCAGAGTTTGCGTCCTGGTGAGGGGATCGACTCGACGATCTCACCCCCTCCTTCGAGCGCAACCTGAAAAGTCGACATCGAAAGGGCACTTCGCGTTGAAGTTGTCCAGGTTAACTGTCCGTAAGGTCCCGCATGCCATAAGGTCGGTGGGAACTTTCCAACGGGGAGCAGATGCGTTTCCACAAGGCGGAGTCAGCGTTTTTCGTCTTTATTTTCGTGATCCTGGCCGCCGGCCTGGTGACGCTTCACGCCTATGGGCTCCTGCAAGCCTTGGCGGCCGACGTTAGCAATACGCCTTCCAAACTCGATGAGATCGTCTATCTCAACAAGCTGCTGTTTGCGACCGGCGTGCTGCTGGCGACTGCGCTGTTCTTCGGCATTTTCTTCATCTATCCGCTGATCCGAAAGCAGGCGACGGAGGAGGGCAAGCTGCGCGCCATGACGGTTTCGCTCAGCGCGCGCTCGGAGACGCTGGAGCATGCGGCGCTGACCGACAGCCTCACCGGCATGCAGAACCGGCGCTATTTCGACGATGCGCTGAAGGAATATCTCGAAGAGTTCCGCCGCATCGAGAAGCCAGTCGGGCTGATGATCCTCGACCTCGACCATTTCAAACAGGTCAACGACAGCCACGGCCACGATGTCGGCGACGAGGTGTTGCGGGCCGTCGCCAATTGTCTCAAGGACATGACACGCTATCACGATGTCGTGGCGCGCCTGGGCGGCGAGGAGTTCGCGGTGGTCACGCCCAATATGGACGCCGAGCTGCTGTCCAAATTCGCCGAGCGCATCCGCAAGGCGATCGCCAACATGTCGGTGCTGACCGGCAATGTCCGACTGAAAATCACCACCAGCGTCGGACTTGCCGTCTGGGACCGCAAGGAGACCGCCGAGGAGTTCTATCGTCGCGCCGATCGCCAGCTTTACGAGGCAAAGAGGCAGGGCCGCAACCGCGTCTGCGCCTGAAATCCCGGAGAAGAATTCATGAGGCCGGCCGACTGACGCAGCTTTCTCGACTTCCGGTGCTCATGGACTCAAATGTCCACTCCGCTCCGGGTTCTCAAAAGCCACGTCATTCGATCCGGCCTGATGAATTCCCTTCCGGGATTTGCCCCGGTTTCCTGGGTGACAATGGTTTAACTTCGGAAGCCTTTGGCCTCACAGGCTAGAAGCTGGTCGGCTCAATCGTTTTGCGGGCGTAGCCCGAAGGTCGCCGGCTTGAGGCCGTAACGCAGATCGAAATCGTCGTCCCGCTGGCTGCGTGCGGCCGGCGGTTTGCGATAGTCGGAATCGCCGGCCTGCCGGCCCGAATCGACGACTTCCGCGAACGGCATTGCCTGTTGTGGTTTCGGCACGTTGCGCAGCCGTTCGACGATCGCAACAAGGTCGACCTCGTTGCCGGTTTCGGACGGCAAGGCATCCTCGCGCTTGGCCGTGCCGGGGATCAAATCCTCGGAGAGCTTTTCGAACTTCATCCGCATCGTCGTCGCCACGCCTTCTCCGAAGGCAATGGCCTCACGCTGGCCCATCGAAGACAGGAACGCCAGCGTCGAAGCCGAGGAATCGGCGATCGCCGAGCGGATGATCGCCTGGTCCTGCTCGTTGGCGAGCCGCATGGCGAAGAACGTCGAGCACTGCGACAGTATGGTCGGGTCGAGCTCGCCAGGGCGCTGGGTGACGACGCCGAGATAGCAGCCATATTTGCGGCCTTCCTTGGCGATGCGCGACAGCGCGTGCCGCGTCGGCGCGAAACCGAGGCGCGGATCGGCCGGCATATAGCGGTGCGCTTCCTCGCACAGGAAGAGCAGCCGCAAGCGGCCTTCGCTCCACAACGCCAGGTCGAAGGCCAGCCGCGCCAGCACCGAGCACACGGAATTGACCACCTCGGACGGCATGCCGGCCATTTCGAAGCAGGTCACCGGGCGGCCGTGATGCGGCACGCGGAAAATGTTGCCGATCGTCTCGTGGATGGTGTCCTCGATCAGGCGCGAATTGAACATGAAACGGTAACGCGGATCGGATGCCGCCGATTCGATACGTGTCTTCAGTGACCTGAGGGTCGGGCGGTCGTTCTTGCTTTCCAGCAATCCCATGCGCTCGTCGACCAGCTTGATGAGGTCGGCAATGCGATAGGGCACCGGCGCGTCGGCGGTCAGCGCGTCGGTGCTGCGCCGCAGGTAGTTGCCGGAGTTCGGATTGCGGTAGAGGTTCTTGGCCGCGGGAATGAGGTCGCGCAAGGCGTCGACCTCTTCCGGGACCGTCTCGCGGCCGCGAAACAGCACCTCGGCAAATTCCTCGAGTTTGAACATCCAGAAGGGCAGGTCGAGCGTCGTCGAATCGATCCGGACGCAATATTCGGGCAACGACGCGGCGAACTCGTTGTGTGGATCGAGGATCAGCACGCGCAGCTCGGGCCGAGCGGCGATCGACTTGCGCAAAAGCAGCGACACGGCGGTCGATTTGCCGACTCCGGTGGTGCCGACAATGGCGAAATGGCGCGCCAGCGTATCGTCGATGGCAATATTGGCGTCGATGGCCTCGTCCTGCGACAGCGTGCCGATGGTTATCGAGTGACGTCCGGCGAGATCGTAGACGGCCTGCAGGTCGCGGCTGCGGATACGATGGGCAATGGCGCCGATATGCGGATAGGTTGTGATGCCTCGGTCGAAGACCGGCTTCGCGCCGGGTTCGGCGCCATCGCGCACCTCGCCGATCAGTTCGATACTGACCTCGATCGGATTCTGGCCCTCGCTGCTCCAGGCACGATCCGATTTGCCGATCTCATAAACCAGGCCGACGGTTCGTGATGTGCCGAGATTGATCGAGATCATCTTGCCGACGCTCCACAGACCGGTGACCGTGCCTTCGACATCATCGGCATAGGCGCTGATGGTGGCGCGGGCGCCGTCGCATTGCACGACATTGCCCAGGATCCGCTTGTCGTTCTGCTCCGCCCTGCGGCGCTCCAGCAAAGTCGGTTCTCCAATGGAGGCTTCGCGTTCAACGAGCATGGACAGGCCGATCCCCTTTTCCCAAAGGATGAGCCTAGCCGAACGGGGTTAAGGTGGGGTGAGGCTGGATGGTGTAGCGGACATTAAGGAGTTCGCGAAAACTGAACCAAACGGCCCTTTGCTCGACGGCAGAATTTCGATATATTGGATGAATGAACGATATAGCGAACGATATCTCCTCCACTATCGGCAGAAGGATACACGCCGAAAGGGTGGCTCGCGGTTGGTCGCTGGCGGAATTGGCGGAGCGGTCCGATGTCTCGAAAGCCATGCTGAGCACGATAGAGCGCGGCATGACGAGCCCGACTGCGGCACTCCTCGTGCGCATTGCGGTGGCCTTCGGCATGACGCTTTCCACCCTGATCGCACGGGCGGAATTGCAGGGCGGCGGCCTGCTTCGTGAAAGGGACCAGCCAGTCTGGCGCGATCCGGCCACGGGCTATATCCGGCGGCATCTTTCGCCGGTTTCGGACATGCCGCTCGAACTGATACGGGTCCAGTTGCCAGCGGGCGCCAAGGTGAGTTTTCCGGCGGCATCCTATGCCTTCATCCGGCAGCAGATCTGGCTGATTTCCGGGCGGCTGGAATTCACCGAGGGCGCCGTCGTCCACAGGCTCGAACCCGGCGATTGCCTGGCACTCGGCGCGCCATCCGATTGCGTTTTCCACTCTCCGGGGCCGGACGCCGCCGAGTATCTGGTTGCGTTGGCCAGGAGCTGATGATGGCACGACGTCCGAAACGCTCCGACAATGGCGGTCCGCCGCTCGACGACTATGACGGTCCGCCCTGGGGCAAGAGCGACCCCTATGTCTTTCTTGCCTGGCGGGCCGCTCATGCCCAGGCATGGACGGCGCCAGGCCGCGATATCATGCTGATGCGGCTGGACAAGGCCGAGCGGCTGGGCCTGACCTATGAGGAATATACGCTCGAGCTGCTGGAGCGCGGGCGACATCTGCAAGAGGAAGACGCCGAGCGCATCGCGGAAATCCGCCGGGCCAGGAAGCGGAAGCGGACCGGTCACTTCGACTGATGGGTGGCGCGTGCGGGTTACGCTGCCGGTCAGGTTGGAACCATTTCCGTCGTGGATAAGGGGAGACCACATGAATTCAATCGAAATCAACCTGCTCACCAATACTGCCGGCACGCAAAAAATAATGGTCGATTTGCTGATCGGGACGGTTGCCGCCGGCGGATCGGTCAGCTTCATGCATCCGCTGGCGCCGGAAATGGCCGCAGCCTTCTGGAACAAGTCGTTCGAGGCGGCCGCCAGAGGCGAAAGGGCGGTGCTGGGGGCCTGGAACGGCGAGTCTCTAATCGGCACCGTCACCTTACTGCTCGACTGCCCTCCCAACCAGCCGCACCGGGCCGAGATCGCCAAGCTGATGACCCGCCTCGATTATCGCGGCAAGGGCGTCGCAACCCGCCTCATGGAGGCGGCCGAAGCCCTCGCCGTGGAGAAAGGCCGCACGCTGCTGGTCCTGGACACGGCAAAGGAGGAGGGGGCTTCCGGTCTCTATGAGAAGCTCGGCTTCACGCTGGCCGGCGAAATACCGGACTACGCGCTGAAGCCGCACGGTGGGCTGACAGGCACGCTCATCTACTGGAAGCGCATTGGCCAGACACGGTAACGGCGCCGATCGCTGCCAGTGCTGATCTATCCCTTATGGTGGACCTGCTGCAGGCCGTAGACCGGTGTCGCGATGCCTTCGTGCCGCGCCTTCAACTGCAGCGACAGAAATTGCGAATAGTGCCGCGACTGGTGGAGGTTGCCACCATGGAACCAGAGCGCTTCCTGCTGGGTCGGCTTCCACATATTGCGCAATTCGCCTTCCCACGGGCCTGGATCCTTGGTGGTGTTGGAGCCGAGGCCCCAGCATTTCCCAACCTTGTCGGCGACTTCCCTTGAGATCAGGTCGGCCGCCCAGCCATTCATCGAGCCATAGCCGGTGGCGTAGACGATGAGGTCGGCCGGCAGTTCCGAACCATCGCTGAGCAGGATGGAATGCTCCTTGATCTCCGTCACTTCGACGCCGCTTTTCAGCTTGATCGAACCGTCGATGATCAGGTCGGACGCGCCGACGTCGATGTAGTAGCCCGAGCCGCGCCTGAGATATTTCATGAACAGGCCGGAATCGTCGTCACCCCAGTCGAGCATGAAGCCGGCCTTCTCCAGCCCTTTGTAGAAGTCGGCGTCGCGCTTCTTCATCTCAGCGTAGGCCGGGATCTGGAATTCGTGCAGGATCTTGTAGGGTAGCGAGGCAAAGACGAGGTCGGCCTTTGCGGTCGTCATGCCGCTTTGCACCGCTTTTTCCGAGTAGAGCGAACCCAGCCCGATTTCCATCAGCGTGTCGGATTTGACGATATGGGTGGTCGAGCGCTGCACCATAGTGATATCGGCGCCGGCTTCCCAAAGTGCGGCGGCGATATCGTGCGCGGAATTGTTCGAGCCGATCACGACAGCGCTTTTGCCGACATAGGCATCGGGGCCTGGATGCTGCGAGGAATGGTGCTGATCGCCCTTGAAATTTTCCATGCCCTTGAATTTCGGCATATTAACCTTGCCGGACTGTCCCGTGGCCAGCACCAATTGCCTGGGCTTCAGGACGATGTCCTTGCCGTCGCGATGGACGATGACGGTCCATTCCTTCTTCTCATCATCATAGGTGGCGCTCCTGGCCTCGGTGGAGGACCAATAGTTCAGCTCCATGACCTTGGTGTACATTTCCAGCCAGTCACCGATCTTGTCCTTGGGTGAGAAGACCGGCCAATTCCGGGGGAAGTCGATGTAGGGCAGATGGTCGTACCAGACCGGGTCGTGCAGGCAGAGCGACTTGTAGCGCTTGCGCCAGCTGTCGCCGGCACGCTCGTTCTTCTCGACGATGATGGTCGGCACGCCGAGCTGCCTGAGGCGGGCGCCGAGTGCAATTCCGCCTTGGCCGCCGCCGATGATCAGTGTGTAGGGCTGCGTCTTGAAGCCGAGTTCAGCGGCCTCTCTTTCGCGCTCTTCCTTCCAGGTCGGACGGTTCTTGCCGTGGCCATGCTTGGCGCCCAGCGGCCGGGCGAAGCCGGCGGATTCCTCATGACCCTTCAACTCGACCATGCTGGTCAGCAGCGTCCAAATCTTTCCTTCCTTCAGCCTGATGTGCCCAAAGCCGCGGGCCACTTCGGTTTCGAAGCTGATCCAGCCCTCCAGCACCCCGCCGTCCTCGCTGGCGTCCTCGCCGGCGGCGATCCTCCAGTTCGAAGGTTTCGTCTTCGCCAACTGGCTGACCAGCATGTCGCGCACCAGATCGCGGCCCTCCATGGTCTTGATGTTCCAGGTAAAGGTCACCAGGTCGCGCCAGTAACAATCTTCCTGAAAGCATTCGACCGCTCTGTCGATATCGCTGGCGGCAAGTGCTGCGCCGAATTGATCGAGCAGGTCGGACAGTTTCTTGGCTGGGGCCTTGTCGAGCATCAAATTTCCTCCCGTAAGTCCTGTGGCTTCACCGGACCCTCCCAGCCCGGTTGGCCGAAGTATCGCGGCAAAATGTGCGCGGCGTCACGTCGTCAAATAGTTTGGCGTGGTTTCAATGGTTTATCACAGTAGTTGTTGACTTGGCAGGAGATCATCCGTGCCGCAGCGAATCATTCGGCCCCATATCTCGGGCGCGCCGACGACGGTCAGCTTCGGCGTGTCCGGACCGCTGATACGATGGGAAGTTGAAGCTCTCGCCGATAGTCCTAGCTGTCTGAAGACTAGAGATGCGTCTTTGCAACACTACGCACGGTCATTGTAAATATTGAAAGAAAGGCTCTTGCGTCAAATTTGCCGCGAGCTTAGAGAAGCCGCCCATTCTAACCCGTCGTCCTGAAGGGAGACCTGTCAATGACCCGGCAATCCAGATCGACACATTCCGTGCCGACGCTGGAATTGCGTGCGGCTGACGGGGTTCCAATCAGGAAGAACGGCCATGGCAAAGTCCATGATCCAGCGCAGGCAGGACGCCAGCGCGAACGTATTGAAGCATATGCAGTAACGCTGCGGCGGGTTTTTCCCGTCGCGCGTCCCGCTCCAGATTTCGAGCGGGCGCTTGACGAGGCACGTCCGTGCTTTGCCAGGATGGCGATCCGCGACGGCGCCCTATGGCGTCCAAAGCGAGATTGCGCTCCGCAAGGCTTGGTATATCGCAGTAGCGCGTGGTGACTCGCTCTACAAGGCGGGCGCCAGTGCATGGCTGTCCCGCAAGGAGGTGCATTGCTTCCTGAACTTGTCCGGCGATTTGACCTTCGACGAGGCATTTTGGGTGGCGATCGCCCGGTCCTACACGGATGATTCCGGGTTGGCGGCCCGACTTGCCAAGTCGAAAATCGCGCGCACGCCACGTAACGATCTGGCCTTCTGGCGCGAGGTGGCGCGGTTCTTCTGCGCACAACCTACGTCGAAGGAGGAGATCGACGATTTGTGCGACTATATCGGCGCCATGCACCAGCGCCGTGCAGCGTACAGCCTGAAGGGTCGCACGCTCGCCTCACTGCGTCGGCACATGGTGGAATGGCATCGCGATATCGCCGCGATCGAACGCATCGAGGCGATGCGCCGCCGCGCTGCCGGGCGGGCTCCACATACTGCCGGAATGCAGTCGCAGGGCCGCGCCTGGGATGGCTCGCGCCTCGATGACTGGGACTGGCAGCCGTCGACCAAGGAGGCAAAGGCAGCATGGCGAGCATTTCTTCGTCCGTCAGTTGAAGACAGCCGAAGATCTGGTCGCCGAGAGCCGAGCGATGCATCATTGCGTCTCGATGTACGCGGCCAAATGCATCGCCGGCAATGCCTCGATCTGGGTGCTGCGGCGCACAGCGCTCGGCAAGATCGAGCGGATGCTGACGATCGAACTCGACCCGCAAAACCGTGCGGTGCAGGTGCGCGGTTTCGGCAATCGTCTCGCTTCGCTCGAGGAGCGCAAGATCGTCGAGCGCTGGGCCAAGGCGAGAGGCGTGGTGCTCACGGCCTGAAACGAAGACCCCGCGCGGCGGAAGTGCCGCGCGGGTTGCCCAATGAGCGAATGTGCCGACGTCAGGCCAAGCGCATATTCACCGTTGACAGCGCCATCAAACCAATTCTATGGTCCGCGACCATGAAAAAGGCACTCATTCTCGTAGGAAAGCGCGTGGGCAAGGCGGTGTAACCGCCGGGCGATGACCTCCCATGCGCAAGACACAGGCTCCCTCGGGGGCCTTTTTTATTGCCCGAAACACGACTAAACGACCAGCAATCGCCAGATGGCGAACAGTACGGGACCAGACCGATGAGCAGTGGACAGAGTGAGCGGCGCGAAATGACAGGCGCTGAAATGGTGGTGCAGGCGCTGAAGGACAATGGCGTCAAGCATGTTTTCGGCTATCCGGGCGGCGCGGTTCTCCCAATTTACGATGAGATCTTCCAACAGGACGAGGTCGAGCACATCCTCGTCCGCCACGAGCAGGGCGCGGGCCATGCGGCGGAAGGCTATGCGCGCTCGACCGGCAAGGCCGGCGTCATGCTGGTGACCTCCGGGCCGGGCGCCACCAATGCGGTGACGCCATTGCAGGACGCGCTGATGGATTCGATCCCGCTGGTCTGCCTGACCGGCCAGGTGCCGACTTCGCTGATCGGCTCGGATGCGTTCCAGGAATGCGACACGGTCGGCATCACGCGGCCCTGCACCAAGCACAACTGGCTGGTGAAGGACGTCAACGAGCTCGCGGCAACGATCCACGAGGCATTCCATGTGGCAACCACAGGGCGCCCCGGTCCGGTCGTCGTCGACATCCCGAAGGACGTTCAGTTCGCCAAGGGCATCTATGTCCCGCCGCAGACGGCGCCGCGCACCAGCTACCAGCCGAAGGTTCAGGGCGACCTGGAGAAGATCAAGGCGGCGGTCGAGCTGATGGCCGGCGCCAGGAAGCCGATCATCTATTCGGGCGGCGGCGTCATCAATTCCGGCCCGGAGGCGAGCCATTTGCTGCGCGAGCTGGTCGACCTCACCGGCTTTCCGATCACCTCGACGCTGATGGGCCTCGGCGCCTATCCGGCATCGGGCAAGAACTGGATGGGCATGCTCGGCATGCACGGCACGTATGAAGCGAACATGGCGATGCACGATTGCGACGTCATGCTCTGCATCGGCGCGCGCTTCGACGACCGCATCACCGGGCGGCTGACGGCGTTTTCGCCGAATTCGAAGAAGATCCACATCGACATCGACCCGTCGTCGATCAACAAGAACGTCCATACCGACGTGCCGATCATCGGCGATGTCGGGCGTGTGCTGGAGGATCTGGTGCGGCTGTGGCGGGCAACCGCCAAGGCCGACAAGAAGGCACTTCACCCGTGGTGGGAGCAGATC
The DNA here is from genome assembly GCF_040320985.1 of Mesorhizobium sp. M0571. Taxonomy (NCBI): domain Bacteria; kingdom Pseudomonadati; phylum Pseudomonadota; class Alphaproteobacteria; order Hyphomicrobiales; family Phyllobacteriaceae; genus Mesorhizobium; species Mesorhizobium sp. M0571. Next base: position 208,201 of record NZ_JAMYQT010000005.1, read on the forward strand.
GCCAAATGGCGCGCCCGCGATTCGCTCGCCTATAAGATGAACCACGAGGTGATCATGCCGCAATATGCCGTCCAGCGGCTCTATGCGCTGACCAAGGACCTCGACACCTACATCACCACCGAGGTCGGCCAGCACCAGATGTGGGCGGCGCAGCACTACCATTTCGAGAAGCCGAACCGCTGGATGACCTCCGGCGGACTGGGCACGATGGGCTACGGCCTGCCGGCGGCGCTCGGCGTGCAGATCGCCCATCCCGACGCGCTTGTTATCGATATCGCCGGCGACGCCTCGGTGCAGATGACGATGCAGGAGATGAGCGCGGCGGTGCAGCACGAGGCGCCGATCAAGATCTTCATACTCAACAACCAGTATATGGGCATGGTGCGGCAATGGCAGCAGTTGCTGCATGGCAACCGGCTGTCGCATTCCTACACCGAGGCGATGCCGGATTTCGTCAAGCTCGCCGAAGCCTATGGCGGCCACGGCATTCGCTGCGACAAGCCGGACGAGCTTGACGACGCCATCAAGGAGATGATCGCGGTCAAGAAGCCCGTCCTCTTCGACTGCCGCGTGGCGACGCTCGCCAACTGCTTCCCGATGATCCCGTCCGGCAAGGCGCATAACGAGATGCTGTTGCCTGACGAGGCGACGGACGAGGCTGTGGCCAACGCGATCGACGCCAAGGGCAGGGAACTGGTGTAGCTTGGTTCAAGGAAGCTGTGCGAAAACAGCAGATTAGCAAAAAAGTTTGAAATCGAGATTCATGTCATGAACGCACAGTTGCAACCGACCGGCTCCGCCTATTTCATCGCCAAGGAGACGGAAAAACCAGAGAACCACACGCTTTCGGTCCTAGTCGACAACGAGCCGGGCGTGCTTGCCCGGGTCATCGGCCTGTTTTCCGGACGCGGCTACAACATCGAGAGCCTGACGGTCTCGGAAACCGAGCACGAAAAACACCTGTCGCGCATCACCATCGTGACGCGCGGCACGCCGCATGTGCTGGAGCAGATCAAGCACCAGCTCGAGCGCATCGTGCCGGTGCACCGCGTCGTCGATCTCACCGTGCGGTCGCAGGAATTCGGACAGGAGCGGCCATTGGAGCGGGAACTCGCGCTGGTCAAGGTTGCCGGCACCGGCGAAGCCCGCGTCGAGGCGCTCCGGCTCGCCGATGCATTCCGCGCCAGCGTCATCGACGCCAACACCGAGCATTTCATCTTCGAGATCACCGGAAAGGGCTCCAAGCTCGATCAGTTCATCGCCATCATGAAGCCGCTCGGCCTCGTCGAAATCTGCCGCACCGGGGTGGCGGCGATGAACCGCGGCCCGCAAGGGATGTAGCTCGCAGTATCCAGTTGCTTTAGCCGCGTTTCTGCGGCGCCAAGTGATTCCACTCGGCTGCAAGATGATCTGGCGCCGCATATCTGTTCCGTCGCAATGCGATCGCCTGGCCCGGCTGCGCGCCTGGAGTGGCTTTTGCGCGACGGTCGTAAAAGGACAATAGTGCTGACTTAATTGGGAGGAAGCTATGACGCTGGATGCATTCCTTGCTCTTCTGGTCTATGCCTTCGTGACCTCGGTCACGCCGGGTCCGAACAATTTCATGCTTCTGGCTTCCGGTGTGAATTTCGGCTTCGTCAAAACGATTCCGCATATGCTGGGCATCGGCATCGGGTTCCTCGTCCTGTTGCTGGCCGTAGGCTTCGGGCTTGGCGCGGTGCTGACGGCCTTTCCAATGCTGCATACCGGATTGAAGATCGCCGGCGGCCTCTACCTGCTTTATCTCGCCTGGAAGATTGCCATGTCGCGCTCGCTCGGCGGCGAAGGCGAGGCGAAGGGCCCGCCAATGCGCTTCATCGAGGCGGCGGCGTTTCAGTGGGTCAATCCCAAGGCCTGGGTCATGGCGATCACCGCCATGGCCGTCTACACCAACCCGAATCGTCCGTTTGTGTCCGTGGTACTGATCTCGGCCGCTTTCGCCGTCGTCATGCTGCCGAGCATTTCGAGCTGGGCCGGTTTCGGCATGGCGCTGCGCGGTTTTCTGGCGGATGCGGTGCGGCTCAAATGGTTCAACATCGCCATGGGCGTGACGCTTGCGGCGACGCTGTGGCCGATGCTGCGCTAGCTGCCGTTTTATTGTGCACTGCACATTAAATCTTCGTAATGACGGCTTTTGGCCCTTTTTCGCCTTCGGCATCCTCTATTATCTGGCAAAATCGCGGCAAGAGGCTGCGAGTTGAGCTAGACTGCGACCACCGGATAACGGCGTGTCGGATCGAGAGGCCTTTTGTCGATGCGCGGAAAGATTGTATTTGCGGTGATTGCTGCAGCCTGCGTTGCCGCGGCGTGGCTCTATCTTTCGCCCACCGCAATGAGCGGTCTTCAGCAGATGCTGTCGGCGAAGCAGACGACGGCGACGGCAGACAAACCCGCCGCAGCGGCAAATGCTGCTCGCTCGACCTCGGTGGTCGCCGCCACTGCTTCGACGGCCGATTTCCCGGTCCGGCGCTATGCCATCGGCTTTATATCGTCTCCCGCGGTGGTCAGCATCAACGCGCGGGTCTCGAGCCAGATCGTTGCGATTGCGGTCAAGGACGGACAGATGGTGAAGGCCGGCGACCTTCTGTTCTCGCTGGACGATCGCTCGTTGAAGGCGCAACTGGCACGCGATCAGGCGACGCTCGCAAAAGACCAGGCGCTGCTTGCCAGCGCCACGGCCGATCTTCAGCGCGCCAAAAATCTCGTCGCCAGGCAAGCCGGAACACAGCAGACCTATGATCAGGCCGTCGCGGCGCAAAAATCCGCCGCGGCCACCGTCGACGCCGACAAGGCGACGATCGATGCGGACGAGGTCCAGCTTGGCTTTGCCACGATCAAGGCGCCGATTTCCGGCAGGCTTGGCGCGGTCAGTGTCGCGGTCGGCGATCTCGTCACCACCAGCAACGGCAGCAGCACGTCGACCCCGCTGGTGACGATCACGCAGGTCGACCCGCTGCAGGTGAATTTCAATCTTCCCGAAAGCGATCTTGCCCTACTGCACAAGGCGCTGGCGGCGCCGCAGCTAGGCGCGGTGACGCTGACCAGGGATGGCGACCCGAAGCCGATCGGCAGGGGAACGCTGGATTTCGTCGATTCCAGCGTGGACACGGCCTCCGGCACGATCGCAACGCGGGCGAGCGTGCCGAACGCCGATCTTTCGCTGTGGCCGGGCCAATATGTCAATGTCGTGCTCGATGCCGGCATCATGCCGCAAATGACGTCCGTTCCGACGGTTGCCGTCCAGCCCAGCCAGAAGGGTCCGTTCGTCTATGTGATCAAACCGGACAACACAGTGGAAATGCGGCCCGTGCAGGTTGCGCTGACAGAAGGCGCCAACACCGCGATCAGCCAAGGATTGAAAAGCGGTGAGCGTGTCGTCGTCGAGGGCCAAACCAAACTGAAGAACGGTGCGGCAGTGCGCGAAGGCAAGACTTCGACCGGCACCGGCGATCACGCGGCTCCGAAGGTCGCCGAGGCTGACAAAACGGGCGGGACACAGCCATGATTTCCGAATTCTGCATCCGCAGGCCCGTCGCCACGCTGCTCATGTCCTTCGCCCTGGTGCTGGGCGGGCTGTTTGCTTACAAATTCCTGCCGGTGGCGGCACTGCCAAGTGCCGAGTTTCCGGTGGTCAACGTCTCGGCCTCGCTGCCTGGGGCCTCGCCGGAAACCATGGCGACCTCGGTGGCAACGCCGCTGATCAAGCAGTTTGCCACCATCGCCGGCATCGATTCGATCTCGACGACCAATTCGCTCGGCTCGACCTCGATCGCCATTCAGTTCGTGCTCAACCGCGACATCGATGCAGCCGCCGCCGATGTGCAGGCGGCGATCGCACGCACGCAACGGCAATTGCCGCCGGAGATGACCAGCCCGCCGAGCTATCGCAAGGTCAATCCAGCCGACGCGCCGATCTTGCTGATGTCCCTGGTCAGCGACACCATTCCGCTGACCGATCTCGATGCATTTGCCGAGAATGTGATCTCGCCGTCGCTGTCGACGATCGACGGCGTTGCGCAGGTTTCAATTTTTGGCCAGCAAAAATATGCCGTGCGCGTCCAGATCGATCCGACGGCGCTCGCCGCACGCGGCATCTCGATCGACCAGCTGCAGACGGCCATTGCCTCGGCCAACAGCAACACGCCGCTCGGCGTGCTCAAGAACAACAAACAGCAGCTGACCATCACCGCGAACACGCAGCTGACCAACGCGGCAGGGTTCTCCAACATCATCATCGCCACCAAGAACGGCCATCCGGTGCGGCTCGGTGAGGTGACCCGCGTCATCGATTCGGTCGAGACCACGACAACGGCAAGCTGGTACGACGGCACCCGCGCCATCATCATGGCGGTGCAGCGCCAGCCGGATGCCAACACCGTCGACGTTGTCGATCGCGTCAAGGCGATGCTGCCTTCCTTCGAGGGTCAGATGCCGGCGGCGGCGAGCATCCAGTTGCTCAACGATCGCTCGACGTCGATCCGCGAGGCGGTCGACGATGTGCAGTTCACGCTGCTGCTCACCATCGCGCTGGTGGTGATGGTGATCTTCCTGTTCCTGCGCCGGGTGACGGCGACGGTCATTCCGGCGGTGGCGGTACCGATTTCGCTCATCGCCACGCTGGGCGTGATGTACCTGTTCGGGTTTTCCATCGACAACATCTCGCTGATGGGACTGACGCTGGCGGTCGGCCTTGTCGTCGACGATGCCATCGTCATGCTGGAAAATATTTTCCGCCATATGGAGGAGGACGGGCTCTCGGCAATGGAGGCGTCGCTCAAGGGCGCCCGCGAAATCGGCTTCACCATCATATCGATCTCGATCTCGCTGGTGGCTGTGTTCATTCCCGTGCTTTTGATGGGCGGCGTGATCGGGCGCATCTTCAATGAGTTCGCGGTGGTGGTGACGGTCGCCATTCTGGCGTCGATGTTTGTCTCGCTGACGCTGACGCCGATGCTGTGCTCGCGGCTGTTGTCGTTATCGAAAGCCGAGCGAGAAGCAGCGCATGGCGAGGACCATAGACAAAACTTCTTCATGCGGGGCTATGACTGGCTGCTGACATTCTGCCTGCGCCACAATTTCCTGGTTTTCCTTGTCTTCCTCGTGACCGCCGGGCTGTCGGTCTGGCTGATCCAGATATCGCCGAAGGGCTTCTTCCCGCAGGAGGATATCGGCCAGGTCTCGGTGACGACCATCGCGCGTCAGGACATTTCCTTCGACGCCATGGTGAAGCTGCAGGGGCAAGTGGCAGACGTCTTCACCCATTCGCCCTATGTCGCGCATGTCGGCTGGTCGGCGGGCAGTGGAAACAATGCGCTCAACCAGGGCCAGCTCTTCGTGCAGCTGAAAGACAAGGACCAGCGGCCGAACATCGACAAGGTGCTTTCGGATCTGCGGCGCCAGCTTGCCAATGTACCCGGCATCGAAACCTACATGCAGCCGGTGCAGAACCTGCGACTCGGCGCGCGCTCTTCGGCGAGCGCCTACCAGCTTGCCGTGCAGGGCCTCGATACCGGCCTGACGACCGTCTGGGCGCAAAAGCTCACAGACGCAATGGCCGCCGATCATGCCGCCTTCACCGATGTCACCAATGATCTGCAGAACAACGCGCTACAGGCGACGCTGGTAATCGACCGCGACAAGGCGGCGAACCTCGGCATCGATACCGACACATTGCGCTCCAGCCTCTATGGCGGTTTCGGCACCCAGCAGGTGTCGACCATCTTCGGCTCGGCCGACAGCTACGACGTGATCATGGAACTCGATCCGAACATCGAGTGGTCGCCCGAGCGGATGCTGGCCATCAAGGTGAGAACGGCGAGCGGCAGCCTGGTGCCGCTCGGTGCCTTCGCCCGTGTCGATCGGACCGCCGGCGCCTTGACCGTCAATCAGCTCGGCCAGCTTCCGGCTGTGACCATCTCCTACAATCTGCCGCAAGGCGTGGCCCTCGGCGACAGCGTGAGCCACATCAATGCGCTGAAGGAAAAGATCGGCATGCCGCCGACGATCTCGACCACCTTCTCGGGCACGGCGAAGACATTCCAGGATTCGCTTTCCAACCAGGGACTGCTGATCGGCGGCGCGATCCTCACCATCTATATCGTGCTCGGCATGCTCTATGAGAGTTTCATCCACCCGCTCACCATCCTGACCGGGCTTCCGTCGGCGGTGCTTGGCGCGCTGGTGGCATTGCGGCTGGCGGGGATGGATCTGTCGGTGATCGCGGTGATCGGCATCCTGATGCTGATCGGCATCGTCAAGAAGAACGGTATCATGATGATCGATGTGGCGCTTGAACTCAGGCGCGAGGGGATGTCGCCTGTCGAATCCATCCACAAGGCCTGCCTCATGCGCTTTCGGCCGATCATGATGACGACGCTCGCCGCGCTGATGGGCACCATCCCGATCGCGCTCGGCACCGGCGCCAGCGCTGAATTGCGCCAGCCTCTCGGCGTGGCGGTGGTCGGCGGTCTCGTCGCTTCGCAGGCACTGACGCTGTTCGTCACGCCCGTCATCTACGTTTACATGGAGCATTTTTCCGGTTGGCTTGTTAGGCTGTGGGCGGGGCGCCATGGCGAGCCGGGCTCAGTCGAAACCGTCGCTCAGCCGTCACTGTTCGATGATGAGGAAGAACCGCTGGGTGAGCCGCAGAAAGCGGCAGCTGAATAATGCTGGCCCAAGCCGTGGTGCTTGCGGCCGGGCGTCCGCGATCGTAATTTGACGCCATGCCGCACGACCACGACCACGACAACGAACTCGATCCTTTTGCGGCGCGCGTGCGCGCGCTGGAGACGATCCTCACCCGCAAGGGCCTGATCGATCCGGCGGCGATCGATGTCATTGTCGACACCTACGAAACCAGGATCGGGCCGCGCAACGGCGCAAAGGTGGTGGCAAAAGCCTGGGTTGACCCCGACTTTGCCGAATGGCTGAAGCGCGACGCGACGGCCGCCATCGGATCGCTCAGCTACACCGGCCGACAAGGCGAGCACATGCAGGCGGTGTTCAGCACGGCCGACACACACAACCTCGTCGTCTGCACGCTGTGCTCCTGCTATCCGTGGTCAGTTCTCGGCCTGCCGCCGGTCTGGTACAAGGCGCCGCCCTACCGTTCGCGCGCAGTGATCGATCCGCGCGGCGTGCTCGAGGAATTCGGGCTGACCTTGCCGGCGACGACGACAATCCGGGTATGGGATTCGACCGCCGAGCTGCGCTATCTGGTCGTGCCTATGCGGCCCAGGGGCACGGAGGGCTGGGATGAGGCACGGCTCGCTGATCTGGTGACGCGCGATGCCATGATCGGCACGGCGTTGGCGCGGGAGCCGGCATGAACGGGCCGCAGGATCTCGGCGGACAGATGGGTTTCGGGCCGGTCGCGCCCGAACAGGACGAACCCTATTTCCATGCCGATTGGGAAAGGCGGGCGCTTGGCGTGACCTTGTGCGCCGGCGCCATGGGCGCCTGGACCATCGACGAAAGCCGGCATGCGCGGGAATCGCTGCACCCGGCCGACTACTATGCGTCGAGTTATTACGAAATCTGGATCAAGGCGCTGGAGGTGCTGCTCAAACGCCATGGTTTCGTCAGCGACCGCGATCTGGCCGTGGGCGACGCGGTCGACCAGGCAGCGACACCCAAAAGCGTGCTCAAGGCTAAAGATGTTCCGGCGGTGCTGGCCAAAGGCGGGCCTTGCGACCGGCCGGTCGCTGCGCCGGCACGGTTCAAGGCGGGCGACCTCGTGCGAACCAAGAACTTTCATCCGACCGGTCACACCAGGTTGCCGCGCTATGCACGCGGCAAGCGAGGCCTCGTCGAGGCTGTGCGCGACGGCTTTGTCTTTCCCGACACCAATGCGCACGGCCAGGGCGAAAACCCGCAATGGGTCTATACGGTGGCCTTCGCCGGCGGCGAAATCTGGGGCGAGGGCGCCGATCCGACACTTGTCGTGTCGATCGATGCCTGGGAGAGCTATCTTGAACCGGCGTGAGACCAGCTCAGTTGCCGCCTTATTGCCCGCCGGTGTCGAGGCGCCGGTGTTTGCCGAGCCGTGGCAAGCGGAAGCCTTCGCCATCACAGTGGCGCTGCACGACAGGGGGCTGTTTTCCTGGAGCGAATGGGCGGATGCCTTGTCGACCGAGGTGAAGCGGCCGGGCGCCGCGAGCGACGGTCACGATTACTACGAGCACTGGCTGGCGGCACTGGAGAATCTGCTGTCGACCAAAGGCGTTGCCGGTAGGAACGACGTCGATATCCTTGCCGCTGCCTGGGAACGCGCCGCGCATGCTACGCCGCATGGCAAGCCGATCCTGCTGGAGAACGACCCGCAGCGGGCTGGGTAAGCTGTCGTCGCCCGATGTTGTTCTCTTTACGTTCCTGTTCGTCGCTGATAGCCTGACCCTGTCGCAGCGGCGTAATTGCCGGCGATGAAATTGATGGTGATGGCAGTCACCTTGTCTTTCCCTCGCGAATCCGGTCTGTCGCGCTGATGGAATTCTCTCCTCAACAGGATGAGGCGCTGAAGGCGGTGGCCGGCTGGCTGAAAACCGGCAGGCCGCAGCTGTTCCGGCTGTTTGGCTATGCCGGCACCGGCAAGACGACGCTGGCGCGCTATTTCGCCGAGCATGTCGACGGCCAGGTGCAGTTCGCCGCCTTCACGGGCAAGGCGGCGCAGGTGCTGCGTTCCAAGGGCGCGGTCAATGCCCGCACCATCCATTCGCTGATCTACCGGCCGAAGGGCGAGGAATCGGTATCGGACGAGGTGACCGGCAAGACCTCGATGTCGCCGACGTTTTCGCTCAACCGGCAGAGTCCGATCTCGCGGGCCAAGCTCGTCGTCATCGACGAATGCTCGATGGTCGACGAGCAGCTTGGCCGTGACCTGATGAGCTTCGGCACGCCGATCCTGGTTCTCGGTGATCCCGGCCAGTTGCCGCCGATCTCCGGCGGCGGCTTCTTCACCGACCACGAGCCGGACATTCTGCTCACCGAAATCCACCGCCAGGCGCGCGATAACCCGATCATCAGGCTGGCGCTCGACGTGCGCGAGGGCCGCGAGTTCATGCGCGGCGACTATGGCGCGGCGCAAGTGATCGGCAAGGAAGACGTCACCCAGGAATTGGTGCTGAAGGCTGACCAGGTGCTGGTCGGCACCAACCGCACGCGCCGCCGCTATAACCAGCGGCTGCGCGAGCTGAAGGGGTTCAACGCCGATTATCCGCAAGCCGGCGACAAGCTGGTCTGCCTGCGCAACGATCCGGCCAAGGGGCTGCTCAATGGGTCGCTTTGGAAGGTGATGACCTCGTCGCGCGAGACGGTCAAGCCCGGCATCAATCTGCTGGTCTCGCCGGAGGAAGATGACCCGGATCGCGGCGTCGCCAAGATCAAGCTGCTCAAAGCCGCATTCGAGGATCCCGACGCCGATATTCCCTGGCAGCAGAAGAAGCGCTTCGACGATTTCGATTACGGCTACGCGCTGACCGTGCACAAGGCGCAAGGGTCGCAATGGAACGAGATCGTGCTTTTCGACGAAAGCTGGGCATTCAAGGAAACCCGCCAGCGTTGGCTCTACACCGCCATCACGCGCGCGGCCGAACGGCTGACGATCGTCCGATAGGGCTGTCTGGTCCGTCGTATCAGCGCTGGGCGATCGGTCTGGCGCCAAGCCATTCCCAGGCAGCGGCTTCGTCCTTGGCCTCGAAATGCCGGAGTTCGATGGGCAAAGAAGCGGGCAAAAAGGCTCTTGCCTCCGCTATCCAGTTCGGTTCGCCGACCGCCGCGCAGCGGCCGATATGCTCCACGGCATGAGCTATGCCCTGTTCGATCGTCTCGTCCGATACGTCGGCCCAGTCGACACCCTCATGGTCGATCAGACGCACCAGCACGTCGATCTTCGGATGCAGCGCGTAGGCCGCCTCCAGCAATCCGAACAGGTTTTCGGCGTCAGCCGCTGCGACATGGCCGACGACATCGATGGCGAAGAGATCTTCGCTATCGGTGTCGATGCGGCGGACCGCCGGCACGGTATCGAGAAAATTCAACAGGGAACTCCTTGCACTCGATTTTCTTCGCTCACCTTGGAACACCTGAAACCCTCTGTCTGTTCCCGTTAAAGGCGGTATAGATGCGCGCCAAGATCAGCCTGGAGCCGTGCAAATGCCTGCAAAGCTTTCCGTCAACCTCAATGCTATCGCCATGCTGCGCAACCGGCGCGACCTGCCGTGGCCAAGCGTGACCGGGCTTGGACGCATCGCCCTTGCTGCCGGCGCGCATGGGCTGACGGTGCACCCGCGACCCGACGAGCGGCACACCAGGCATTCCGATCTGCCGCAGATCAGGGCGCTGATCGACGACGAGTTCCCGAATGCGGAATTCAACATCGAGGGCTATCCGACCGAGGATTTCCTGGCGCTTGTGGAAAAGCACCAGCCGGAGCAGGTGACGCTGGTGCCGGACCACCCGGAGCAGGCGACTTCCGATCATGGCTGGAACTTCACCGCAGAGGCTGCGTTCCTGACACCGGTCGTCAAGCGCCTGAAGAAGGGAGGCTTTCGCGTATCGCTGTTTTCCGATCCGGATCCCGATGGCGTGAAAGCCGCTCGCGACACCGGCGCCGACCGGATCGAACTCTATACGGGTCCATATGGCAGCTATCATTCCGATTCGGCAAAAGCGGCGAAGGAATTGGAGAAATTGGGAAAAACGGCGGATGCCGCACTGGCTGCAGGGCTCCAGGTCAATGCCGGGCACGACCTTGTAGTGAGCAATTTGCCGGCACTGGCCAGGCGCATCCCGGCATTGGCCGAAGTGTCCATCGGACATGGGTTGACAGCCGATGCGTTGGAGTATGGCATGGCCGGAACGATCAGACGGTTTCTGAAGGCTTGTGGCTGGGGGAGAGAGGCGGGCCGATAGCCCTGCGTTCCCGGCATGGCAGCACGCCCTTTCCATCCCCGCAGCATAGAGCACCGCACGTCTATGGGAGTGTCGTCCATGGCCCTTGCCAACGCTGGTAGCGAGGCAGAACCCATCGAACAATCCAGCCACTCCAAGGTCGAGCAGCACAGCACCAAGGTTCTGATGCTGGGTGCGCTGGGCGTGGTTTACGGCGATATCGGCACGAGCCCAATTTACGCGTTTCGGGAAGCGCTGCACGCATCGTCGGGACCGGTAGCGCGCAACGATGTTCTCGGCGTGCTGTCGCTTATCGTCTGGGCGCTGACGATCATCGTCACGATAAAATACGTCGCCTTCGTGCTCAGAGCCGACAACAAAGGCGAGGGCGGCACGCTGTCGCTGATGGCGCTTGCGCGCAGCGCTTATCCAAAGGGAGCCCGGTTCATTCTGGGGATCGGACTTTGCGGCGCGGCGCTTTTTTTCGGCGACGCAATCATAACGCCGGCCATCTCCGTGCTTTCGGCTGTCGAGGGCCTGGAAGTGGTGGCTCCGACGCTTGAAGCCTTTGTCGTTCCGATCACTCTTGTCATCCTGGCAATGCTCTTTGCCGTGCAACGGTTCGGCACCGGCCGGGTGGCGGCCGTGTTCGGGCCGGTGACGGCAGTGTGGTTCCTGGCCATCGGCGCCGCCGGGGTCTACCATCTGCTGGACGACCCGTCGGTCCTGCTGGCGATCAATCCCTATTACGCGGTCGCTTATCTTGCCAATACGCCCACCGGTGCCTTCGTCACGGTCGGGGCGGTGTTCCTGGCGGTCACCGGGGCCGAAGCCCTCTATGTCGATCTCGGCCATTTCGGGCGCAGGCCGATCGTGCTGGCATGGTTTTCCGTGGTGTTTCCTTGTTTGCTCCTCAACTATTTCGGACAAGGCGCGTTCGTTCTGGCCAACGGCGGCAAACCCACCAATCCATTTTTCCAGATGCTGCCTGATTGGGCCCTGATGCCCATGGTTGGGCTGGCTACGGCAGCGACGGTGATCGCCAGCCAGGCGGTGATCTCCGGCGCGTTCTCGCTGACGCGCCAGGCGGTGCAGCTCAATCTGCTGCCGCGCATCGAGGTGCAGCATACTTCCGAGATGCAGTCCGGCCAGATCTACATGCCGCGGGTCAATCTGGTGGTCGCGCTGGGCGTGATGTTGCTGGTCGTCGGCTTTGGCAGTTCGAGTTCGCTGGCTTCCGCCTACGGCATTTCGGTCACTGGCGAAATGCTTATGACGACCATCCTGCTGTTCGTCGTGATGCGGTTCCGGTGGAAATGGCAGCTTGCACTGGCGGCCGCGCTCACACTGGTGTTTGGCACGATCGATACCGGATTTTTCCTCGCAAACGTCGTGAAGATCCTCGAAGGCGGGTGGGTGTCGATCACGGTCGCTTGCGGCATGGGGCTGATCATGTCCACATGGATCCGCGGCACGCGCTATTTGTTCGACAAGACCCGCCGGAACGAGATCCCGCTGGATTTCCTTGCTGGCAATCTGCTGAAGAAGAAGCCGCATTTGGTGTCGGGCACCGCGGTGTTCCTGACCAGCGATCCGCTGAGTGCGCCGACCGCGCTGATGCACAGCCTGAAGCACTACAAGGTGCTGCACGAGCAGAACGTCATCCTTTCGGTGGTGACGGCACCGCAGCCTGTCGTGCCCGACAGCGAGCGCGTCAAGATGGAGACTGTCAACGAGCTGTTCATGCGGGTGACGCTGACCTTCGGCTACATGGAGCAGCCCAACATCCCGCGCGCGCTGGCGATCTGCCGCAAGCAGGGCTGGAAGTTCGACATCATGACGACATCCTTCTTCCTGTCGCGACGCTCGCTCAAGGCATCGCCCAATTCCGGCATGCCGGTCTGGCAGGACAAGCTGTTCATCGGGCTGGCGCGCTCGGCGGCCGATGCGACGGAATATTTCCAGATCCCGACCGGACGCGTGGTTGAGATCGGAACTCAGGTGGCGATCTAGAACGTGCCTGTTGCAACGTTCCAGGCAGTCTGCCGATAGGGATCGAGCTGCCAAGCCGGGAAGACTCGCAATACCGACACGGAGCCATTACGTGACGGCACTTGATATTGCAGCGCAGCAAGCGTAGAGCACCGCCCGCTTATCGGAGTGTCGTCCATGGCCCTTACCAGTACTGGTAACGAGGCAGAACCCGTCGAACAATCGAGCCATTCTGAGGTCGAGCAGCACAGCACAAAAGTGCTGATGCTGGGCGCACTCGGCGTGGTTTACGGCGATATCGGCACCAGCCCGATCTATGCGTTCCGCGAGGCACTGGTGGCATCTTCCGGAGGCGAAGTCGCCAATCGTGGCGACATCCTCGGCGTGCTGTCGCTGATCATCTGGTCGCTGACAATCATCGTCACCATCAAATACATCATGTTCGTGCTCAGGGCCGACAATCGCGGCGAGGGCGGTGTGCTGTCGCTGATGGCGCTGGCACGCAACAGTTTCCCGACGCGCTCGGCGGTGATCCTCGGCATCGGCATCGTTGGCGCCTCGCTGTTTTTCGGTGACGCCGTCATCACGCCGGCGATCTCGGTGCTGTCGGCGGTCGAAGGCATGAATGTCGTCACGCCGACTTTCCAGCCCTATGTGGTGCCGTTGACGCTGGTCATCCTGGCGATCCTGTTTTCGGCACAGCGGTTTGGAACCGGCGGCGTCGCCCTGATCTTCGGCCCGATCACGGCGGTCTGGTTCCTGGCCATTGGTCTTTCCGGTCTAAATCACATCATCGCCGACCCGGAGATCCTGCTGGCGGTTAGCCCGCATTACATCGTCGCGTTCCTGATCAATTCACCCGACGTTGCCTTCGTGACGATCGGCGCCATCTTCCTCGCCGTCACCGGCGCCGAGGCGCTCTATGCCGATCTCGGCCATTTCGGCCGTAAGCCCATTGTGCTCGCCTGGCTGGCAATCGTGTTCCCTTGCCTGCTGCTGAACTATGCCGGGCAGGGCGCGTTCGTGCTGGCGAAAAACGGAGTGGTCGGCCATCCCTTCTTCGAGATGAACGAAGGCTGGACACTTATTCCGATGGTCGTCCTGGCTACAGCTGCGACAGTCATCGCCAGCCAGGCGGTAATCTCCGGCGCTTTCTCGCTGACCAGGCAAGCGGTGCAGCTCAATATGCTGCCGCGCCTGGAAATCCTGCATACGTCGGAAAGACAGTCCGGCCAGATCTACATGCCGCGCGTCAACATGCTGCTGGCGCTGGTGGTGATGCTTCTGGTGGTCGGCTTTGGTGAATCCAGCAAGCTTGCCTCGGCCTACGGCATTTCGGTGACCGGCAACATGCTGGTGACGACGGTGCTGCTCTACGTGATCATGAGCCGCATCTGGAAATGGCAGCTCTGGCTGGCCATCTCCCTGACAGTGCTGTTCGCGTTCATCGACATCGGCTTCTTTGCCTCGAACATCGTCAAAGTGTTCGAAGGCGGCTGGGCTTCGCTGGCGGTGGCCTTCACCATTGTGCTGGCCATGTGGACCTGGATCCGCGGCAGCCGCTATTTGTTCGAAAAGACGCGCCGGAACGAGATCCCGCTGGATTTCCTTGCCGGCAATCTGCTGAAGAAGAAGCCGCATTTGGTGTCAGGCACCGCGGTGTTCCTGACCAGCGATCCGCTGAGTGCGCCGACCGCGCTGATGCACAGCCTGAAGCACTACAAGGTGCTGCACGAGCAGAACGTCATCCTTTCGGTGGTGACGGCACCGCAGCCTGTCGTGCCCGACAGCGAGCGCGTCAAGATGGAGACCGTCAACGAGCTGTTCATGCGGGTGACGCTGACCTTCGGCTACATGGAGCAGCCCAACATCCCGCGCGCGCTGGCGATCTGCCGCAAGCAGGGTTGGAAGTTCGACATCATGACGACGTCCTTCTTCCTGTCGCGGCGCTCGCTTAAGGCATCGCCCAATTCCGGCATGCCGGTCTGGCAGGACAAGCTGTTCATCGGGCTGGCGCGCACGGCGGCCGATGCGACGGAGTATTTCCAGATCCCGACCGGACGCGTTGTCGAGATCGGAACTCAGGTGGCGATCTGAACAAACGGCCGTGCCCTTCCAAGGGCACGGCCGTTTGTCAGGCTCAGCTCACCAGAGCCGCCTTGTTTGCTTCAAGAAATTGCTTCAGCGGCTGCGGCTTCCTGCCGGACAGCGTCTCGACCGCGTCGGTCACCATGCTGATGCGGCCGGAGCGGGTGTTGGTGTCGAAGGAAACGATGATGGGGGCGAAGGCTTCGGGAACGCCAGCTGCCTTCAATCCCTCGGTCAGCGCTTCATCCGAAAGCTGGACGACTTCGATCGGCTTGCCGGTAACCTCGGCGACGAGACCTGCGATCTCGGCGACCGTATAGGCCTGCGGACCCGTCAGCGTGTATGTCGTGCTTTCGGTTGCTCCCGAAGCGAGGCCGGCGGCGATCGCCGCGGCCATGTCGTCGCGCGCGCCATGGGCAATGCGGCCGTCTCCAGCGGATGTGTACCACTGCCCCGAGGCGATGGCGTGCGGCAGCGCCATGAACAGGTTCTCCTGATACCAGCCGTTGCGGAAGATGGTGTAGGGAATACCGCTCGTCTTGATCGCCTGCTCGGTGCCGTGGTGATCGGGCGCAAACAGCACCGGCGATCCTGGCTCCGGATTGGGCATCGATGTGTAGAGCAGATGCGAAACGCCCGCGCTTTTTGCGGCGGCGACCGCGGTCTCATGTTGCTTCAGGCGCTTGCCGGGAAGGGCGAGCTCGTCCGTCGAAATGATCAGAACCCTGTCGGCACCCGTGAATGCACTGGCCAGCGATGCCGTGTCGTCGAAATCGGCCGCCCTGATGGTGACGCCGCGCGCTGCCAGATCGGCGAGATTTTCCGGATTGCGGGTGGCGGCGATGATGCGCTGAGGCGAGACCTTGAGCGTGTCAAGCAGATGATTGATGACGCCGCGGCCAAGCTGGCCGGAGGCGCCGGTGACGAGAAGGGTGTCGGTCATGAGATGTCCTGACGTTGCGCCGAAGCGGCGGGGTGCATAGGTAAGTCTCAAAAAGAGACCAGCGCTAAAATAAGAATTGACCGACCCTCGTAAAGAAGGCAGTTTTGCGGGAGGTAGGCACACCCAGGGAACCAGCCATGGACGGCAGGATCGTCAATCTGAGATCGAAGCTCGAGATATACAAAGCCGGCAACGGTGGCGCAAAGCTTGCGGATTGCCCTATTCGCGATGTGATCCAGGGCATCAGCAACAAATGGAGTTCGCTGCTGATAATGGCCTTGGCCGAGAAGCCGTACCGCTTCGGTGAATTGCGACGGTTGGTGCCCGACATTTCACAGCGCATGCTCACCCAGACGCTGCATGATCTGCAGCGCGACGGCTATGTGCATCGCCAGGTGTTCCCGACCAAACCGCCGAGCGTCGAATACAGCCTCACCGATCTCGGGCGCTCGATGTTCGGACCCTTGCATCAATTGATGCAGTGGGCCGAGCTCAACCATGGCGCGGTGCGTGAAGCGCGTGCTGTCTTCGACGCTGAAGACTAAGCCTCAACGAACACGGCGGCTTGATTTAGGGACAGCGCTAAAGGATTGTCCGGCCTGGATTGGGACGGGCAAATGGGCAATTCTCTGGATATCGCGATTGCCGGTGCCGGTCCGGCTGGACTTGCCGCCGCGCTCTATCTCAAGCGCGCAGGGCATCGGGTCACTGTCTTCGAGCGCTTCGAGCAGCCAACGCCGGTCGGGTCCGGGCTGATCCTGCAGCCGACCGGGCTGACGGTGCTCGCCGATCTCGGCCTGCTTGAAGACATACTAGCGCTAGGCAGCCGCATAGACCGCCTGCATGGTGCAGACGCCAGAACCGGCCGCACAGTGCTCGACGTCCGCTACGATGCCCAGCGCGGCGGCCGTTTCGGGCTGGCGGTGCACCGCGCGGCTCTGTTCGGCGTGCTTTTCCGCGCCGTCCGGCGCCAAGCGATCACCATCGAGACAGGTATCGAGCTCGAGACGCTGGAAACTGGCGAACGGGCAACATTGGTCTGCGGCAACGGACGAAGGATAGGGCCGTTCGACCTGGTAGTGGATGCCAGCGGTTCGCGCTCCAAATTGCGGCAGTGCATAAACAATCCGGGCGAACCGCGGCCGCTCGCCTATGGCGCGTTCTGGGGATCGCTTGGCTGGCGCGGCGGGGGTTTCGACGAGCACGCGCTGCTGCAGCGCTACGACAGAGCGAGCGTGATGATTGGCGTGCTGCCGATCGGCCGGCCGGAACCGGGTACTGAAAAGATGGCGGCATTCTTCTGGAGCCTAAAGCCGCCGGATGCCGAGCAGGTAAGGGCAACAGGCCTCGAGGCATGGAAGGCGAGATTGGTCGGGCTGTGGCCTGAATGCGCGGCCTTCACCGACCAGATCGACAATTTCGACCAGCTTTCACTGGCGCGCTATGGCCATCACACGATGAAGACGCCAGCCGGACGGCGATTGGCTGTTATCGGCGATGCGGCGCATTCGACGAGCCCGCAGCTCGGGCAGGGCGCGAACATGGCGCTACTCGATGCAGCAGCGCTCAACTACGCGGTCATAGGAACGGATCGTATCGATACTGCGCTGGAGGCTTACGTCCGGGCGCGGCGATGGCATGTGCGGGTCTTTCAGGTGCTGTCGCTGGTGCTGACGCCGTTCTATCAGTCGGATTCGACCGCGATGCCGTTCGTCCGCGACAGGCTGGTGGCAACGCTGGCGAAAATCCCACCGGCGCCGCTGTTTCTTGCTTCCATGGTTACAGGAACGGTGATTGATCCGTTCAGGCCGATCAGGCTTGCGGAAGCGCAATGGCCGGATCGTTTCGGCGAATGATTTCCGAAAGGTGCGAACCCTTCGCCTGCAGGAATGCATGGAGGCGTTGCGGATAATCGGGAGCGACCGCGCCCTTCACGGATGGGCGTTTGTGCAACACCTCGCGCCAGGCCTGGACATGCGGCTTTCCGTCCAGGATGCCGAAATCGCCGATCCGGTCGAAGACGTCGAAATAGCGAAAGATCGGCCCGTAGACCGCGTCGACCAGTGAAAAACGCTCGCCGTCGAACCATGGTCCAGCCGCGCCATTCGCCAGTTCCACTTCCAGGCGATCGAACATCTGCCGACAGAGCCTCGCTTTCCGCAAGAAAGGCGGCTTCGGTGAGTGCTGAATAGAAGCGGCCGATGGCATTGAGGATTGCCGAGCCGAACTCAATCCAGGCACGATGCCGGGCGCGGGCGTAGGCACCGGTCGGATGCAGCGGATTGGTCTGGGTTTCCTCGAGGAATTCGAGGATGACGAGCGATTCGAAGATCACCGTCTCCTGGCCGTCATGCTCAATGCGAAGCAGTGGCACCTTGCCAAGCGGCGATATTGCCTTGAACCAGGCAGGCTTGTTGGCGAGATCGACCGCGACGCGCTCGAACGGCACGCCCTTTTCGCGAAGTGAAATCGCCGTGCGCTGCACGTAGGGACAAAGATGGTGGCTGACGAGAGTGAGCCTGTCGGTCATCTCACTCTCCCCAGACATAATTCAAGGCGCCGTCCTCGACGCGGGTGGAGAGGAACATCAGGCGGGAGCCCTTCGGCGCCGGGCCTTCGAGGCGATCACCGTTCGCCATGTCGAACGAGGCGCCGTGCCATTGGCAGACGAGCTTGCCGTCCTTGCAGTCGAGCGGGCCACCGAAATGCAGGCAGACATTGGCGGCGGCGCGGATACGTTCGCCGCTGTGGTAGACATGGACGTCGCGGCCGAAAAACGGAGCGATCAGGCTGCCTGTTTCCGGAATGTCGGCGATCTTGCAGATTTCATGCTTCATCGGAATTGCTTCTCACGATTGATGCGATCGCATCTATCTAGATGCATTTGCATCTATCGTCAAGCTTGATGCAATTGCATCTATCGCTTATGCTGCAACCATGACCGGGATTCCTTCACCGCCAGCCATCAAGGCCTGGGCCCGCCTGATGCGGGTTTCGCGCCAGCTGTTGGAAAGAGCAGAGGACGCGCTGAAGGACAGTGGCTTGCCGTCGCTTGCCTGGTACGACGTCCTGCATGAGCTTGCCGAGGCAGGCGAGGGCGGATTGCGGCCGTTCCAACTCACCGAGCGTACCCTGTTTGCGCAATACAACGTCTCCCGGCTCCTGGCGCGGCTCGAAGCCGACGGGCTGGTCGAGAAGCTCAGGGTTGCCGATGACGGCCGCGGGCAAACGGTCCGCATCACCGGCAAGGGGCGCGAGACGCGCCGCCGCATGTGGGCCGTCTACGGCCGGTCGATCGCGGGGCTGGTCGGCGCCCGGCTTTCCAATGATGAGCTCGACGCGCTGTCAGTTCTGCTTGGGCGGCTGCGCCATCCGGCCGTCATGGAGTGACACACCTTCGTGCCGAAGATGGCGCGGATCTGCGAGGTCAGGCACTGCCCCAGAGAAACGCCAGCGTCGCCAGAACGCCAAGCCCGACGCGGACCAGATGCAGATTGCCCCATTTGACGATCAATGTCCGAGCTTCAGGATTGAGGGTGTTCGCGTCCATCGCCTCCAGCAACCGATTTGCGGGCATCATCACCAGCAGCGTCCATGGCCAAGGCAGGATGATCAGCACTGCGCCGGCCAGATAAGCGAGATTTCCGGTCTGCCACCACGCGACGAGGCCCAGAATACACGCGATGACGGCGATCGAGGCCTGCATGGCGGCGCCGCGCTTGTAGGAAGGCTGCCATTCCTGCAGCAATGCTTTGTCCTCGAGGCGAAGCCGCGCCGGCTGTTCGGCGACGCTGACATAGATTGCGGCACCCGCGAACGCCGCGGCAACGGTCAGAGCAAGCAATCCGGCGAGCATCGTTCGTGTCTCCCGTGATGCCCCCGTATGGAGCGCGTTACAGAAATAAGGGCTTGCGCCGGGTCGGGCAATACGCCATAACGCAGAACCGTAACGTACGGTACGCCTTCGAGTTCGTGTCTGAACTGCGGATGAGTTTGCCTCCTGAGGAAAGACTGTGTTGCACGCTGTGAACGACATCGACACCAGCGAGACGCTGACGGAGCGGCAGAAAGCTGTGCTCGACGCCGCCCTTCGCCTGCTGGTCGAAGAGGGCGATCAGTTGACCATGACCGCCGTGGCGCGGCGGGCGAGCTGTTCCAAGGAAACGCTCTACAAATGGTTCGGCGATCGCGACGGGCTATTGACGGCAACGGTACAATGGCAGGCGTCCAAGGTGCGGGTAGTGCCGGTCGACCGCAAGGGGCTCGACCTCGCCTCGCTGACGGCAAGCCTCGAGCGCTTCGCTTCGGACTGGCTCAAGGTAATTTCGAGCGACACCTCGATCGCGCTGAACCGGGTGGCGGTCGGCCATGCCGGTTCGGGGAAGGACGATCTCGGCGCCATCGTGCTGGAGAACGGCCGGTTCGCGCTGGCCAGGCGGCTGAAGCCGGTGCTGGAAGCCGGCAGGCAGGCCGGGCTTCTCGAATTTTCGGACGCGGAGGCGGCATTCCGCACCTTTTTCGGACTGGTCGCCCGCGACGTGCAGATTCGCCTGCTGCTCGGCGACCGGCTGGAATTGACTGATGTGGCGATCGGCGGCGATGCCGCCCGGGCGACGCAGCAGTTTCTCGCTCTTCATGGAGCAAAAACCGGGCCGCAAGGCCGCTAAATCCAAAAGGGAAGGAAGAAAAATGCGTGTCTATTACGATCGCGACGCCGATCTCAACTTGATCAAGGGCAAGAAGGTCGCCATCATCGGCTATGGCAGCCAGGGCAGGGCGCATGCGCTCAACCTCAAGGATTCCGGCGTCAAGGATATCGCCATTGGGCTCAAGGCCGGCTCGGCGACCGCCAAGAAGGTCGAGGCCGACGGGCTCAAGGTGATGAGCGTGGCCGATGCCGCCAAGTGGGCCGACCTGATGATGATGGCTACGCCGGATGAGCTGCAGGCCGACATCTACAAATCCGAGATCGCGCCGAACATCCGCGATGGCGCGGCAATCGCCTTCGCCCATGGCCTCAACGTGCATTTTGGCCTGATCGAGCCGAAAGCTTCGGTCGACGTCGTCATGATCGCCCCGAAGGGGCCAGGCCATACGGTGCGCGGCGAATACCAGAAAGGCGGCGGCGTGCCGTGCCTGGTCGCGGTCAACCAGGACGCTTCGGGCAATGCGCTCGATTTGGCACTCTCCTACGCGTGCGGCGTCGGCGGCGGTCGTTCAGGCATTATCGAGACCAACTTCCGCGAGGAGTGCGAGACCGACCTGTTCGGCGAGCAGGTTGTGCTGTGCGGCGGTCTGGTCGAATTGATCCGCGCCGGTTTCGAAACGCTGGTAGAGGCCGGCTACGCGCCGGAAATGGCCTATTTCGAATGCCTGCACGAGGTCAAGCTGATCGTCGACCTGATCTATGAGGGCGGTATAGCCAACATGAACTACTCTATCTCGAACACCGCGGAATGGGGCGAATACGTCTCGGGCCCGCGCATCATCACCGCCGAGACCAAGGCCGAGATGAAGCGCGTGCTGAAGGACATCCAGACCGGCAAGTTCACCTCGGAATGGATGCAGGAATACCGCGCCGGTATGTCGCGCTTCAAGGGCATCCGCCGCAACAACGACAGTCACCAGATCGAGGAAGTCGGCGCCAAGCTGCGCGCGATGATGCCGTGGATTTCCAAGAACAAGCTGGTCGACAGGGCCAAGAATTAAAATCGCAATTTAGTAATTGCGTAAAGCGGCCGGCGGAGCGATCCGCCGGCTTTTACGTGAAGATGTGCTGGTTACAGGATTTTGACCAGGCGCGTTATTCTCACCGTCGTGGTATGCCTGCGCGGGGTACGGCACAAATTGCCTGGGGGTGAGCGTTGGAACTCAAATTTCTGTTGATCGGGTTTGCCTGCGCGGTTGCCGGCATGCTCTCCCTCGTCACCTTCCTGAAGTGGAGGGAGGTGAGGGCGGTCAGCCGCTGGTCTCCGACGCCGGGAAAGATCGTCTCGTCGCGAGTCGAGGCTCGCGAGGTGACCAGTTCGGGATCCGGTTCGGACAGCAGAGGGTCGACCGAGATGCGCAACTTTCCGGCGATCACCTTCGAATACAAGGTGAACGGCAAGAAATTTCGCAGTTCGCACTACAGCGTGCGGGAGAACCTTGGAAATTTCGCCGTAGCGGAAATCCTTGCGCGATTTCCAAACGGGGCTGGCGTAACCGTCTTCTACAATCCGGCCGATCCAGCCAAGGCCGTGATCGAGCGCACTATGCCCGACGGCTCGTTCAAGTTCATGGTCCAGCTTTCGGCCGGGCTGGTGGTTGGCGCGCTCGTCCTGGTCTTCTCCGTCGGCGGCGTCCTGGAGGCGATCGGGCCGCATTTGCCCAAGCCGCAGAACCTCGGCGCCGCGGCGCTGCTGCTTGTCATGGGGCTGTTTATCCTGCGCATGGGCTTTGCCCAGAAGTCGCTCGCCGAACAGGCGGCCAAATGGCCTATAACCACGGGACGTATCGACGCTTCGGGCCTGCAGAAATTTGAAGCCCGCGCCGGAGGCAGCGGCTATCGGCCCTGGCGCACAGTTTTCAAATCCCGCATCGTCTACAGCTATAACGTCGCCGGCCAGCGCTACGCCGCCGATCGCATCGCTTTCGGCGCAAACGTGACGGCCTCGCTGCCAAGCCTCGTCAGCGGTCAATCGCAGCGCTACCTCGAGGGCGATAAGATCGAGGTCCACTACGATCCCGCCAATCCGGCTGCAGCGGTTCTCGAATGCAGGGTGAGCGGGCTTTGGCTCCTGTGGGTCTGCGCCGTTGGCTTCCTCGGTGGAGCCGCGCTGCTCATCGGGGTGATCTAGTGCTGAAGCTGCTGTCCTAGACGCTGTAGATCCAGAGGAAGAGGACACCTGTCGTCAGCATCTGACAAGAACTCCGCTGTCGAAGCCAGGCCATGTCAATCTCACCGTCGCCCCGTCGACCACAACATGGATGACACGTGAGAACGGCTCTTCGGCCGACGGGTCAGAACCGTAGCATTGGCTGGCCCGCGCCACCCAGCCTGTGGGTGTCTTGCGAAACGTTGCGTGTTCGCAGCCGAGAGCAGGGACCGACAGTGCCTCGGGGTACAATGCGTAGACAGTCTGGCGTTGAACATCCGCGACGGCAGTACAGTTCGATCTGTCCCCGGACCATGTGCCCACATAGGGTTCCGCGGCGAAGGCGCGGCCGCACAAAAATGCGCAGATCGAAATGATCATCATGGAATTTCGCATCACCGATTTCTTTCTTTCGACCATGACCTTGGGCCATGCTAAAGCATCGATGCTCAAACTTCACAATGATGCTGCTCCAAGGAACTTAAATGATCATCCGCAAAGCAGCAGCTATTTTTCTGAGCATGCTGAGCCTGTTGCAAGCGGCGAACGCAACAGAATGTTCACTCAGCCACGCGACCTATCGCGAGCCGCGATCAGGGGCGACGATACAATTCCGGCCAACCGACAACGAGCCGGCTGCGCTCACGACGGAGGTCTTTTCGCTGATCGTGCCGAATACCGACATTCGTCTGCCGTCGGACATCACCTGGACCAATGGCAAGCAATCGTTTCCTGTGGGCACGATCCGGCACACCTGCACCGACGATGATCGCGAGGCGGGTCTCGAGGACGGCACCGGACTGTGCAGAGTGTGGGACGGGCAGGTCTATGCGTTCAACGCAGGCGGTGCCGAGCAGTTGAGCTCCCGCGAGGCCTCGCCGGCACCGACAGGGTTGCTGTTGCCTGACTTCGGCGCGATTTTTACCGAATGGCCCGATTTCGCCAAAGCCAATCCCGATGGTTCAGCCTGGGATGCCTTTACCTTGACGGGTTGCAGCGATGAATAGCAAGAGACTGCCGGCTTGCATCTGCGCCCTGCCGGTCCTTATGGCCATGGCCACCGGGGCTCGTGCCGACCAAAGCAAGCCGTCGCGTCCGCCTGTCGACAAATGCACCTGGGAACGGCTGGCGGACAGGGATGTCGGGCTTGCGGCCTGGGTGCAGCGCTGTGATTTCGGTTTTCGCCAAATCCATTTCGAGCTTGGCGGCAATGCTCTTGCCATCAAATACAGCGACGGCGGCCCGGCCGATCCCGTCGTCGAAGTCTTCGATATGCTGCCCGGCGAAGCCGCTGACGCTGCGTTGGGACGTATATTCTCGCAGAAGACGGAGAAGGCTATCAGCACACGTTGCGTGCTCATGCCTTACACCGAAGGGGCCGCGCCCGCGGGAACCATGCGATACGTCTTCAGTCCCGATGCCGCCTATCGCGAGGAATTGAAAGCCGTTGCCGACCCTGACGAGGTCGGCGAACCACCGTGCGGCGAATGGGGCGAAGCCCCGGACGGCATCCAGTATTTCGAGGTGCAATCACCCGAACTGCGAAAGCTTCTATTCGTTCGCGTCGGCCAGGAAGAGCCGCTGTTTGACGAGCAGACGCTGCAAATCCTGCCACCTGGATAAAGCCGGGAATCTCAGCCGTAATGCCAGCTGGGCTTTGGTTGGGTGCCGGTGAACATCACGCCGATGCGGTCATCACGGCGCCAGCGGACCACCGTCTTGTAGGCGATGCCGTCGGTCGGCACATAGAGCAGGAACTCGTCGGGCACGCGCGCGTCGATCGCGACTTTCAATTCGGCGCCGCCGGCATGCATGTTGCGCAGCGTGCATGTGACCTCGGAATTGGTCATGCCGGTCAGGATCGTCGCGCCCTTGAAGACGCGCTGCCGGTGTTTGTCCCTCTGTTCGTCCTCGGCCATCGCACGCAATCCCTGGCGATCGTCGCATCGCGGGTGGTCTGATCGCCAATCATTAGGCCTGCCTGATAAACATAGCGTTATCATCGGCAGAGCTGCGAGAATTATCGCGACTTTTGCCGGAAGCGGATGGCAGCCCAAATAAAACGGCGCCGCGAAGCACGGCGCCGGATGATCTGTTGTCGGCCTGCTCAGCTATAGGGCGAGTAGCATTGCTGGCGCGGCCCATTGTAGGGCTGGAAAGTGTTGTCCCAGGCGCGGTACGACCGGTAGCGATTGTAGCACCATTGGACATGCGCGCTGGAAAGCCGCTGTGTCCGGTAGTAGCGCCGCGGTGCGGGGGCATCGTAGTAGTTGTAGTTGTTGTATAGGCTGCCGAGGCCAAGCCCTAGGCCCAGCCCAAGAATCGCGGCGCCGGCACCATCATCGTAGTAACCGCCGCGGTAATGGCGGCGGTGATGGCGCCAACGCCAGCTGTCATTCCAGTCGCCATTGTCCCAGTGTCTTGAGAAATGACGGCCGCGGAAATTGTTGGACCGCCATCTCCAACCATCGTCGCCGTGCCATTGCCGAAAGCCGCGATTGCGCCAACGCCAGATCTGCCTGTCGTTGCCGCCTGCCCAATCTTCACGAATTTGCACGATGTCGGCGGCATTGCCCGCCACCGGCAGCAGAGGTTTGGGCATTGGCCCGGCAAGCGAGGGGGCCGAGAGGCCGGCGATCAGACCGAGGGCCATCAGCCCGGATCTGACAGAAGATAAATAGAGCGGTTTCATCGCACTCTCCGAAGATTCAGGCCCCACGCCCAGAATACCCGGGGAAGGGCCTATTGATGGAACTTTCCATCTGAACGGAAGATGAACAAAAAGGTTCCGTCAACCTTAGCGAGCGCGCGATCAATCAGAGCCGCCTGATTTCTGCGCCCTTGTTTTCGGGCGCGCTTGCGGGCAAAGGTCAAAGCCATGTCGCTGCGCCTTGCCACGTTCAACGTCGAAAACCTGATGAACAGGTTTGATTATTCCGGATACCGCAATCAGCTCAACGAAGATCGCACGCTGGCGCTTTTCGACATCCAGAGCGAGGCCGAATACAAGATGCTCGAGCAGGCGCGGGCCATCGCGCAGTCCGACGACACGCGGCAGTTGACGGCGCTGGCGATCGCGGCCACCCGCGCCGACATCATCTGCATGCAGGAGGTCGACAATATCGAGGCGCTGAAGGCCTTCGAATATGGCTATCTGTTCAAGATGGTGGGGCAAGGCTACCGGCAGAAATACACCACCGCCGGCAATGATTCGCGCGGCATCGACGTCGCCGTGATGATGCGCAACGAGACCGCGCAGGGCCAGCCGATCGAATTCGTGCGCATGACCAGCTACGCCTATGTCACGTTCGAGCAATTCGGGCTGCACACGGCGGAATTGGCGGCGCTTGGTCACCAGGCCAATGAACGCATCTTCCGGCGCGACTGCCTGGAAGTCGATCTGACGGTGGCTGGCGCGCCGTTGACGCTGTATCTCGTGCATTTCAAGTCGATGGGCTCGCCCCGTAACGGCCTCGACGGCCGCGAGGCGACAATGCCGCTGCGCATCGCCGAGGCGCAGGCGGTGCGCCGGATCATCGAGGAGCGCTTCGGCAAGGACCATGCCGCCGACAAGCGCTGGGCAATCTGCGGCGACATGAACGACTACCGGCAGCGCGTGAAGATCACTGGCGATGTTTTCGACGGCCATCGCTTCGAGGTCATCGACGAGACCCGGTCCTGCATCGACGTGCTCACTGCCGGCGGTTTTTGCGAAAACGCGGTCGAGCGGCGGCCGGAAATGGACCGCTGGACTTTCTATCACACGCGCGGACCGGAAGAGCGGCATCTCTGCCAGCTCGACTACATCCTTTTGTCGAGGGCGCTAGCCAGGCAGAACGCCACCGCCGTTCCCGATATCATCCGTAACGGGCAGCCTTGGCGCACCATATTTCCGGCGGGCCAGGAGGTCGAGCGCTTCCCACGCGCCGGGTGGGACCGGCCGAAGGCATCCGACCATTGCCCGGTAGCAATTGCCCTCGACATGGCGTGAGACAGGCGTGAGTTTCGATCTGCCGCGCAACGTCATCCTGCCGGTCGATGCCATCGACGTCAGGCTCGATCCCGGCCCGCATCCGTTCGAGCGCGATAATGCCGAGGCGATCGCGGCGAACTGGCGGCGTGAGACCGCAGCCAGGCCGGCGCTTTTCGACGGCACCGTGGTGCTGCTTTCCGCACTCAGCTACCGCGACAATCGCCTCGTCGGCCGCTGCCATGCGGTGCGGTATTCGACCTTCATGCTTTGGCGCAGCAATAGACAGGTGCCTGGCGCCGAACATGCCTACGCGCACGCCATGCTGGTCGCTGGCGACAATGAGCTGGTGGCGATCCGCATGGCGCCGCATACGGTCAATGCCGGGCGCATCTACTTCGCCGCCGGTTCGTTCGAGCCCACCGATTTCCGCGACGGCCTTGTCGACGTCGACTTCAACATGATCCGCGAGGTACGGGAGGAAACCGGGCTCGATCTATCAGGCGCGACACGCGGCAGGCGCCACTACGCCCTGTCGACGGCAAGCGGCACGGTGATCTTTCGCCGCTACCGCGAGACGGCCTCCGCCGACGAGATCGCGCAGCGCATCAGCGACTTTGTCGCCACCGAGCCAGAGCCGGAAATCGAAGGACCCGTCATCATCCGCAATGCCGCCGACCTGCCGGACGGGCTGATGCCGCATATGGGGCCGCTGATAGAGTGGCATTTTGCGAGCAGGGATTAGAACATCCGACTCTAACGTCGCGACCTGCCTTCAATGGCCTTGCGGTCGTTGCGGGCGGCGACAAAATACAAGAGCGCGCCGAGACCCAGGAGCGCGCCCATCGCCGTTCCCATCGTCTGTCCAATAACCTGCTGGAAGTCAGGGGTGACGCGATCGGGATTGTCCATCCCATAACGGATCAAATTCCACCAAAGCCCTGCCAAGGCGGCTTCGACGATCACCATCGCCAGAGCCAGTCGCCCTTTCTTGCTCATCCATTATTCCCCCCTTATCCCCAACAGCATTGCTATCATTGCAGATTGTGCCCCGACAAGGGCAGGCTGCATAAAAAATTGGCAGCGTCTGGAGGCGCTCTCTACTCGTGCCTCAGCGCATCGATCGGGTCGAGCCGGGCGCCGCGCAGTGCCGGGAAGAAGCCGAACACCATCCCGATCAGTGCGGAAAAGCCGACGGCAAGCAGGATGACCGCCGGGCTCGGCGCAAACGGGATCGTCAGCGTCACCGAGGCGAGGCCGGCCAGCGCCAGGCCGATCAGGATGCCGATGATGCCGCCAAGCAGCGACAGCACCGTCGCCTCGACCAGGAACTGGATGAGGATGTGCTTTTCGTGGGCGCCGATGGCGAGCCTGATGCCGATCTCGCGCGTGCGCTCGGTGACCGAGACCAGCATGATATTCATGATGCCGATGCCGCCGACGAGCAGGCTGACGCCGGCGACGGCGCCGAGCATGCCGGTCATCGTGGTGGTGGCGCTGGCCATGGCGTCGGCAATCTGGGTCATGTCGCGGATCGAGAAATCATCGTCACGGTCTGGCGTGATGCGGCGCGTGTCGCGCAATATGTCCTCGACGCGCTGCTGCAGCACCGTGGTTGGCGTACGGTCGTCGGCGGCGACATAGATCGATTCGATGTCGCGATTGCCGGCAATGCGACGCTGATAGGCCGCAAGCGGCATCAGCACGACATTGTCCTGGTCTTGACCGAAGCCGGTATAGCCCTTTGGTTCGAGCAGGCCGATAATCTTGCAGGAGGTGCGGTTGACGCGGATGATCTCGCCTTCTGGGTCGCCCGCGCCGAAGAACTGCTGGCGCACCGTCTCGCCGATGAGGCAGGCGCCGGTACCCGAGCGGGTTTCCGAATCGCTGAACGGACGGCCCGAAACCAGCTTCCAGTCGCGCGCATCGAGATAGGCGCTGTCGGTGCCGGTGACGCCCGAGGTCAGGCTTTCGGTGCCGAAAATGACGCGCACCTGTTTTTGCGAGGCCGGCGAGACCGCGCGCGCGCCGTCCAGATGCGCGACAAGTGCTGCAAGATCCTTGTCGCCCAGCGGCCGGACTACCTGGTCGAGCCCTCCCGGTCCGCCGGGCCCGGCCGGGCGGCCGGAACGGATGACGAGCAGGTTGCTGCCGAGCTTGGAGATGTCGGACTTGACCTTCTCGGTGGTGCCCGAGCCGATGGTCAGCATGGCGATGACGGCGGCAACGCCGATGACGATGCCGAGCAGCGTCAAGAACGAGCGCAGCACGTTGCGGCGGATGGAGCGGAGCGAGAGGCGGACGGTTTCCCAGATCATGGCTAGGCCATCTCGAGATTGGCTGTATCCGAGGCGACATGGCCATCGAGGAAACGGATCGTGCGCTGGGCATAGCCGGCAACATCGGCTTCGTGCGTGACCATGGCGATGGTCAGGCCAAGCTCGCTGTTCAGCTGCGTCAGGAGCTCCATGATCTCGTGCGTGCGTGCGGTGTCGAGATTGCCGGTCGGCTCGTCGGCAACGAGCAGCGTCGGCCTGGTGACGATGGCGCGGGCGATCGCCACGCGCTGCTGCTGGCCGCCGGACAGCTCGGCTGGCGTATGATGCTCGCGGCCAACAAGGCCGACCTCGGCAAGTGCCTGCATAGCAAGGCTGCGACGCTCGCGGGCGCGAACGCCGCGGTAGATCAGCGGCAGTTCGACATTCTCGGCGGCCGTGGTGCGCGGCAAGAGGTTGTAGCCCTGGAAGACGAAGCCGACATAGAGGTTGCGCAGCACGGCGCGGCGGTTGCGGTCGAGACGGCCGGCGTCGATGCCTTCGAAGCTGTAAGTCCCGGCCGTCGGCGTGTCGAGGCAGCCTATGATGTTCATCGCCGTCGATTTGCCTGAGCCAGACGGCCCCATGATGGCGACGAATTCGCCGCGCCTGATGGCGAGGTCGACGCCGGCCAGCGCGTGCACCCGGGCTTCGCCGTGCCCATAGCTTTTCCAGACCTTCTCGAAGCCTATGAGGGTGATCGCGCCCGATGCCACGATCAGCTCCGCTGCTGCGAGGCGGTAATGACTTGTGCGCCTTCCTCCAGGCCGGAGACGATCTCGGTCAGTTCTCCGTCTGTCGAGCCGACCCTGACGTTGACCGGATGCGGCCGCCCATTTTCCAGCACGTAGAGTGTGCGCGAGCCGTCGGTGGGCTTCGTCGCCGCCTGGTGCTGGCGGTTGCCGCCGGGGCGTCCCATGCGGCCGGTGAACAGGTCGGTGAGGCTCCAGCCGCGCTCCGCCGTCTGGGCCGGCCGGTAGCGGAAGGCGATCGACGGCACGGTGAGCACGTTCCTGGCCTGCTTGGTGACGACCGAGACGGTGGCTGTCATGCCGGGCCGCAACAGAAGCTCGCTGTTGTCGACATCCAGCCTTGCATCGTAAGTGACGACGCCGTCGGTGGTGACCGAGGCATAGGAGATGTCGCGGATTTCGGCGTCGAACGGCCGTTCAGGGAAGGCATCGACGGTGAAGCGCGCATGCTGGCCGGGCCTGACGGCGCCGATATCGGCCTCGTCGACTGCGGCTTTCAGTTCCATGTTCTTCAAATCCGCGGCGATGACGAACAGCACCGGCGCCTGCAGCGAGGAGGCGACCGTCTGGCCGGGATCGACCGAGCGCGTCAATATGATGCCGTCGATCGGAGCGTAGATGGTGCTCTTGGCAAGATCCGTCTGCTGCGCCTTGAGATCGGCATTGGCCATGGCGAGGTTGGCTCTGGCGATGTCGAGCGCCGCCTTCGAGCGGTCGCGCGTGGCGGTCGCCGCTTCAAGCGACTGGTCCGTCGCCATGCCGCGCTTGGTCAGTTGTACCGCGCGCACCAGACCCATTTCGTTTTCGGCGAGGGTTACGGTGGCGTCCTCGACGCTCGCCGCTGCTGCCTTTGCGGAAGCCTGGGCGCGCTCGATCTGTACCTCCAGCTTGGCAGTGTCGAGAGCGGCCAGCACATCGCCTTTCTTCACCAGCTGGTTCTCGTTGACCGAGACCGAGCGGACGACGCCGGAGAGTTCGCTGGAAATATCGACCTGGGTGAGGGGCTGCAGCGTGCCGGTAGCCGAAACCGCGACGGTAAGATCGGCCATGGCGGCCAGTGTCGTGGTATATTCGATCTTGGCGGGCGAGCCGGAATACCACTGGTAGCCGACAACCGCCGCGGCGACGGCGAGCAGCGCAAGCAGCGCGTAAAGCCAACCGCGACGGCGTTTTGTCTTCAGGCCCTGGTGGTCAAGCCCGAGCGCCGTCTCGATGGCGGAAGCGGATTCCGTCTTTGGCAGATTGACAATCTGGTCCACGCCGGACCCCTATGTTCAGTGATATCCCATCAGTGCACAAATCAGGCTTTATGGTTCAAAATTCAAATTAAATTTCGCTCATGTTGGGAATGAGGCAGAGGACTTACTGAAATGCAGCCGCGGAATTACTTGCTTTACGACGTATTCACCACTACCCGGCTGGCCGGCAATCCGCTGGCCGTCGTGCTGGACTGTGACGGGCTGGACCTTGCGGCGATGCAGGCCATGGCGCGCGAGTTCAACCTGTCCGAAACCGTCTTCGTGCTGCCGCCCGATAATCCCAAACACCGGGCTCGTATCCGTATCTTCACGCCCGACTATGAAATGCCGTTTGCCGGCCATCCAACCGTCGGCTCGGCGATAGCGCTGGCCGAATTGGCAGGGGCCGAAAGGGCCGAGAATGGCGCTGGCATCTTTGTGCTCGAGGAAAATATCGGCCCGGTGCGCTGCGCTGTCAGCAAGCACGATAGTTCGACCTTTGCCGAGTTCGACTTGGCGAAACTGCCGGCGCAGCTGGAATTGTCGGCCGATCCCGAGGCGATCGGTGCGGCCCTTGGCCTTGGGCCGCACGAGATCGGCTTCGAGAACCACCGCGTTTCATTTTGGTCGGCTGGAGTGCCTTACGTGACCATCCCCGTCGCCAATCTAGAGGCGGCTGCCCGGATCAGGCTGGACAACCAGGCGTGGACGGAACTGGCGCCGCGCAAGAGCGAATGGGCCTTCGCCAGCCCCTATGTGTATTGCCGCGAGACGGTGCACCACGACAGCGCCTTCCATGTCCGCATGATGGTGCCCGGCAATCCGTCCTACGAAGACCCGGCGACCGGCTCAGCGGCGGCCGCGTTCGCCGGCGCGATCATGCATTTCGACCGGCCGACGGATGGTGCGTCGCAGCTGTGGATCGAGCAAGGGCTGGAGATGGGCCGGCCGTCGCGCATTCGCCTCGAACTGAATGTCGAAGGCGGCAAACTGGCAGCCGCCCGCATCGGCGGCCATGCGGTCAAGGTGGCGGAAGGCAAGCTGTTTGTCTGATCCTACCCTTACGCTTCGTCATCCTAGGGCGGAGCAGGAGCGAAGCGACTCGCGAAGACTTTGGGATCCATGCCGTGACCGGACGGCAACGCGCCGACGGTGCAAGCTGGACTTCAACTAGCCGCCGTCTTTCTGCTCATTTGCGGACGGATGCTAATCCGCGTCGCTGCGTTCTTCGACGACTGTCACGGCACGGGTCCCAGGGTCTGCGCTCCGCTTCGCGTTCGCTCCGCCCAGGGATGACGAGACCCCCGGTGCGATTTGTCGGGAAATGAATCCGGCAGGGCTGGACATGGCGGATGTCGGCGGCTATATGCCCGCCAACGCCGGTTTTGCCGGCCGAGTGGGTGCGTAGCTCAGTTGGTAGAGCAGCTGACTCTTAATCAGCGGGTCCACAGTTCAATCCTGTGCGCACCCACCAAATTTTTCAGAAAATTGGTGGAAAGACCTAGAAAGCGGGATGTTTCGCCGCTGTCGGGTGGCCGCATTTATGCAACCGCTATTGGATAGTTGGCCGCAGACGGCTGAGGATCGCCCGCACTATGGCCAAGACGCCGTCGACGGCATCGAAGTTTGTCCTGCTTTTACCGACGGTCCATTTAAGGTCGGGTGCTTCGGGCAAACGGAGGTCCTGACAGACAAACCAGCCTGAAAGCATAAAGAGGTCTAGATGTCTCGGATCGCCTTCCGAATAGTAAGGAAATTGGAAGAACAATCTTACGGGGCCACCGTATGCTAGCTTGAAAGTCATCGAGAATCTAATATCATGACCAAATTTGTCTTCGAAGATTCCGCTAAAACTAAGGTCTCGGGCATCGTATTGATGCCATTGCGTCGATAGCCCCAAAGAACTCCAAGCCTTAAGGGTATGGGCTTTCAGCTCCTTGCGATTAGGGAATTTTGCCTCTTCAGGGTTATAGGGAGTAGGCGGATCGACATAGTCCGTCTCGGTTCTCCACTCCTCCGCAGCGCTGCGAAGATCTTCGAAAATCTGAACGATTTTCGGATTTGTCTGCTCGCCGGAAAAAATTGAAATTCGCCATCGAGAAATCATCTCGCACAGTTCTTCGACCGTATGGCCGGATCGCTCTGCCCAATCCGCCGTGGCCAGTATCCACGGCGAATTGTATTTCAACCCAGCAAAAGCTCCGCTCTTGCTGTCGAAATCTTCGATAATCCGAGCAAGAATATCGCGAAGCCCCTGTTTGGGGTTTCCGAAATGTTGCGAGGGTTCGTTCATCGACGCAGCCCAAACTTTGCGAGCGTTTACGTCTCCGAAACACCAGCCTCAGCAAAGCTTGCCATGCGGGCGTGGCATTCGAGCGCTGAACGAACAATGTTGACGGCGAGGCAGGCGCCGGAGCCTTCGCCGAGCCGCATGCCGAGATCAAGCAGCGGCGGCAGGCCGAGCGCTTCGAGCAGGCGGCGATGGCCGGATTCGGCGGAGACGTGGGCAGCGAGTGTGTGGGCGAGGCCTGCCGGGTGCAGTTTCGCCAGGGGTGCGGCGGCGGCGGTGCAGACGAAGCCGTCGAGCAGCACCGGCACACCAAGACGGCGAGCGGCGAGCGTTGCGCCGAAGATGGCGGCGAGTTCGCGCCCGCCAAGCGTGGCTGCGATCTGCAGGGGATCAGTGAGAGCCTCGGCGTGGCGCTTGAGGCCGGCCTCGATGGCGACGATCTTGCGCACAAGGCCGGCATCATCGACGCCGGTGCCGCGCCCGGTCCATCTTTCCGCGCCGCCGCCGAACAGCGCGGTTGAGATGGCCGCCGCCGGGGTGGTGTTGCCGATGCCCATTTCACCGAAGCAGACGAGGTCGAGTTCCCTGCTGACCGCGTCGTAGCCCGCGGAGACAGCGGCGAGGAAGGCCTCGTCGTTCATTGCGGGTCCTTGGGTGAAATCGCCGGTCGGACGGTCGAGGTCGAGCGGGATGACGTCGAGTTCGGCACCGGCAATGCGGGCAAGCTGGTTGATGGCGGCGCCGCCGCCGGCGAAATTCGCCACCATCTGCACGGTGACTTCCGAGGGGAAAGCCGACACGCCTTGCGCGGTGACGCCGTGATTGCCGGCGAAGACGAAGACCTTGACGCGGTCGAGTTTTGGCATGTCGCGGCCCTGCCAGCACGCCAGCCAGGCGGCAATTGTCTCCAGCCGGCCGAGGCTGCCTTGCGGCTTGGTCAGCGTGTCCTGGCGGCGGGCGACGGCGTTGGCCGCGGCGTCGCTGCCTGCAGGCAGGTCGAGGCAGGCGGCACGCAGTTCATCGAGTGATTTGAAAGGCATGGGGGCAAAATCTCCGAAACAGAGTCAGGATAGGGAAACGGAAGCGACGAGCAGGATTGCGATCTCGCCGAGCTGCTGAAGGGCGCCGACGGTGTCGCCGGTTTGGCCGCCGATCTGGTTGAGGCAAAGCGCGCGGAAGGCGGCGAATAACAGACCGAGCAGGATGAGTGCTGTGAAGGCGCCGCCGAGCCCAAGCGCCAGCAGCGCGACCGCGCTAAGCATGGCACCGATACCAGCGGTTTCAGCGGAAACAGTGCCCGCTTCGGCCGAAAGGCCGTCGCTGCGGGACGGCGGCAGCAGGTGCATGAAGGCGCCGAGCAGGCCGCGAGAAGCGGCATGCGCGGCAATGAGGGCCCAGAAGACATGAGCCGGGCCGGCGAGTTCCGAGAGCACGCTCCAGCGGATCAGCAGCGAGACAGCAAGCGCACAAGCGCCGTAGGCACCGATGCGGCTGTCGCGCATGATCTCCAGCTTTCTGTCGCGTGTCTTGCCGCCGCCAAAACCGTCGGCGACATCCGAAAGCCCGTCCTCATGCAGGCAGCCGGTGGCGAGCAAGATCGCCGCAAGGGTCAATGCGGCGGACCCTCCGGCCAGGCCGAGCCTTGTGCCGACGGCGTAGACCAACGAACCGACGAGAGCGACGGCGAGGCCGGCCACGGGCGCCGCCCAGATCGCGGCGGCAAGGCTGCGGCCGCGGAAGTCGGTTCCGGGCAGCGGCAGCCGGGTGAAGAAGACGAGGCAAAGCGCGACGTCTTCGAGGATCTGCCGTTGCGAGGGGATCTGGAGTTTGAGCATGATCTATTCCGAAAACCGGCTACCACTTTTCGGGATCATGCTCTCGCCCCTCGCAATGGCATGAAAGAACGTGCCGCTGACATTGCCGCGCCGGTAGCCGGAGGGGCCGAGCGGATTGCCTTGCCCGTCGGCGAGGTCGGCCAGCGGCTCGTCATCGCCGGTCGCAATCATCTGCGCATAATGGAATTCGTGGCCGCGGATCAGCGTACCTTGGCTGCCGAGCGGACACTCGGAACGCAGCCGTGCCTCGCGGTAACCGAGGTTCATCTTGCGCTTGGCGAAGCTGGTCGAATGACCGAGCAGGCCGAGCATCTGATGCGTCTCGCCGGTTGCTTCCTCGAGCGCCTTTCCGAGCACCATGAAGCCGCCGCACTCGCCATGCACCGGCCGCGTGGCGGCGAACCTCGCCATGCCCGCCCTGAAATTCGCGGCGGCGGCGAGGCGGCCGGCGTGGAGCTCGGGATAGCCGCCGGGCAGCCAGCAGACATCGCAATTGTCGCCGGGCGCTTCATCGGCGAGCGGCGAGAATGGGACGATCTCGGCGCCGGCCTTGCGCCAATGCGCGGCGACATGCGGATAGAGGAAGGTAAAGGCGGCGTCCTCGGCCAACGCAATGCGTTGGCCTGGCGGCGGCAGCGCGTCGCCGAAGTTGCCGGGCGCTGGCGTGAAAGGGGCCGCCAGCGCCATGATCGCGTCGAGGTCGAGCGAGCGCTCGACCATGTCGGCCAGGCGGTCGAGATGCGCCATCAGATTCTCATATTCGCCGGCCTGGACGAGGCCGAGATGGCGCTCGGGCAGGTTGAGCGAGGGATCGCGCAGGATGGCGCCGACGACGGGCAGGCCGAGCGCTTCGATGGCATCGCCGCAAAGCCGGCGATGGCGCTCGCTGCCCAGCCGGTTGAGCACGACGCCGGCCACGCGCACATCCGGATCGTAGGTGGCAAAACCCTTGGCGACGGCCGCCGCCGTGGTCGACTGACCGGAGACGTCGAGCACCAGCAGCACCGGCAGGGCGTAGAGCCGGGCGAGGTCGGCCGCCGAGCCAGAACGGCCTGGAGCAGCAGGGATCCCGTCGAACAGGCCCATGGCGCTTTCGAGGAAGATGAAGTCGGCGTCCTCGGTCGCTTCGCCGGCCAGCGCGTTGAGCAGTGCGGGCGGCATCGCCCAGCTGTCCAGATTGACGCCGGACAAGCCCGTGGCGGCGGTGTGGAAGCCGGGATCGATATAGTCGGGGCCGGATTTGGCGCCGCGCACTTTCAGGCCGCGCCGGGCGAGGGCGCGCAGAATGCCGATAGTGACGCTGGTCTTGCCCGAGCCCGAGCGCGGCGCGCCGATGATGATGGCGCGGGTCATGGCTCACCCGCCAGTGCAGCGCGCATCGCGACGATGCCGCCAATGACAATCAGCGCCGGCGAGGTCAAGCCGGCTGCCGCCGCTTCCTCGGCAATGGTCGCAAGCGTGGCGACGACGATCCGTTCCTGCGGTGTCGTCGCAGCGACGATCACCGCGGCGGGCGTCGAAGGCGCCAGTCCGCCCTCGAGCAGCGAGGCGGTGATCAGCGGCAGATTGGCCATGCCCATATAGATGACCACCGGCTGGCCGGTACGGGCGATCGCCGCCCAGTCGAGATCGTCATCGGTGCCGGCGGCATGGCCGGTCGCCAGAATAAGCGCCTTGTTGATGCCGCGCATCGTGCCGGGAATGCCGGTGGCGGCCAGCGCGCTGAGGCCGGACGTCAGGCCAGGCAGGATGCGGAACGGGATGGTTTCCCCGGCCAGCGCCAGCGCCTCTTCGCCGCCACGCCCGAAAATATAGGGATCGCCGCCCTTCAATCGGACGACGCGCCGGCCCTCGCGCGCCAGCCGGACCAGCAGAGCGGTGATGTCGTCCTGCTTCATCGATGGCTTGCCACCGCGCTTGCCGGCATAGAACAGTTCCGCGCCCTCGGCGACGGCAACCACTTTCGGCGAGACCAGCGCGTCATAGACGAGCGCGTCGCACTGCCCAAGGGCGGCCAGCACTTCCAGCGTCAGGCAGCCGGGATCGCCGGGGCCAGCGCCGGCCAGCCAGACATGACCGGGCTCCAGTTGGCGCGGCTTGAAGTTCAGCCGGGCGAGCGCCTGCTCGACCGTATTGGTTTCGTTTTTGTTGCCGCCGCCGCTCACAATCCGTCCCGCCCGCGAAAACGCCGCTGGTAGTGGGCGTCGTAAAGTGAACTTTCGCCAAAACCTTCCGCCGCCAGCGAGCGGCCGACGAAGATGATCGCCGTGCGCTCCATCGGGTCGGCAGCCAATTGCGCTTCAATTGTCGCTAGTGCGCCGGTCAGCACGCGTTCGTCCGGCCAGGAGGCGCGGAAGACGACGGCGACTGGGCAATCGGCGCCGTAATGCGGCGTCAGCTCGGCGACGACGCGGTCGATGGCGTGGATGGCAAGGTGGATGGCCAGCGTGGCGCCGGTGCGGCCGAAGCCGGCCAGGGTTTCGCCGGGCGGCATTTTCGAGGCGCGGCCGGAGATGCGGGTCAGCACCAGGCTTTGCGCGACTTCTGGAATGGTCAGCTCGCGGCGCAGCGCTGCCGCCGCGGCGGCGAAGGACGGCACGCCCGGCGTCAGCGTATAAGGGATACCATGCTTCTCCAGCCGGCGGATCTGCTCGGCAACGGCGCTCCAGACCGACAGATCGCCGGAATGCAGGCGGGCGACGTCATGGTCGGCCTCGTGGGCTGCCAGATATTCGGCCTCGATCTCGTCGAGCGACATCGGCGCGGTGTCGATCAATTTGGTGCCGGGCGCGCAGTGCTGCAACAGCTCCGGCGCGACGATCGACCCGGCATAGAGGCAGACCGGACAGCTCGCCAGCAGCCTGCTGCCGCGCAAGGTGATCAGGTCGGCAGCACCTGGACCGGCGCCGATGAAATGGACGGTCATGCCGCGTCTCCGCTGATGGCGATGGCGCAGGTGACAGGACCGAGCACGGTGCGCGGCCCGAGCAGTTTCGCGCCTTTGCCGGCAGCAGCAAGCGCGGAGGCTTCGGAAACCGACGGCGTGCCGGCATGCGCCTGCGACAGGTCGGAATTGCTGGTTGTCTGGGACGATACGGCTTCGAGCTCGTCCTCTTCGATAACGATCACCGGAAGGCGGAGTTGTCGTCCGGCGGCGGAGATTGCGTTTTCGTCACGCTTGAGAGAAGCGGTGGCGAGTGCCGAAAGCGCCGTCAGCGCCAATCCGTGCGCTTCCAGCGCGGTTTCTATCGCGGCTAGCACGTCTCTTGCGCTGACGCCCTTGCGGCTGCCGATGCCCGCGACCATCATGGCTTGATCCAGCTCCATTGGGTGACCGGCATAGCCGGCCGCCAGGCCTGCATCGAACCAACTGGCGAAGCACGGGACATGGCGATGCGGGTGAGCTCGCCGCCGAGCGCGGCATGACGGGAAAGCAGCGGCGCCTCCATCTCCAGCGTAACGGCGTTTGCGACGAGGCGGCCGCCGGCGGACAAGGCATCGATCGCGCCGTCCAGCACGCCGGCATCGCTGCCGCCACCGCCGATGAAGATCGCAGCCGGCGTTTCCAGTCCGGCAAGAGCCTGCGGTGCCGCACCTTTGACGACGGCGAGACCGGGAACCCCGCAGGCAGCAGCGTTGCGCCGGATGCGGGCGGCGCGGGCCGGATCGGCCTCAACGGCTATGGCGCGCATGGAGGGATGGGCCAGCATCCACTCGATGCCGATCGAGCCTGAGCCAGCCCCGATATCCCACAGCAATTCGCCGCGCCTGGGGGCGAGGGCGGACAGGGTGATGGCGCGGATCTCGCGCTTGGTGATCTGGCCGTCATGCTCGAACAAATGATCGGCAAGGCCCGCCGTCAGCGGCAGGATGCGTGCTTGCGGAGTCGAATCAACTTCGATCGCGAGCACGTTGAGCGGATTGATCTTTTCAAGATCGAAGGCGTCGGCCCGAGCTGTGCGCAGCCCTTCATTCGGCCCGCCCTGCGCCTCCAGCACGGTCAGCCGCGACGCGCCGAAGCCGAGCTCGGTCATGAGACGGGCAATCGCTCCCGGCGCATCGCCGTCCGAGGTCAGCGCGAGAATGCGAATGGCGGGATGCAGCAAAGGCCGGATCAGGTCGAGCGGGCAGCCATGCAGCGAGACGGTCTCGACGTCCTGCAGCGCCCAGCCCAGGCGTGAGGCGGCCAGCGAGAAGGCCGAGGGCGCGGGGATCACCCGCATATTCGCCGCTGCAACCTGACGGGCCAGGGTGACGCCTACACCGTGGTAGAAGGGATCGCCGGAGGCCAGCACACAGACGCGTCTGCCGGCGAGCGCCAGCACGTCGCGCATCCCGACATCGAAAGGGGCCGGCCAGGCGCGCGCTTCACCTTTGACGAGCGAGGCGACAAGGGCAAGGTGGCGTTTGCCGCCGAAGACGAATTCCGCCTCTGCAATCAGCCGCTTGGCCTCGTCGCCGAGACCCGCTACACCGTCCTCGCCGATGCCGACGATCGTGAGCCATTTTGGAGTGAGCACGGCGGCGCGCGATTGAGCTTCAGCAGGCATGATGACCCACCGCATTCTGATCCTCGGCGGAACCACCGAAGCCCGGCAACTGGCCGGAAAGCTGGCCGCGCGCACGGATATCTCGATCACGCTGTCGCTGGCGGGCCGCACCGAAAACCCTGTCGCGCAAGGGGTGCCGGTGCGGGTCGGCGGCTTTGGCGGCGTCGACGGGCTGGCGGCGTATCTCAGCGAAACACGCATTGACCTGCTGATTGACGCCACGCATCCCTATGCGGCGCAAATCTCCGCCAATGCGGCGGAGGCGGCGCGCCGATCCGGCGTGCCGATCATGGCGCTTAGACGCCCAGGCTGGGAGAGGGTCGAAGGCGACCGCTGGGTCCTGGTCGATACTGTTGTCGATGCAGTCAAAGCGCTGGGACCGATGCCGCGCCGCGTGTTGCTGGCGCTCGGCCGGCAAGAAGTCGCCGCCTTCGAGGCCGCACCTCAGCATCATTATGTCATCCGCAGCGTCGATCCTGTTGAACCGGAACTCGCGGTGCCGAATGCGGCGTACCTGCAGGCGCGCGGGCCATTCCCGGAGGCGGACGAACAGGCTCTGCTTCAGGAACATCACATAGATGTCGTCGTTTCCAAGAACAGCGGCGGCGAGGCGACCTACGGCAAGATCGCGGCAGCGCGGGCGCTGGGTCTTGAGGTGGTCATGATCCGCAGGCCGGCGCTGCCGGACGTTGCGTCGGCTGACACCGTCGAAGTCCTTGCCGCGATGGTCGATCATGTCCTCGAGCCCGCTGCCGAACGCGGCGTATAGACCAGGGCCTGCCGCTCGCCGCGCTTGATGATTCGGGTTTCCGGCGAGCCGATGATGATGCAGGTCGCCATGTCGGCTCTTTGCGCGTCGACGTCCGCCAGCAGGAAAACCTCGATGCGCTCGTCGGGGCGGCCGGCGGCGCGGCCGAAGATGACCGGCGTGGTGCCGGGCAGGATCGCGGCAAGGCATTCGAAGGCGCGGCCTAGCTGCCAGGGGCGCGCCTTGCTGATCGGATTATACAGCGCGATGACGAAGCCGGCGCCGGCCGCAGCCAACAGGCGCAGTTCGATCAGTTCCCACGGCTTCAGATTGTCGGACAGCGAGATGGCGCAGAAATCATGGCCGAGCGGCGCGCCGATGCGGGCGGCGACGGCGAGCATGGCGGTGATGCCGGGCACGATGGCGATGTCGACCGCGCACCATTCGGCCGGCCCTGCCTCGATCGCCTCACAGACGGCCGCCGCCATGGCGAACACGCCGGGGTCGCCGCCCGATACGACCGCAACCTCGTGGCCTTCCGCGGCCTTCAGCAGCGCGTCCCTGGAACGGGCGAGTTCCTCGCGATTGTCGGAGGCGACACGAATCTGGTCCGGGCGCAGCTCGAGCCGGTCGAGATAGGGCTTGTAGCCGTAGAAGAATTTTGCCTCGGCAACGGCGCGGCTTGCTTCCGGCGTCATCTGGTCGGCATTGCCGGGCCCGAGGCCGATGACGGTCAGGCGGCCGCTCATACCCCCGCCTCCATCAATGCTTCGGGACGGCCGGACCAGCCGGCCACCAGCACGATGGCGAAATAGGGCGCCTGGTCGTCCTGCTTGTCGGCAAGCCGCATCGAGACGCCGCCGGGCATGGTGCCGCGTTCCACGTAGATTGCCCGAGCCAGCTTGTCGGTGGCTTCCAGTGCGCGCCGGATCTTGGGCAGGTTGCGGCCGACCTTCATGATCACGGCGGCATCGGTATCGGCGAGGCGGCGGGTCAGCTCGAATTCGCTCATTGTGCCGGGCAGCACGGTCAGCACGTCGTCGCCCTGGACGATCGGCAGACCGGTTGCCGACCAGCAGCCGGACATGGCGGTGATGCCGGGAATGACTTCGGTCGGGAAGCGGTGCGCCAGCCTGACGTGGAGATGCATGTAGGAGCCGTAGAAAAGCGGGTCGCCTTCCGAAAGCACCGCGACCATCCTGCCGGCGCTGAGGTGCGCGGCGACCTTTTCGGCCGATTCCTCGTAGAAATCGGTGATCTGCGAGCGGTAATCGCTGTGATCCTTGTTAATTTCGGTGGTCACTGGATAAAGCAGCGGCAACTCTATCAAATCAGGGCGAAAATGGACGCCGACGATGGCGCGCGCATTGCTGTTGTTGCCGCGCTTGGCGAAATGCGCAACGACATCGGCCTCGGCCAGCGCGCGCACCGCCTTCAGCGTCAAAAGTTCGGGGTCGCCGGGACCGGTGCCGACGCCGACCAGTCGACCTTTTGCGATCGCGTTCATAGGCCCGGCCTCGCCAAAGCGTTGAGGGCTGCGGCGGTCAT
The DNA here is from genome assembly GCF_040320985.1 of Mesorhizobium sp. M0571. NCBI lineage: Bacteria > Pseudomonadati > Pseudomonadota > Alphaproteobacteria > Hyphomicrobiales > Phyllobacteriaceae > Mesorhizobium > Mesorhizobium sp. M0571. The sequence continues at coordinate 250,253 of NZ_JAMYQT010000005.1, forward strand.
GGCGCTGCCGCCGAGCCTGCCGCGCACGATGGCGTAGGGCACGCCATAGGAATTTTCGGCCAGCGCAGCCTTCGATTCGGCGGCACCGACGAAACCGACCGGCATGCCGATGATTGCCGCTGGCTTGGGCGCGCCGTCGCGCAGCCTTTCCAGCAGATAAAACAGGGCGGTCGGCGCATTGCCGATGGCGACGACCGAACCACCCATGCGCTCACCCCACAGGTCGATGGCCGCGGCCGAGCGGGTGTTGCCGATCCTTTTCGCGATATCGGCGGTCCGGGGATCGCGCAGCGTGCAGATCACCTCGTTGCCGGCGGGCAGCCGGGCACGGGTGACGCCATGCGAGACCATCTGAGCGTCGCAGAAGATCGGCGCGCCGGCCCCCAGCGCCGTGCGCGCGGCGGCTACGAAATCGCTCGAGAAAACGAAGTGCCTGCAAGCCTCGACCTGGCCGCATGCATGGATCATGCGGATAGCGACGTCGGCCTCGGCCTCGGAAAAGCGCGACAGGTCGGCCTCGGCGCGGATGATGGCGAAAGAGCGCTCATAGATCGCCGTACCATCATGGATGTAGTCGTAGGCGATGGAGTTCTGGGCGGGCATGCTCATTCCTGTCGGTAGATTTCGGTGATGCCGGCCGTGCCAAGCCTTGCCAGGCAGGCAGCAGTGGTTTCGCCGGGATATCGTGCGCTGCGGATTGCCGTTGCAACGCGGCCGATGCCGTGCGCGACGTCGTAGCCCGGCCTGTATCCGGCGGGCAGTGCCTTTGCCGTCCCGTCCACGACAAGTCCGGCTCCGTTTTCGCCGCCGACCAATGTCAGTGCCGCCGGACCGGGATGGGCGCAGCCCTTGGCGCAGCCGGAGATGTGCAGCGTCAAGGAAGAATCGAGGATGTCGCGGTTTTCCACGGCGATGGTCTCGGCGATTTCGCGCGTCGCGATGCGGCCGGAGGCACAAGCCGGTGCGCCGGGGCAGGCGGCGATCCTGGTGCGCGGATCGGCAGCGTCGATGACGAAGCCGAGGGTTGCGGCGGCTTGCTGAAGCAGCAGGCAGGCGGCTGGCGCAAGGCCAAGGAAAAGCAGCGCGCGCTGCGGCGCCGAGCGGACTTCGGTTGCGCCGAGGGTGAGGGCACTCTGCACGAGAGCGATGATTTGGTCCGCAGGCATGCTGCCGAAGGGCAGGCCGATGCCGAGGGCGGTTCCGGCTGCAGCCAAGTCGAAAACTCCGATGGGCCGGCGATCCGTCGCGCCCCCCTCTGTCCTGCCGGACATCTCCCTCACTTGGGGGGAGATCGGCAGCTTCGCCGGCGGCTCACCCTTAGCATCCTTTGCGATTGGCGAAAGCTGAGACGAGGGCGCAATCTCCCCCCCTGTGGGGGAGATGTCCGGCAGGACAGAGGGGGGCGCGACGGAACGCCAATTTGCCAGAGATCTCAGCTGTCTCTCCGTCAAATCCCGCGCATGGGCATCGCGGCCTTTTTCGGCAATCATCCTTAGAATGGCGAGGGCGATGTCACAGGCCGCATCTTCCTCGCCCACGGCGAGCGGCGTCGCACCCTGTGCATCTCCGGCGACGGACACCCGCCATCGAGTTCCCTCGTGCTTCCGCGTGGCGACCAACCTGACATCGGCGATCGCCGTACCTATGCCAAGCTGACCGCCACCATCGACAACGACCGAAACCTTCGGCCCGAGGCGTTGCGTCAGCCCGGCCGCCTCGATGGTTTTGCGAATCCGCTCCGCCAGCGGGCGCGGGTCGGCGATCTCTTCGGGGTCGAGCCCCGCAAGTGGGCCGGTCTCGACCGGCACGCCGATGCGCACCGCGATGCCTAGCGCATCGACCTCCGTCGCCAGCAGCCGGGCGCTTTCGGGCGTCAGGCCGCGTATTTGCAGGCTGCCGCGGGCGGTCACTTCCATGATGCCGTTGCCCTGCCGCAGAGCCGATTCACCGAGTCTGATCAACGACTTCGGCGACAATCCTCCAGCAATCGGGCCTCCAGCAATCGGGCCTCCAGCAATGGGGTTGAGCCGCACCAGCAGCCCGTCGCCGGTTTCCATCGGCGCCGACAAAGCGGGGCAGGCGCCGCGGCGGGAGAAGGCGTTCATGCCGCCACCCCCAGCGCTTGCGCTTCGGCAATCAGTGCCGCGAGATCGTTATCGATTGAATTGCGCAGCGGATGCCAGAGACCGCGCCGCCGTGCCGACAATAAGCGCTCGGCGATGACTTTCGCCGCCACCGGGTTCTCGCGCAGTATGAAGGCGCGGACCACGGGGTCGCCGAGATAGGCGTCGTGCACGGCTTCGATCAGCGTGCCTGATATGGCATTTGTGGTTTCGGCAAAACCGACCAGCCGGTCGACGGTCTCGGCGAATTCCGAGGCGCCGCGCGGCCCGTGCCGCATCTGGCCGGCGATGAAGCGTGGATTGACGGCACGCGCCCGCACGACGCGCGACACGGCCTCGCTCACCGAGCGTGGCTTTGGCTTTTGCGGGTCGGTGGTGTCGAGGACGATGACGTCGGCGTTCTTGCCGAGTGTTGCAAGGGCTGCCGAAAAGCCGCCGATGAAGGCGACATCGGCCGAGCCTTCGAGGATGTCGCGGCCGGGATCGTCGCCGGTGTGGACGAGAAGGTCGGCCTCGGCGATGCGGCCCTCGAACGCGCCGGGTACCGAAAGCCCTTCGCCCTCTGCGCCGCCATAGGCATGCGAGGTGGCGTCGAGATAGGCGCGGCCGATCTCTTCGCGCCCCGCCCAGTCGCCGCTCGACAATAAGTCCTCGACGCCGGCGCCGTAGGTGCCGGGCGAGGTGCCGAAAATGCGTGGGCTGATCTTGCCGTCGGCGCGAGTCTTGGCGGCAAGCGGGTTTTCCGACGCGTCCTCGTCGCGGGCGGCGACGGCGTTGGCTGCAGCGTCGATCAGCGCGATCTGGGTCGGGAACATGTCGCGGAACAGGCCTGAAATGCGCCAGGTGACGTCGACACGCGGGCGGCCGAGCGCTGCCGGCGGCAGCACCTCGATGCCGGTGACGCGGCCGGTGACGGAATCCCATTGCGGCCGGCAGCCCATCAGCGCCAGGCCTTGCGCGATCTCTTCGCCACCGGTGCGCAGCGAGGCCGAGCCCCAGAGGTCGATAACCAGCGAGCGCGGCCAGTCGCCATGCGATTGCATGTAGCCGCGCAAGACCTCGTCGGCCGCCGCCCTGCCGAGATCGAAGGATGTCGGCGTCGGCATGGTGCGCGGGTCGGCGGTAAACAAATTGCGGCCGGTGGGCAGCACATCGCGCCGGCCACGCGCCGGCGCGCCAGCGGGACCGGCGGGGACGTGGCGGCCGTCGAGGGCGGCAAGCAGTGCGGCTTGCTCGGCTGCCGCGCTTTGCCGCCGCAGTGGATCGGCCTCGCCATTGGGCGAGCGGCCGTAGATGTGCAGGCCGTCCTTGATGGCGAAATCCTTGAGATCGCAGAGCCAGGCGTCGATGCGACGCAGCGCTTCGTCGGGGGCGTCGGTTCCGGCGACACCCGCCTCGGACGCGAGCCCGGTCGTTTGGGCGGTTTCGACGATCAGCTTCGCCAGCCGGTCGCGGCGGCGGCGGTCGAGCCCGTCGGCCTGGGCATATTCGTCGACCAGTCGTTCAAGCCTGTGCTGGTTTTCGTCCAGCCCGGCGCCGGTCAGCGGGGGCGGCAGATGGCCAAGCGTGACGGCGGCAATGCGCCGCTTGGCTTGTGCTGCCTCGCCTGGGTTGGAGACGATGAAGGGATAAATGACGGGCAGGGCGCCGGTGACGATCTCGGGAAAACAGGCTTCGCTAAGCGCGACGGTTTTGCCGGGCAGCCATTCCAGCGTGCCATGCGCACCGACATGGACGAGGGCATGGACGCCGAGGGACTTGCGCAGCCAGAGACCAAAAGCGATCAGCGCATGGCGCGGCGGCAGCGTCGGGTCGTGATAGTCGGCACGGCGGTCGGCCGAACGCCCGCGATCGGGAGCCAGCGCCACGGTGACGTTGCCGAAGGTGGCTGCGCGGAAGGGGAATTTTGCGGCGGTAGGCGCCTGAACACCCCCCTCGCACAAACCTGTCTCATCTGCCGCGTTCCCCCATGCGGCCTCCACCGCAGCGATGGCCGCCGACGGCAATTTCTTCGAGAAGGTCAGATAGTCCTGCAAAGCCAGCCCTTGGTCAGCCGACTCCAGCTCCTCCAGCAACTCACGCGGCGTTTGCGGAATTTCTTCAACGGCGTAGCCCTGTTCGCTCAGGTCGTGCAGCATGGCCAGCACGCTGGACGGCACGTCGATGCCGACGGCGTAGCCGGTGCGGCCGGGGGCGCTCGGATAATCGGGGATCAGGATGGCGAGCCTGCGCTCCGCGCGCGGCGTGCGCTGCAGGCGCACGAAGGCTTCGACACGGTTCGCCACCTGCGCCACGCGGTCCGGCTCCGGCCGGTTGGCGAGGGCGCGGAAGGCCAATGCGGGATCGGTCTCGCTTTCGCTCTTGAACGAAATAGCGCCGGCGAGGATGCGGCCGTCGAGTTCCGGCAGGACGACATGCATGGCGAGGTCGGCGGGCGCAAGGCCTCGCTGATTGTTTTGCCAAGTGTCGCGGCGTGTCGTCGCGACGATCACCTGGAACACTGGCACGCCGGCGCGGTCGAATAGGGTTTCGACGCCGGGCTCGGCGCCCGAGGCGAAGGCGGTCGCGGTGATGATTGCGGCAGGCTTCAACGATGCAAGCACGGTCTCGACGAAGGCGAGCGACGCGGGGTCCTTGAGGCTGGAGACGAAGATCGGCACGGGAACCATGCCGCGCGCTGTCAGCGCTTCAAAAAGCGCGTCGATGGGCGCGACATCGGCGGCGAGCAGCATCGAACGGTAGAAGAGGATTGGGATGACGGGGGCGACCTCTCCCTCCCCCTCGAGGGGAGGGTGGCCCGCAGGGCCGGGTGGGGTCGTTGCGGAAGTGCTCGACGCTTTCTGTTGGCGCGCTTCAAAGTGTTGGCACGCTTCAGAGAGGACCCTACCCCCGGCCTGCGGCCGGACCCTCCCCTCGAGGGGGAGGGGAACGTCGCGCTGTACGACGCCTAGTCCTGGTTGATAGTGGCCGACTTTCGGCACGCTGACCGGTTCGGCGACAGCCGCGTCTTGCCCCGCCAGTCGCGCCAGCCTCTGCACCAGCGCCGTCATATTTGCCGGGCCGCCTTCGCGGAAATAGTCGAGCAATCCATCGAGCTCTTCGCGCGGCAACGTCGAGCATTCGATCAGCCGCAAATCCTCGTCGCGGCATTCGCCGGGCAGCAGCGCCAGTTTTATGCCGCGCGCCCGGGCGGTCGAGGCAAGCTGGTCGCAGCCATAGCGCCACCACTCATAGCCGCCGAGGATGCGGACCAGGATAACCTTGGCGTGCCGGGCAACGCTGTCGATCCACAGGTCTACGGACATCGGATGGCGCAGATCGCGCAAGGCCGCGAGCCGCATCGACGGCAAGCGATCCGCATCTGCCTTCCACGCCGCCGCCAACCCTGCCAGGTCGCTGTCGGTGAAGGACAGCGCCACGACATCCGCAGGCGTTTGCCTGAGATCAACAGGCTCGGCGAGATCGTCGAGCGAGGCGGATGTGGTGGTGAGGATGTGCATCGCGGTTCGTGCTTTGTCAGCCGGCGAGGATACGCTCGATGGCCGGGCGGTTCAGCCCTTTCAGTCCGATGACGACGAGGCGCGAGCGGCGATCGTCTTCTGCGGTCCAGGCGCGGTCGTAATAATGGTTGACGCGCGGACCGACCGCCTGCAGCAAGAGCCGCATCGGCTTGCCACCGACCTCGACGAAACCCTTGACGCGCAGCACGTTTTCTTCCTCCGCAGCCGTGGCGACGCGCTGTGCCAGCTCGTCCGGGTTGGACACCGACGCGATGTCGATGACGAACGAATCGAAATCGTCATGCTCGTGGTCGAGTTCGTCGTCGTGATGGGTCTTGCGGTTCTCGATGTCGTCCTCGACGGCGAGGCCGAGGCCGAGCAGCACAGACGGATCGACCTTGCCTTGTGAGGTCGGCACGATCTTCACCGCGCGCGCCACGTGCTTGCCGATGACGGCATTGGCGCGGGCCGAGCCGGCGGCGTCCATCAGGTCGCTCTTCGACAATATGATCAGGTCGGCGCAAGCGAGCTGGTCTTCGAACACCTCCTCGACCGGATCGTCATGGTCAAGCGTCTCGTCCTGCGCGCGCTGCGCCCGCAGGGCGTCCATGTCATTGGCGACGCGGCCATCGGCCAGGGCCGGTCCGTCGACCACGGCAATGACGCCGTCGACTGTCACCCGGCTCTTCACCGACGGCCATTGGAAGGCCTGGACCAGCGGCTTGGGCAGAGCGAGGCCGGAGGTTTCGATCAGGATATGGTCGACCCTCGGCGTCAGCGACAGGATCTGGTCCAGCGCGGGGACGAAATCGTCGGCGACGGTGCAGCAGATGCAGCCATTGGCCAGTTCGACGATGTTTTCCTCGGGGCAAGTTTCAATGCCGCAGCCCTTGAGAATCTCGCCGTCGATGCCGATGTCGCCGAACTCGTTGACGATGATGGCCAGCCGCTTGCCTTTGGCATTTTCGAGCAGATGGCGGATCAGCGTCGTCTTGCCGGCGCCGAGAAAGCCGGTGACGACGGTGCAGGGCACGCGGGAGACGGAAGCGGTCATATCTGATCCTTCAAAAGGTCGAGGGGAGGGATTCGAGCCACAAGGCCGCGCTTCAGGCAATCGGGGCGGCCGCGCCATGGAATGAGACCGTCCGTCGAGGTGGCGAAGAGCTTTGCGCCAGCGACGAGATCGGCACCGCTGGTCTTGGTCAGGTCGCCGAAGACGTAGCTCCAGCAGCCGTCGCGCAGGATGGCGGCGCTGAGCCGGCGCTTGCAGTTGCCGAGGCATTCGACGGTGCGGATATTGATGTTTTCGCCGGAAGCGGCGCGGCGTGTGTCCTCGGCAAGCAGCTCGCCGGCGCGGGGATGAGCGTCCGAACCGGTCTCGTCACGGCAGGAAGAGCAGACGATCACGGTAACGCCGGCCAGGGAATCGCCATGGCCGGACAATAAATCCGCTGTCTCAGCCAAAAAACTGCTGTCGCGTTCCAAATCAGGCTCCTTGCCCGGAAAACCCGCCAGGCGATCGGATTCTTATGTCCTAGACGGCAGGTCTCCTGGCTCGCGGGTCATCGCCTTGATGCCGCCTTCCCGGGAACGTCCCAGTGGTTTTCGGCCGAGGCTCGTCGCTTACAGTTGCGGGGACAGCCGCGGATTTGAAATCTTGCGATCTCGCACCGCATTCCCTCTTGGCTCCTCCCTTTGCCGAGAGGAGACCGTCTGAAGCGGATTTAGGCTTGTGGAGGCAGTTGTGTCAACGCACGTCTACGGCGGCAACATCGGCGAGCGGCTGGCCTAGGTCCCCGGCAGCCGTCACCTCGATGCGCTCAAGCCCGAGCCAGCCCTGCATCAGCTTCAGTTCCTCGAAGAGTTGGGCCGCGGTTTCAGCCGGCGCGCCGGGTTCGGCGTAGGCGGCATGGACACGCAGCACGCCGGCCGGGCGGTCGGCCTTGAGGTCAACGCGCGCCACGATCCTGTCGCCGAGCAGGAAAGGCAGCACATAGTAGCCGTATTGGCGCTTTTCGGCCGGCGTGTAGATCTCGATACGGTAGCGGAAGTCGAACAGTCTTTCGGTGCGCGACCGCTCGAAGACGACCGGATCGAACGGGGCAAGCAGGGCGCGTGCCTCGATCTTGCGCGGAAAACGGGCGTCCTTGTGGAGATAGGCTGTTTTATCCCAGCCTTCGACGCGTACCGGCAATAGCTCGCCCGCCTCGACCAGTTCCTCGATCCGGCCCTTGATGTCGGCGGGAGAGAGGCGGAAATAGTCGCGCAGGTCGCCTGCTGTCGCAACGCCGTGGGCGCGGGCGGAGATACGCAGCAATTCGCGATGCGCGTCCTCCGCGGAGGGCACCGGCAGGGCTAGGATCGCCGGCGGCAGCACGCGTTCGGGCAGATCGTAAAGCCGCTCGAAGCCGCGACGCGACGCCGTTGTGATGCGGCCGGCCCAGAACAGCCATTCGAAAGCGTGCTTGGCGTCGCTCCAGCCCCACCAGCCGCCGGAGCCTTTCTGGCCTTCGAGAGCGGATGCGGCGATTGGGCCGCGATCAACCACCGCGCGATAGATGTCTTCAATGTAGGCAACGCGTTCACGCCCCCATTTCGCCAGCCCCAGATACATCTCGTCGCCGCGCTCGGCCCGCTGCATGCGCCAGCGCATGAGCGGATAGGTCTCGACCGGCAGGAACGAGGCTTCGTGCGCCCAATATTCGAAAACCAGGCGCTTGCGCGTCACGGCGGCGTCGTCGAGCAGCGCCAGCTTGTAGCGGCCAAGCCGCGAATAGAGCGGCATATAATGGGCGCGCACGACAGCACTGACGGAATCGATCTGCAGCAGGCCGGTACGGGCAAGCACCCGGGCCAAATGCCGGCGGTCGGGCGTGCCGGTAGGGCGCGGGTCATTGAATCCCTGTGCCGCCAGCGCGATGCGGCGGGCCATGGCGAGCGAGATTTTTTCCTTTATCAAGGCGGCATCCTGATGATGTCAGACAGAGCAGAGGACCTGCGATTCCGTGCCATGCTAGCAGGGTTTTGGCGGGATCCATGTCAGGAGAGAAAAGTGGAGTGAAAAGTGAAGGAAATCAAACAGGAGCGGATCGGACCAGTTTTCCCGGATATGCCGTCCAGCGCCGCGATTTGAACAAGGTTTGACTTGCTTCGCCGAAAGCGCTGCGCTAACCCTCGCCGCGTTGCAGCATAGAGCCCCCTAAAACGGTTCAGTGGTTAAACTGTCACGCTTCCGCAAGTGGGTCCCGTGCTGTAATCAGAGTGGATTGGCCGCCAACGGAAAGCTGCAGCATGAACGCATTGTTGAGTTCGTACCTGCCCATCGTCCTGTTCATCGGCGTGGCGCTGGTTGTCGGCCTGGCGCTGCTTGCCGCACCCTTCCTGGTCGCCTATCGCAACCCCGATCCGGAAAAGCTTTCGGCCTATGAGTGCGGCTTCAACTCGTTCGACGACGCCCGCATGAAGTTCGACATCCGCTTCTACCTGGTGTCGATCCTGTTCATCATCTTCGATCTGGAGGTGGCCTTCCTGTTTCCGTGGGCGGTGTCGTTCAGCCAGATCGGCATGCTCGGTTTCTGGTCGATGATGGTGTTTTTGGCGGTGCTGACCATCGGCTTTGCCTATGAATGGAAAAAAGGAGCGCTGGAATGGGATTGAACGACAGTTCCGGCACGCTCGTCGCGCCGAAGCCCAAAGGCCTCATCGACCCCAACACCGGCAGGCCGGTCGGGTCTGACGACCCGTTTTTCCTGGAGATCAACAACGAGCTCGCCGACAAGGGTTTTCTCGTCACCTCGACCGAGGCGCTGATCACCTGGGCGCGCAGCGGTTCGCTGATGTTCATGACGTTTGGCCTCGCCTGCTGCGCCGTCGAGATGATCCATACCTCGATGCCGCGCTATGACTCGGAGAGGTTCGGTGTTGCGCCTCGCGCGTCTCCGCGCCAGTCCGACATCATGATCGTTGCCGGCACGCTGACCAACAAGATGGCGCCGGCGCTGCGCAAGGTCTACGATCAGATGCCGGAGCCGCGCTACGTCATCTCGATGGGCTCCTGCGCCAATGGCGGCGGCTATTATCATTATTCCTATTCGGTGGTGCGCGGCTGCGACCGCATCGTGCCGGTCGACATCTACGTGCCCGGCTGCCCGCCGAGCGCCGAAGCGCTGCTCTACGGCATCCTTCTCCTTCAGAAGAAGATCCGCCGCACCGGCACGATCGAGCGGTGAGCGGCATGACCCAGGCGTTGAATGACCTCTCGACCTATCTCGGCGAGAAGCTGATCGGCCGGATCGGCGAGGCGGTGTTCGCTTATGGCGAGCTCACCATTTCTGTCGAACCGCGCGACCTGATCGAGGTGACGACCTTCCTGCGCGACGACCCGAAATGCCAGTTCATTTCGATCATTGACGTCTGCGGCGCCGATTATCCGTCGCGGGCGAAGCGCTTCGACGTCGTCTATCACTTGCTGTCGCCGAGACAGAATATCCGCATCCGCATCAAGGTCCAGGCCGACGAAGAGACGCTGGTGCCGTCGATCACCGGGATATATCCCGGCGCCGACTGGTTCGAGCGCGAGACCTATGATCTCTACGGCGTGCTGTTCTCAGGTCATCCCGATCTGCGGCGGATCTTGACCGACTACGGCTTCGAGGGTCATCCGCTGCGCAAGGATTTTCCGCTGACCGGCTTCGTCGAGGTGCGTTACGACGACGAAGCCAAGCGCGTCATCTACGAGCCGGTCGAGCTCAAGCAGGAATTCCGCAATTTCGATTTTCTCAGCCCTTGGGAGGGGACGGATTACGTCCTTCCAGGCGACGAAAAAGCCAAGACGAATTGAGACGCCAAAATGGCTGAGACTTCCGTTCGCAACTTCAATATCAACTTTGGGCCTCAGCACCCTGCTGCCCATGGTGTTTTGCGGTTGGTACTAGAACTCGACGGCGAAGTCGTCGATCGCGTCGATCCGCATATCGGGCTGTTGCATCGCGGCACGGAAAAGCTGATCGAGGCCAAGACTTATCTGCAGGCCGTGCCCTATCTCGACCGGCTCGATTATTGCGCGCCGATGAACCAGGAGCATGCCTTTGCGCTCGCCGTCGAGCGGCTGCTCGGCATCGAGGTGCCAAAGCGCGGGCAGTTGATCCGAGTGCTCTATTCGGAAATCGGCCGCATCATGTCGCATATTCTCAACGTGACGACGCAGGCGATGGATGTCGGTGCGCTGACGCCGCCTCTGTGGGGCTTCGTCGAGCGCGAAAAGCTGATGGTGTTCTACGAGCGCGCCTCGGGGTCGCGCATGCATGCCGCCTATTTCCGCCCCGGCGGCGTCCACCAGGACCTGCCGCAGAAGCTGATCGAGGACATCGGCAACTGGATCGACCCGTTCCTGAAATCGCTCGACGATCTCGATGCGCTTTTGACCGGCAACCGCATCTTCAAGCAGCGCAATGTCGACATCGCTACCGTCTCCCTGGCCGATGCCTGGGCCTGGGGTTTTTCGGGCGTCATGGTGCGCGGCTCGGGTGCTCCCTGGGATCTGCGCAAATCGCAGCCCTACGAATGCTATGCCGAGATGGATTTCGACATTCCGATCGGCAAGAACGGCGACTGTTTCGACCGCTATCTGGTGCGCATGGAAGAGATGCGGCAATCGGCCAAAATCATGCGCCAGTGCGTCGACCTTTTGCTCGGCAAGGAAGGCGCGGGGCCGGTGTCGAACCTCGACGGCAAGGTGGTGCCGCCGAAGCGCGCGGCGATGAAGCGCTCGATGGAAGCGCTGATCCATCACTTCAAGCTCTACACCGAAGGCTACCGCGTTCCGGCCGGCGAGGTCTATGCCGCGGTCGAGGCTCCGAAGGGCGAGTTCGGCGTCTATCTCGTCTCCGACGGCACCAACAAGCCCTACCGCTGCAAGCTGCGCGCGCCCGGCTTTGCGCATCTCCAGGCCATGGACTTTTTGTGCCGCGGCCACATGCTGGCCGACGTCACCGCCGTGTTGGGTTCACTCGACATCGTGTTTGGTGAGGTCGATCGGTGATGATGGGAATGGCTCGACCGTCAAAGGCGTTTCTGGCCGCGGCATGCCTTGCGGCTTCCGCTGAAGTGTCGCTTGCTGGGTCCGGTGAGGGTCTCTCGTCAACCGATCTTCTCAAGGAGAGGTTCAAGCTTGTTGCAGAAGGCGATCTGCTTACAATCCGTGGCTTGAGCACCCAGATCCCAGCAATGGATGAGGGCATTCTTGTCCATGGCCGGCCGTCGACACCGTCCAACTGCGCGGTTCATGACAACCTCGTAGCGTCATTGATGCCCGAAGAATATCGTTGCAAGCCAATAGCTTGGGTGTATAGCCGCTATGACGGATACATCCGCGTGAAGCGTGGAAATGAAGAGTTCGTATGCGTTTTGGGGCGATCCGAGGATTGCTATCGCGCCTACAGCTCTAACCAGTAGAAACATAAGAAGCGAAATCGTAATGTCCGTCCGCCGTCTCGCAGAAGCCAGCGTCCAGCCAGCCTCCTTCGCCTTCAACCGGGCGAATGCGGCAGCGGCGAAGCAGTGGATCAAGAAATACCCGAAGGGGCGCGAACAGTCCGCCATCATTCCATTGCTGATGCTGGCGCAGGAACAGGAAGGCTGGGTGACCAAGGCGGCGATCGAGACGATCTCCGACATGCTCGACATGCCCTATATTCGCGGGCTGGAAGTCGCCACCTTCTACACGCAATACCAGCTCAATCCGGTCGGCACCCGCGCCCACATCCAGGTCTGCGGCACCACGCCCTGCATGCTGCGCGGCTCGGAAGCGCTGATGGATGTGTGCCGCTCGAAGATCCATCACGACCAGTTCCACACCAACGACAAGGGCACGCTGTCATGGGAGGAGGTCGAATGCCTCGGCGCCTGCGTCAACGCACCGATGGTGATGATATTCAAGGACACGTACGAGGATTTGACGCCGGAGCGGTTTGCCGAGATCATCGACCTTTATGACGCCGGCAAGGGTGCTTCGGTGAAACCGGGACCGCAAAACGGCCGCGTCACTTCCGAGCCGGCCAGCGGCCTGACGACCCTTAAGAGCGAAAAGGCGATCCTCAAGGCGACCCGCGACCGGGAAGCCAAAGCGGCAACCAAAGCCGCCAAGGAAGCGGCGCCGGCGGCCGCTGCCGCAGCACCGGTTCCACCTGCTGCTCCTGCCGCGCCTGCACCGGCGCCGGTTGCGCCGTCGAATGCCAGCAAGCCGAAGACCGATGCGGTCGAGACCAGCCCGGCAGTGAAATCGCCGTCGGCGACAAAAGTTGCGCCAGCGACGGAGAAGGCGGCGAGCGTTGCAGCCCCGCTGCATTCGGCCGCCAACGCCAACAAGGCCGAGCCGCAGGTCGAAGACGTCTCGAAACAGCGCAAAGGCCCCAAGAACAAGGCCGAGCCGGCGTCTGCTTTCAAAGCGCCGGAGGTCAAGGGCGCATCGGCGAAGGCTGCCGCCAAGCCGGCCAAGCCGTCGCCCGCAAACAAGAGCCGGCCGACCGGCAAGAAGCCGGTCTGAGGAACGAGCAATGCTTCAGGACAGAGACCGCATCTTCAACAATATCTACGGCCGCTTCGACAAGTCCCTGGCCGGCGCGATGGCGCGCGGCGCCTGGGACAACACGCCCGGCATCATCGCCAAGGGGCGTGACTGGATCGTCAACGAGATGAAGGCCAGCGGCCTGCGCGGCCGCGGCGGCGCCGGTTTCCCGACCGGGCTGAAATGGTCGTTCATGCCCAAGCAAAGCGACGGCCGGCCGAGCTATCTCGTCGTCAATGCCGACGAATCCGAGCCCGGCACCTGCAAGGACCGCGACATATTGCGCCACGATCCGCACACGCTGGTCGAAGGCTGCCTGCTTGCCGGCTTCGCCATGGGCGCGGTCGCCGCCTACATCTATGTGCGTGGCGAGTTCATCCGCGAGCGCGAGGCGCTGCAACGCGCCATCGACGAGGCCTATGCGGCCAAGCTGATCGGCAAGAACAATACCTCCGGCTACGATTTCGACATCTACATGCACCATGGCGCCGGCGCCTATATCTGCGGCGAGGAAACGGCGCTGCTGGAAAGCCTCGAAGGCAAGAAGGGCCAGCCGCGGCTGAAGCCGCCGTTTCCGGCCAATGTCGGCCTCTATGGCTGCCCGACGACGGTCAACAATGTCGAGTCCATCGCCGTGGCGCCAACCATTCTGCGCCGCGGTGCGGCCTGGTTCTCGTCCTTCGGCCGGCCCAACAATGTCGGCACCAAGCTGTTCTGCATCTCCGGCCACGTCAACAATCCGTGCACCGTCGAAGAGGCGATGTCGATCCCGTTCCGCGAACTGATCGAGACGCATTGCGGCGGCATCCGCGGCGGCTGGGACAATCTGCTGGCGGTTATTCCGGGCGGCGCCTCGGTGCCGTTGGTGCCGGCCGAGCAGATCATCGACGCGCCGATGGATTTCGATGCGCTGCGCGACCTGAAATCGGGCCTAGGCACCGCGGCTGTCATCGTCATGGACAAATCCACCGATGTCGTGAAAGCGATCGCCCGGCTTTCCTACTTCTACAAGCATGAGAGTTGCGGCCAGTGCACGCCCTGCCGTGAAGGCACCGGCTGGATGTGGCGGGTGATGGAACGGCTGGTGCGCGGCGAGGCGCAGAAGCGCGAGATCGACATGCTGCTCGACGTGACCAAGCAGGTCGAGGGACACACGATCTGCGCGCTGGGCGATGCGGCGGCGTGGCCGATCCAGGGCCTGATGCGGCATTTCCGCGGCGAGGTGGAGCGGCGCATCGACGAGTTTTCGCGCAACGCGCACCGCGCCGAACCGGTGTTGGCGGCGGCGGAATAGAAGAATTCGAAATGCGGGCGAATGTCCGAAACGAGGAAACGAGCGCGGGGCAGACGGAAACGACCAGGAGACCACCTATGTCGCTGTTTTCGATACCCGACGATTTGACGCCCGATATGGACCCGTTCTTGAAGATGAACCAGGACCTGACCAGGATGATGCCGAAGGAGATGGCCAGCGCCGTCAATCTCCTGGCGCATCCTGTCGCCGGCGCGGCGGCGATGACGGCACTCGGCATCGGCCTTGCCAACCACGCCTTTGGCATCTGGATGGGCGTGCTTTCAGGCGCGGCCGAGACCTCGCAGCGCCTTTGGCAGCCGGTCACCGAGGATTTCGAGGCCCGGACCGAACGCGTGTCTGCGACCGGCAAAAGCTCGTCGACAAAGGCGCGCGCAGCCACCAAAACCCTGATTGCCGAGGCGCAGTCCTTCGCCAATGACGTGACCGACATTGCGACAAGCACTGCGGCGCGGAGCGTGGCGAATGCGAGCACCGTTGCAGCGGACGCATCGGCCGGGCTGATGCCGGAAGATTTCAAGCAGCCCAAGCCGATGGACCGGCCAGCCGTGCCCGTCGACCTCAAGGCAATATCGGGCATCGGACCGAAACTGGAAAAGGTGCTGAACGGCCTTGGCATCTGGACATACGCCCAGATTGCCGCGTGGACGCCGCAAGAGATCGCCTGGGTCGAAGATTACCTGTCGTTGAAGGGCCGTATCGGCCGTGACGGCTGGATCGGTCAGGCGGCCGCGTTGGCCGGGGCCAAAAAGTGAATTCAATATCGTGCGCGGCCTCGGCTGCGCCCGGAAGGAAAGATTGCGGAACGTCCGCAGGGGTTTGAGGCGAAATGGCAAAGCTCAAGGTCGACGGGAAAGAGATCACTGTACCCGACCATTACACGCTGCTGCAGGCGGCTGAGGACGCCGGCGCGGAAGTGCCGCGCTTCTGCTTCCATGAGCGGCTGTCAATCGCCGGCAATTGCCGCATGTGCCTGATCGAGGTGAAGGGCGGGCCGCCCAAGCCGCAGGCGTCCTGCGCCATGGGCGTGCGCGACCTGCGCCCCGGCCCGAATGGCGAGCCGCCGGAAATCTTCACAAACACGCCGATGGTCAAGAAGGCGCGCGAAGGCGTGATGGAATTCCTGCTGATCAACCATCCGCTGGATTGCCCGATCTGCGACCAGGGCGGCGAGTGCGACCTGCAGGACCAGGCGATGGCGTTCGGCGTCGATTCCTCGCGCTACCATGAGAACAAGCGGGCGGTCGAAGACAAGTATATCGGGCCGCTGGTCAAGACGATCATGAACCGCTGCATCCATTGCACGCGCTGCGTCCGCTTCACCACCGAGATTGCCGGCATATCGGAGCTTGGGCTGATCGGCCGCGGCGAGGATGCCGAGATCACCACCTATCTCGAAAGCGCCATGACTTCGGAACTGCAAGGCAATGTCATAGACCTTTGCCCGGTCGGTGCGCTGACCTCCAAACCCTACGCCTTCCAGGCACGGCCGTGGGAACTGACCAAGACCGAATCCATCGACGTCATGGACGCCGTCGGCTCGGCGATCCGCGTCGATAGCCGGGGCCGCGAGGTGATGCGCATCCTGCCGCGTACCAACGAGGCGGTGAACGAGGAGTGGATTTCCGACAAGACCCGCTTCATCTGGGACGGCTTGCGCACGCAGCGCCTCGACCGTGCCTATGTGCGCAAGGATGGCCGGCTGGTGCCGGCAAGCTGGGCCGAGGCCTTTTCCGCCATCAGGGAGGCCGTTTCGAACGCCGCTTCCGATAAGATCGGCGCCATTGCCGGCGATCTCGCGGCCGTCGAGGAAATCTACGCGCTGAAGCTGCTGATGGCTTCGCTCGGCTCGAAGAACACCGACTGCCGCCAGGACGGTGCCGCACTCGATCCGTCGCTCGGCCGGGCGAGCTATGTGTTCAACCCGACCATCGAAGGCATCGAACAGGCCGATGCGGTGCTGATCATCGGCGCCAATCCGCGCTTCGAGGCGTCCTTGCTCAATGCCCGCATCCGCAAGCGCTGGCGGGCCGGCAATCTGCCGGTCGCCGTCATCGGCGATGTCGGCGATACGCGCTACGATTACGAGCAGCTCGGCGCCGGACCGGAATCGCTGAAGGATCTCCCAGAGGGCAACGGCAAATTCTTCCAGCTGCTGAAGAAGGCGACGCATCCGCTGATCATCGTCGGCCAGGGCGCGCTGGCGCGTCCGGACGGTGCGGCCGTGCTCGGCCAGGCGGCGAAGCTCGCCGTCGCCGTCAACGCCGCAAGGGCCGACTGGAACGGCTTTGCCGTGCTGCACACTGCGGCGGCACGGGTCGGCGGCCTCGATGTCGGCTTCGTGCCGGGCGAGGGCGGCAAGAACGTCGCCGGTATGCTGGGCGAGATGGACGTGCTGTTCCTGCTCGGCGCCGACGAAATCGACATGGCCAAAACCGGCGGCGCTTTCGTCGTCTATATCGGCACGCACGGCGACAAGGGCGCGCACCGCGCCAACGTCATCCTGCCGGGAGCCGCCTATACCGAAAAGTCGGGCACCTTCGTCAACACCGAAGGCCGCGTGCAGCAGACTAATCGTGCCGGCTTCGCGCCAGGCGAAGCGCGCGAGGACTGGGCTATTCTCAGGGCACTGTCGGATGTGCTCGGCAAGAAACTGCCGTTCGATTCGCTGCCGCAGCTGCGCGCAAAACTCTACGGTGAGTATCCGCATCTTGCCCGCATCGACAAGGTCGAGGCAGGCAACGCCGACGATATCGCCAGGGTGGCGAAGCTCGGCGGGCGGCTGAACAAGGGCACCTTCACCTCGCCGGTCAAGGATTTCTACCTGACCAACCCGATTGCGCGGGCCTCCGCGGTGATGGCGGAATGTTCGGCGCTGGCGAAAAACGGCTTCAGGCAGGCGGCGGAGTAGACATGGACACCTTCTTCTCCTTCTACGTGCTGCCGGCGCTGCTGATCCTGCTGAAGTCGGTCGTGCTGATCGTCGTTCTGTTGATCTTCGTCGCCTATGTGCTTTATGCCGACCGCAAGATCTGGGCGGCGGTGCAATTGCGCCGCGGACCGAACGTCGTCGGCCCATGGGGCACGCTGCAGGCTTTCGCCGACCTGCTGAAATTCGTCTTCAAGGAACCGGTGATTCCGTCCGGCGCCAACAAGGGCGTTTTCCTGCTGGCGCCCTTGGTGTCGGCGGTGCTGGCGATCTCGGCCTGGGCGGTCATCCCGGTCAATGAGGGCTGGGCGATCGCCAACGTCAATGTCGGCATCCTCTATGTCTTCGCCATCTCCTCGCTCGAGGTCTATGGCGTGATCATGGGCGGCTGGGCGTCCAATTCGAAATACCCGTTCCTCGGCGCGCTGCGCTCGGCGGCGCAGATGGTATCCTACGAAGTCTCGATCGGCTTCGTCATCGTCACCGTGCTGCTTTGCGTCGGCTCGCTCAACCTGTCCGACATCGTTTTGTCGCAGCAGGACGGGTTGGGCACGCGGATCGGCCTGCCGAATACCTTCCTCGACTGGCACTGGTTGTCGCTGTTCCCGATGTTCATCGTCTTCTTTATCTCGGCGCTGGCCGAGACCAACCGGCCGCCCTTCGACCTCGTGGAAGCCGAATCGGAACTCGTCGCCGGCCATATGGTCGAATATTCCTCGACGCCGTTCCTGTTGTTCTTCCTCGGCGAATATGTCGCCGTCGTCCTGATGTGCGCGCTGGCGACCATCCTGTTCCTTGGCGGCTGGCTGCCGCCCTTCAACTTCGCGCCGTTCACCTGGGTGCCGGGGCTGATCTGGTTTGTGCTCAAGGTCTGCCTGGTGTTCTTCATGTTCTCCATGGTGAAGGCGTTCGTGCCGCGCTATCGCTACGACCAGCTGATGCGGCTCGGCTGGAAGGTCTTCCTGCCGATCTCGCTGTTCATGGTGGTCGCCACCGCCGCCTTCCTCAAGATCACGGGGTTTGCGTGATGTCAGCATTGTCCCAGGCCGCCAAGTCACTGCTTTTGCAGGATTTCGTCAGCGCTTTCTTCCTGTCGATGCGTCAGTTCTTCGCGCCGAAGGAGACGATCAATTATCCGCATGAGAAGGGGCCGGTCAGCCCGCGCTTCCGTGGCGAGCATGCGCTACGCCGCTATCCGAACGGCGAGGAGCGCTGCATCGCCTGCAAATTGTGCGAGGCGATCTGCCCGGCGCAGGCCATCACCATCGAAGCCGGCCCGCGCCGCAATGACGGCACGCGGCGCACCGTGCGCTACGATATCGATATGGTGAAATGCATCTATTGCGGCTTCTGCCAGGAAGCCTGCCCGGTCGACGCCATCGTCGAGGGGCCGAATTTCGAGTTCGCGACGGAGACGCGCGAGGAACTCTATTACGACAAGGACAGGCTTTTGGCCAATGGCGACCGCTGGGAGCGCGAACTGGCGCGCAACATCTCGCTGGATGCGCCTTACCGCTGATATTTGACGCATGGACGGGGCAAAGGGCCTCGTTTAAGGAACACGCAACTTGCCGACCGGAGGCGGTGGCAAAAAACAGGACGAACGTCCTGTTCTGACAGGAAACCCGGGGGAACCCATGCTGAGTGGACTAGCGGCGGCCTTTTTCTACCTCTTCGCCTTTGTCGCGGTGGCATCGGCGTTCATGGTCATTTCGTCGCGCAATCCCGTGCATTCGGTGCTGTTCCTGATCCTGACCTTCTTCAACGCCGCCGGCCTGTTCATGCTGACCGGCGCCGAGTTCCTGGCGATGATCCTGCTCGTCGTCTATGTCGGCGCCGTCCTGGTGCTGTTCCTGTTCGTCGTCATGATGCTCGACGTCGACTTCGCCGAGATGAAGGAAGGCGCCCTGCAATATGCGCCGATCGGGGCGCTGGTCGGGCTGATTCTGGCGGCGGAGCTGATCGTCGTGCTCGGCGGCTACACATTCGCGCCGAAACTGGCGGCGACGGTCGCGAAGCCCATCCCGGACCTGGCCACGCGCTCCAACACGGCAGCGCTCGGCGACATCCTCTATACGGATTACCTCTACTACTTCCAGATTGCGGGCTTGGTGCTGCTGGTCGCCATGATCGGCGCCATCGTGCTGACACTGCGCCACAAGCCGGGCGTCAAGCGGCAGTCGATCGCCGCCCAGGTCGGCCGCACGCCGGCAACCGGAATGGAAATCCGCAAGGTCAAGACGGGCGAAGGAGTCTGAGATGGTCGTCGGCATCGCGCACTATCTGACCGTTTCGGCGATCCTGTTCACGCTCGGCGTGTTCGGCATCTTTTTGAACCGCAGGAACGTCATCGTCATCCTGATGTCGATCGAGCTGATCCTGCTTGCGGTCAACATCAATTTCGTCGCCTTCTCGGCGGCGCTCGGCGATCTGGTCGGCCAGGTGTTCGCATTGTTCGTGCTGACGGTCGCGGCGGCCGAAGCAGCTATCGGCCTTGCCATTCTCGTCGTCTTCTTCCGCAACCGCGGCTCGATCGCGGTCGAAGACGTGAACATGATGAAGGGTTGACGGAACCAAAATGTATCAGGCCATCGTCTTCCTTCCGCTGCTCGGCTTTCTGATCGTCGGCCTGTTCGGCACCTCGCTCGGCGCCAAGGCCTCCGAATACATCACCTCCGGCTTCCTGGTGATCGCGGCTGTGCTGTCGTGGGTCGCCTTCTTCTCGGTCGGCTTCGGCGGCGGCGAGGTGTTCACCGTGCCGGTGATGCGCTGGATCCAGTCGGGCGGCATCGAGGCGGCATGGGCGCTCAGGATCGACACGCTGACGGTGGTGATGCTGGTCGTCGTCAACACGGTGTCGTCGCTGGTCCATATCTACTCGATCGGCTACATGCACCACGATCCGGACCGGCCACGCTTCTTCGCCTATCTGTCGCTGTTCACCTTCGCCATGCTGATGCTGGTGACGGCCGACAACCTCGTGCAGATGTTCTTCGGCTGGGAAGGCGTCGGCCTTGCCTCCTATCTGCTGATCGGCTTCTGGTACAAGAAGCCGTCGGCCAATGCCGCGGCGATCAAGGCCTTCGTCGTCAACCGCGTCGGCGATTTCGGCTTCGCGCTCGGCATCTTCGGCGTGTTCGTGCTGTTCGGCTCGGTCAACCTCGGCACCATCTTCGCTAATGCGGCGACGTTCATTCCGGCCGAAGGCGCGCAGCAGGGTCCGGCCGTACTGACGTTCCTCGGCTATGCGTTAGACAAGCAGGCGGCGATGACTGTCGTTTGCCTGCTCCTGTTCATGGGCGCCATGGGCAAGTCGGCGCAGGTGCCGCTGCACACCTGGCTGCCGGACGCCATGGAAGGCCCGACGCCGGTCTCGGCGCTGATCCATGCCGCGACCATGGTGACGGCCGGCGTGTTCATGCTGGCGCGGCTGTCGCCGCTGTTCGAGCTGTCGCATTCGGCATTGACCGTGGTCACTTTCATCGGCGCCTTCACCGCGTTTTTCGCGGCGACAGTCGGCCTCGTCCAGAACGACATCAAGCGCGTCATTGCCTATTCGACCTGCTCGCAGCTCGGCTACATGTTCGTGGCGCTCGGCGTCGGCGCCTATGGCGCGGCGATCTTCCATTTGTTCACCCACGCCTTCTTCAAGGCGCTGCTGTTCCTCGGCTCCGGCTCGGTCATCCACGCCGTCTCCGACGAGCAGGACATGCGCAAAATGGGCGGCCTCAGGACGCTCATTCCGACGACCTACTGGATGATGGTGATCGGCACGCTGGCGCTGACCGGCGTCGGCATCCCGGTGACGATCATCGGCACGGCCGGCTTCTTCTCCAAGGACGCCATTATCGAAGCTGCGTTTGCCGGCCACAATGCGGTCGCCGGGCTTGCCTTCATATTGCTGGTCGTTGCCGCCTGCTTCACCTCCTTCTACTCTTGGCGGCTGATCTTCATGACCTTCCATGGCGAGCCGCGGGCCAGCCACGAGGTCATGCACCATGTCCATGAATCGCCGCCGGTCATGCTGGTGCCGCTGTTCATCCTGGCGGCGGGCGCACTGTTCGCCGGCGTGATCTTCCATGGCGCCTTCATCGGCGAGGGCTATGCCGAATTCTGGAAGGCGTCGCTGTTCACGCTGCCGGTAAATCACATCCTGCACGAAATCCACGAAGTGCCGTTGTGGGTCGAGTTGTCGCCGTTCATCGCCATGCTGATCGGCTTTGCGATTGCCTGGCAGTTCTATATCCGCGCGCCGGAAATGCCGAGGAACCTCGCTGCCCATCATCGCGGCCTCTACGCCTTCCTGCTCAACAAATGGTATTTCGACGAGCTCTACGATTTGCTGTTCGTGCGGCCGGCTAAGCGCCTCGGCAGCTTCCTGTGGAAGACCGGCGACGGCACCGTCATCGACGGGCTTGGGCCGGACGGCATTTCGGCGCGCGTCGTCGACGTCACCAACCGGGTTGTCAAGCTACAGACCGGCTATCTCTACCACTATGCCTTCGCCATGCTGATCGGCGTTGCCGCACTCGTCACCTGGATGATGCTCTGATGACCGCCTGGCCGATCCTATCGCTGGTCACCTTCCTGCCGCTGGTTGGTGTGCTGCTCATCCTTTTCGTGCGTGACGACAGCGAGAACGCGCGCCGCAACATCCGCGCCATCGCGCTGTTCACGACGATTTTCACCTTCGTGGTTTCGCTGTTCATCTGGACCGGCTTCGACAATTCGCAGCCCGGCTTCCAATTCGTCGAGAAGTTCGCCTGGCTGGATTCCGGCATCTCCTACCATATGGGCGTCGACGGCATTTCCATGCTGTTCGTCATCCTGACCACCTTCCTGATGCCGCTCTGCATTCTCGCCTCGTGGGAATCGATCGAGAAGCGTGTCAAGGCCTATATGATCGCCTTCCTGCTGCTCGAGACGCTGATGATCGGCGTCTTCTGCGCGCTTGACATCGTCTTGTTCTACGTCTTCTTCGAGGCTGGCCTGATCCCGATGTTCATCATTATCGGCGTGTGGGGCGGCAAGCGACGCGTCTATGCCTCGTTCAAGTTCTTCCTCTATACGCTGGCCGGCTCGGTGCTGATGCTGCTCGCCATCATGGCGATGTTCTTCCAGTCCGGCACCACCGACATCCCGACGCTCTTGACGCACAATTTCCCAATCAGCATGCAGACCTGGCTGTGGCTTGCCTTCTTCGCTTCCTTCGCCGTGAAGATGCCGATGTGGCCGGTGCATACCTGGTTGCCTGATGCCCATGTCGAGGCGCCGACGGCCGGCTCGGTGATCCTGGCCGCCATCCTGCTGAAAATGGGCGGATACGGCTTCCTGCGCTTTTCGCTGCCGATGTTCCCGATCGCCTCGGAGATGTTTGCGCCGCTGATCTTCTCGCTGTCGGTCGTCGCCATCATCTACACCTCGCTGGTGGCGCTGATGCAGGAGGACATGAAGAAGCTGATCGCCTATTCGTCGGTCGCGCATATGGGCTTCGTCACCATGGGCATCTTCGCGATGAACCAGGAAGGCGTGCAGGGGGCGATCTTCCAGATGCTGTCGCACGGCCTCGTCTCCGGCGCGCTGTTCCTCTGCGTCGGCGTCATCTACGACCGCATGCATACGCGCGACATCGATGCCTATGGCGGGCTGGTCAACAACATGCCGAAATACGCCACCGTGCTGATGATCTTCACCATGGCCAATGTCGGCCTGCCCGGCACCAGCGGCTTCGTCGGCGAGTTTTTGACCATGCTCGGCGTGTTCCGGGTCAATACCTGGGTGGCGTTCTTCGCGGCGACCGGCGTCATCCTATCGGCAGCCTATGCGCTGTGGCTCTATCGCCGGGTGATCTTCGGCGCGCTGACCAAGGAAAGCCTGAAGGGTCTGCTCGATCTTTCGACGCGCGAGAAGGTGATCATCTACCCACTCGTCGCGCTGGTCATCTTCTTCGGCGTCTACCCGGCGCCGGTGTTTGACGCGACGGCCGAATCGGTCAAGGCGCTCGTCACCAATGTCACCGCATCCATCGACTCCGCGCAGACCGCGGCGGCGAACTGACTGAGGATTTAGCGAACCATGACGGCGGACCTTTTCTCCAGCCTTTCGCTCTCGACGCCGGAGCTGATCCTCGCTGCCGGCGCGCTGGCGCTGTTGATGCTCGGCGCCTATTCGCGCGCCAACACCACCGTCACGGTGAGCGGCCTTGCCGTAGCCGTGCTGGTGATCGCCGGCGCCTGGCTGATCTTTTCCCCGGGGCAAGGCAATGCCTATGGCGAGGCCTTCGTCCAGGATCCGTTCTCCCGCTTCATGAAGATGCTGGCGCTGATCGGCTCGGCGGTGACGCTGGTCATGTCCGTCCGCTTCGCCCAGGCGGAGCATTTCGACAAGTTCGAATATCCGGTGCTGGTCCTGCTTTGCACGCTCGGCATGATGCTGATGATCTCGGCCAACGGCATGATCGGGCTCTATCTCGGCCTCGAGTTGCAATCGCTGGCGATCTACGTGCTGGCGGCGATCAACCGCGACAATCTGCGCTCGACCGAGGCCGGCCTGAAGTATTTTGTGCTTGGCGCGCTGTCGTCGGGCATGCTGCTTTATGGCATCTCGCTGGTCTACGGCTACACCGGCAACACCGGCTTCCATGAGATCGCCACGGCGCTGGGCGGCGGCGAGCGCCAGCTTGGCCTCGTCTTCGGCCTGGTCTTTGTGCTGGCCGGCCTTGCCTTCAAGATCTCGGCGGTGCCGTTCCATATGTGGACGCCCGACGTCTATGAGGGCGCGCCGACGCCGGTGACGGCTTTTCTGGCGGCGGCACCCAAAATGGCGGCGATGGCGCTGATGGTGCGCGTCACTATGGGGGCGTTCAAGCCGATCGCCTCCGACTGGCAGCAGATCATCGTCTTCATCTCGATCGCCTCGATGGCCCTCGGCGCCTTCGCGGCGATCGGCCAGACCAACATCAAGCGGCTGATGGCCTATTCCTCCATCGGCCATATGGGTTATGCGCTGGTCGGTCTTGCCGCCAACAGCCAGGACGGCGTGCGCGGCGTCGCCATCTACATGTTGATCTACCTGGTGATGACGCTCGGTACCTTCGCCTTCATCCTCGCCATGCGGCGCAAGGAAGGCAATGTCGAGCAGATCAGCGATCTCGCCGGCCTGTCGGCGACCAATCCGATCATGGCGACCATCCTCACCATCCTGATGTTCTCGCTGGCCGGCATCCCGCCGCTCGCCGGCTTCTGGGGGAAGTGGTACGTATTCCTTGCCGCCATCAATGCCAATCTCTACGCGTTGGCGATTATCGGCGTGCTGGCCTCGGTGGTGGGCGCCTATTATTATCTGCGCATCATCAAGATCATGTGGTTCGACGAACCGGTCGGCGGCTTCGTGCCGATGGCAACCGAGTTGCGGGTCGTGCTCGGCCTCTGTGGCGCCTTCGTGCTGTTCTACGTGCTGATCGGCGGCCCGATCGGCACGTATGCCGCTGCCGCAGCCAAGACCTTCTTCTGACGGAATGACGTTCAGGCTGGCTCCAACCGCGGCGTCGGAAGGGTTCCGGCTCGAGGCGCACGACACGGTCGGCTCCACCAATGCGCTGGCGCTGGAGCACGCGCGGGCCGGTGACCCGGGGAAACTCTGGGTCGTATCGAAAAAACAGGAAAGCGGGCGTGGACGCCGTGGGCGCGCCTGGGCGACGCCCGAGGGCAATCTGGCGGCGACACTGCTGGTGATCACCGATGCCGAGCTTCGTCTCGCCGCTACGCTCGGCTTCGTTGCCGGACTGGCGCTGGCCGACGCGCTCGACGCCGTCGTGCCTAAGGACAGGATCGCAATCGGCCTCGACGGCGCGAGCCAAGGCAAGAACCGCTTCGAGCTAAAATGGCCGAACGACGTGCTCGCTTCCGGCGCCAAGCTTGCCGGCATCCTGCTGGAATCGGCGATGCTCGATGGCAGCAAGTCCGCGGTGGCCGTCGGTATCGGCGTCAATGTGGTGGCTTATCCCAAGGATTTGCCCTATCCAGCGACGTCGCTCAACGCGCTGGGGTCTGCTTGCGATGCCGAGACGCTGTTTCTGGCGCTGTCGGATGCATGGAGCGAGAATGCCCGGCTGTGGAACGAAGGACGTGGGCTTGCCGCCGTCAGGCGGCGCTGGCTGGCGCGTGCGGCGGGGCTTGGCGGGCAGGTTGCTGTCAGAATTGACGGTAATGTGGTGCGCGGCACCTTCGAGACCATTGACGAGGACTGCCGTTTCGTGATCCGCGACGATCAAGGTTCGGTTCTGACGATTGCCGCCGGCGACGTGCATTTCGGCGCGGTTGCATCGGCCGGCGTTTGACTGGCCAATATTTGACCAGCTTGAATTTGACGGCCCAAGATTTTGACCGGCAAGGAAGGAAAGATCATGGCGAAAGCGGAAAACGCCGAACTTGTCTTCGTGCCGCTCGGCGGCGTCGGCGAGATCGGCATGAACTTCGCCCTCTACGGCTATGGGCCGGCCAATGAGCGCGAATGGATCGTCGTCGATGTCGGCGTTACCTTTCCCGATGCCACCCTGCCCGGCGTCGACCTGGTGCTGCCCGACACGCGTTTCATCGAGGAGAACCTCGCCAATCTGCGCGGCATCGTCATTACCCATGCGCATGAGGACCATTACGGCGCGCTGCACGACATCTGGCCGAAGCTCAAGGCGCCGGTCTGGATGACGCCGTTCAGCGCCGGCCTGCTGGAAGCCAAGCGGCAGGGCGAGCAAGGGGCACCGAAGATCCCGGTGACGATCTACCGGGCCGGCGAGAAATTCACCGTCGGCCCGTTCGAGATCGAAGCCATCCCCGTCGCGCACTCCATTCCCGAACCGATGTCGCTGGCGGTCACCACGCCGGTCGGCGTCGTCATCCATACCGGCGACTGGAAGATCGATCCGGCGCCGACGGTGGGGCCGATGACCGACGAGGCACGCTTCCGCGCCTATGGCGACAAGGGCGTGCTGGCGCTGATCTGCGATTCCACCAACGCGCTGCGGGAGGGGGACTCACCGTCGGAAGTGGCGGTGGGCGAGGGCCTCAAGGGTGTCATCCAGAATGCCAAGGGCCGTGTCGCCATCACCAGCTTCTCCTCCAATGTCGGGCGCATCGTCTCCATCGCCAAGGCAGCGCGGGATGCCGGCCGCCAGTGCCTGGTACTTGGCCGCTCCATGAAGCGCGTCATCGATGTGGCTGATGAACTCGGTTATATGGACGGGTTGCCGGAATTCATCGCCGAGGAGGATTACGGCTTCATTCCGCGCGAAAACCTCGTCATCATCTGCACCGGCAGCCAGGGCGAGCCGCTTGCCGCACTTGCCAAGCTGTCGCGCGACGAGATGAAGTCGGTGGCGCTGACGGCCGGCGACACGGTGGTGTTTTCCTCGCGCACCATTCCCGGCAACGAGAAGGCGATCCTCGAGATCAAGAACCGCCTGATCGATCTCGGCGTCAAGATCATCGAGGACGGCGATGCGCTGGTGCATGTCTCCGGCCATCCGCGCCGCAGCGAATTGCGCAAGATGTATGAATGGGTGCGCCCGCAGATCGGCGTTCCCGTGCATGGCGAGGCGGCGCATCTGGTGGCGCAGGGCTCGCTGATGTCGACATCCGGCATCGGCCAGGTGGCGCAGGTGCGCGACGGCGACATGCTCAGGCTCTATCCAGGTGCTGCCGCGATTATCGACCAGGTGCCGTTCGGCCGCATCTACAAGGACGGCCGGCTGATCGGCACCGACCAGGCGATGGGCATTCGCGACCGTCGCAAGCTGTCCTTTGCCGGCCATGTCGCCGTCAATGTCGTGCTCGACGACAAATACGAACTCGCCGGCGATCCCGATCTCGTCGCCATCGGCGTGGCCGAGGCCGATGCCGGCGGCGAGAGCCTGGAAGACCTGATGATCGATGCGGCAATCGGCGCTGTGGACTCCATACCCCGCCAGCGCCGAAAAGACCTCGACCTGGTCCAGGAGGCGGTGCGGCGCGCAGTGCGCGGCGCGGCCAACGAGGCCTGGGGCAAGAAGCCGCTGGTGACGGTGTTTGTGACGAGGTAGTGAATAGTGAATAGCAAGTAGTGAGCAGGCTGTTGTGGGTTAGCGGTTTTGCAATGCGCAATATTCCATTCACCATTCACTACTCACTACCCCAGACCTGGAGCCCTTATGCTCGGACGCCTCAATCATGTCGCGCTTGCCGTGCCGGATCTGACCGCGGCGACGGCGGCCTATCGCGATACGCTTGGCGCCCGGGTGACCGCGCCGCAGGCGCTGCCGGACCATGGCGTGACGGTGGTGTTCGTCGATGTCGGCAACACCAAGATCGAGTTGCTCGAGCCGCTCGGCGAAGGTTCGCCGATCGCGGCATTCCTTGAGAAGAATCCGTCCGGCGGCATGCACCATGTCTGCTATGAGGTGGATGATATTCTTGCGGCGCGCGACCGTCTCAAAGCCAGCGGCGCGCGGGTGCTAGGCGACGGCAATCCGAAGACCGGAGCGCATGGCAAGCCGGTGCTGTTTTTGCACCCCAAGGATTTCTTCGGCACGCTGGTCGAACTGGAGCAAGCATGAGCTGGGTTTCGTTTGTCGCCCTGTTCTTCGCCACATGGTGGGTGGTGCTGTTCGCAGTCCTGCCGTTCAGCATGAGGACGCAGGACGAGGACCAGGACGTGACGCTTGGCACGGTTCCGAGTGCACCGCGCGGACCGCATATGCTGCGCGCCGCGCTGCGCACGACGATCGCCACGCTGGTCCTCATGGGCATCTTCTACGGCATCACGAGAGGGCTCGGTCTCGGCATCGACGACATCCCGCACATCGTGCCGGATTTCAACCAGAGCCCCGCACATTAGCCGGCTACCCGATGTCCGGCTGTCCAAGGCCTACGCCGACGCCCTGAAATCAAGCTGAGCCATCAAGGTCAACCCAAGTAAAGGCCGGAGGCCGGGTTTGGGCTGACGCAACGTCATGTAGTTTGGCAATCTGTCGCGCTAACCAAATGATTGCACAAAAAAAATGCAAGGCGCGAGGCCTTGCAATTTAAACGCGTCCGATCTGTTTCCGGTGTCCGGCGGCAGCGAGTTACCGCGCCTAGATCGCATCCTCCCAAGACTTTGACCGCGTAGGAGGGCAGATTTTTCTCCGCCCTCTCGGTTATCGGGGCACACTAGCCTAAGGCGGGTGAAAATGTCACGAAGAATTTTGCCCGGAAACAGGCAATCTCGTGCTGCACTGCACAATAGTACGGCAGGCGTTGCTTGCGAAACGTCCAGCAAGCCGTGTGCGGCAATTGCGGCGCCTGTGCAGCGCCTGGGCCGGGTTTCCATTCCGCCATGAAATGGCTATGAAGCCGGGGCAAGCAAGCCTGCGCCGCGCCGATTCCGGCGCCGCCATCCTCTCTCACGGATCAGTCCATGCGTTTGTCGCGCTATTTCCTGCCCATCCTCAAAGAAAATCCGCGCGAGGCCGAGATTGTCTCGCATCGGCTGATGCTGCGCGCCGGCATGATCCGCCAGCAGGGGCAGGGCAGCTTTTCTTGGCTGCCGCTCGGCAAGCGGGTGCTGGACAAGGTCTGCCGGATCATTCGCGAAGAGCAGAACCGCGCCGGCGCGCTCGAAATCCTGATGCCGACCATCCAATCGGCCGAGCTGTGGCGCGAAAGCGGCCGCTATGAAGATTATGGCAAGGAGATGCTACGCATCAAGGACCGGCAAGACCGCGATATGCTCTATGGGCCGACCAACGAGGAGATGGTCACCGAGATCTTCCGTTCCTACGTCAAGTCCTACAAGGATCTGCCGCTCAACCTCTATCACATCCAGTGGAAGTTTCGCGACGAGGTGCGCCCGCGCTTCGGCGTCATGCGTTCGCGCGAGTTCCTGATGAAGGACGCCTATTCCTTCGACCTCGATTATGAAGGCGCCAAGGCCGCCTATAACCGCATGTTCGTGTCCTATCTCAGGACGTTTACGCGCATGGGGCTGCAGGCGATCCCGATGCGCGCCGACACTGGGCCGATCGGCGGCGACCTCAGCCATGAGTTCATCATCCTGGCCGACACCGGCGAGAGCGAGGTGTTTTGCCACCGCGATTATCTTTCGCTGGCAGTGCCCGGCGCGAACACCGATTTTTCGAACGACGCCGAGATCGGCGGCATCGTCGAGCAGTGGACGACGCCCTATGCCGCCACCGACGAGATGCATGACGAGGCGGCGTGGGAGAAGGTGCCCGCGAGCGACCGGGTCTCGGCGCGCGGCATCGAGGTCGGCCATATCTTCCATTTCGGCGACAAATATTCCAAGCCGATGGGCGCCAAGGTGACCGGTCCGGACGGCAAGGATCATTTTGTCTCTGGAGGTTCCTACGGCATCGGCCCGTCGCGGCTGGTCGCGGCGATCATCGAAGCCAGCCATGACGATAACGGCATCATCTGGCCGCAAGCGGTTGCGCCGTTCGATATCGGCCTGATCAACATGAAGGCGGGCGATGCCGAATGCGACCGCGTCTGCGGCGAGCTGCATGCCGCCTTTGCCGCCGCCGGCAAGGAGGTGCTCTACGACGACACCGACCAGCGGCCGGGCGGCAAGTTCGCCACCGCCGACCTGATCGGTCTTCCCTGGCAGGTGATCGTCGGGCCGCGGGGTGTGGCAGCCGGCGAGATCGAGATTAAGAACCGCAGGACCGGCGAGCGCGAGACGCTGCCGATCGGCGATGTGAAAAAGCGTTTCGGTGCCACCGTATGAGCGAAGCGGCAGCAGCCAAACCTTCGGCCGCGGGACCTTTTTCCGGCTTCGAGCGCATGGTGGCGTGGCGCTATCTGCGCTCGCGCCGCAAGGAGACGGTGATCTCGGTCATCGCCTCGATCTCCTTCCTCGGCATCATGCTGGGCGTCGCCACGCTGATCGTCGTCATGGCCGTCATGAACGGCTTTCGCGCCGAGCTGCTGACGCGCATTCTCGGCGTCAACGGCCATCTGATCGTGCAGCCGCTCGACATGCCGCTGGAGGACTACGCCCAGGTCGCCGGCCGCATCAACGGCCTGCCCGGCGTCAAATACGCCATTCCGCTGATCGATGGACAGGTGCTGGCGCAAGGCAATGTCGGCGGCGGGTCAGGCGCGCTGGTGCGCGGCATACGCGGCGAGGATCTCGGCAAGATCACGATCGTCGCCAACAACATCAAGGAAGGCTCGATTGTCGGCTTCGATACCGGCGAGGGCGTCGCCATCGGCAGCCGCATGGCCGAGAATCTCGGCCTTGTGCTCGGCGATACGATCACGCTGATCTCGCCCGAGGGCGACATCACGCCGCTTGGCACGACACCGCGCATGAAAGGCTATCCGGTTACGGCGATCTTCGAGGTCGGCATGTCGGAATATGACAGCTCCATCGTCTACATGCCGTTTTCGGAAGCGCAGCTTTATTTCAACATGGACGGCCGGGCGCAGACGATCGAGATCTACGCCGACAATCCCGACGATATCGACGCGCTGAAGCCGAAGGTCGAAGAGGCGGCGCAGCGGCCGATCAGCCTTGTCGATTGGCGGCAACGCAACAAGACGTTCTTCGACGCGCTGCAGGTCGAGCGCAACGTCATGTTCATGATCCTGACGCTGATCGTGCTGGTGGCGGCGCTCAACATCATCTCGGGCCTGATCATGCTGGTGAAGGACAAGGGCCACGACATCGCCATCCTGCGTACCATGGGCGCCACGCGTAGCGCGATCCTGCGCATCTTCCTGATGACAGGGGCTGCGATCGGCGTTGTGGGCACCATCGCCGGCGTGCTGCTCGGCATCTTGATCTGCCTCAATGTCGAGCGCATCCGCCAGTTCTTCTCCTGGCTGGCCAACGAGCGGTTGTTCAATCCCGAGCTTTATTTCCTTAGCCAGCTGCCGGCCCGCATGGATGCCAGCGAAACGATCTCCGTCGTTCTCATGGCGCTGGCGCTGTCGTTCCTGGCGACGCTGTTTCCGGCGTGGCGCGCGGCCAGGCTCGATCCGGTCGAAGCACTGAGGTATGAATGATGGCCGAGGCCATTATCGAGCTGAAGAGCGTCGAGCGGCACTATGTCCAGGGGCCACGCAAGCTGACCATTCTGAACGGCGCCGATTTTTCGCTGAAGCGCGGCGAGATGGTGGCACTGGTGGCGCCGTCAGGCACCGGCAAGTCGACGCTGCTGCACACCGCCGGGCTACTGGAACGGCCGGACGCCGGCGACGTGATCCTGGCGGGCCGTGCCTGCGGCCGGCTTTCCGACGACGAGCGTACGGCGATCCGCCGCAACGACGTCGGCTTCGTCTATCAGTTCCATCATCTGCTGCCTGAATTCTCGGCGCTGGAAAACATCATGATGCCGCAGCTGATAAAAGGGTTGCCGCGCAAGGAGGCGGCCGAGCGGGCGGCGCAATTGCTCGACTATATGCAGATCGGCAAGCGGGCGCAGCATCGCCCTTCCGAGCTCTCCGGTGGCGAGCAGCAGCGCGTCGCCATAGCCCGTGCGGTCGCCAATGCGCCGCTGGTGCTTTTGGCCGACGAGCCGACCGGCAATCTCGACCCGGTGACTGCTTCCTATGTGTTCGAGGCGCTGGCAGCGCTGGTCCGGCAATCGGGCCTGGCGGCGCTGATCGCCACCCACAATCACGAGCTTGCCTCGCGCATGGACCGCCGCGTGACGCTGGCCGACGGCAAGGTCGTGCCGCTTTAGGGTATATCGATATTCAGGTGATGCCAGCTTGTGAACTGGCGCAAGCTGTCCCGCCGTTTTCCGTGCGCTCTCTCGGCGCGAACGGATCGGCAATCTCCCTCTCAACCCTTTCTTAACCCTGCCGAATTGACCGCGCGCAATTCCGGTCATCCGCGGATTCCGGCCGTTGACATTGAACAAAATTAGAACAAAATACGAACATACTAACAACAGGAGAGAGTTATGACCGATCTTGTTCAGGATGTTGTCTCGCTGGTGTGCATGAGCACGTTCCTCATTTCCATGGCGATCTGGATCGGCGCGATGTGAGGATCGCTGAAAGATGTGGCTCGACGCTGATGATCGAGGGACACCTTCGAACCTTGGCGCAGCTGTTGGACGAGTGTTTCAGCCGGCCCTGCGGGCGGCTTCGACGGGCGACACCACGGCGGGGCCGAACACGTCCTCGAAAGCGGATTTCAGCGCCAAGTCGAGGTCGGCCATGGTCACCGGAAGGCCGAGATCGACAAGGCTGGTGACGCCGTGATCCTGGACGCCGCACGGCACGATGCCGCTGAAATGGCTAAGGTCCGGCTCGACATTGATGGCGATGCCGTGGAAGCTCACCCAGCGCCTCAGCCTGATGCCGATGGCGGCGATCTTGTCCTCGGCCGCTGAGCCGTCGGGCAGTGTGGGGCGATCCGGCCGCACCACCCAGACGCCGACGCGGTCCTCGCGGCGTTCGCCGCGCACGTTGAAGACGGCGAGCGTGCCGATGATCCATTGTTCGAGTGCCGCGACGAAGGCGCGGACATCCTCGCGCCGCCGCTTCAGGTCGAGCATCACATAGGCGACGCGCTGGCCCGGCCCGTGATAGGTGTATTCGCCGCCGCGCCCGGCGGCAAAGACCGGGAAGCGGTCCGGCTCGATCAGGTCCGCGATGCTGGCGCTGGTGCCGGCGGTGTAGAGCGGCGGATGCTCGACCAGCCAGACCATCTCGCCGGCGGCGCCGCTGCGGATTGCCTCGGCGCGCGCCTCCATCACTGCGAGCGCATCGGGATAGGCGGTGAGCCCGGGCTCGATGCACCATTCGACCGGCGCCGAGCCGGGCGAGGGCAGGAACGACGTGGCGATCTGGCTGCGTTCTGTCATGATATCTCGTCTCGCCACTCATATGGCGGCAATCGGTACAAACGTCCAGTTCCGGGCGCGTTCGGCCCTTTGAAGACTTATGCCGATGTCCGGCCGATTATTGCTGGCCGCGCACTTGTTTCACCGGAAACGATTTGCTACACGCCGCGGGCCGGTTCGTTCCGGCTCCTACCACGTGCGGTCGTGGCGGAATTGGTAGACGCGCAGCGTTGAGGTCGCTGTGGGGCAACCCGTGGAAGTTCGAGTCTTCTCGACCGCACCATCAAATTCGTGAACTGCGCCCTCTAACCCATTGAAACGTCAGTTGGGCAGAGCGCCCCTTGTGGTGGGCCCTTGGCGTTCTAGCCTCAATCTGCGATACGAATTGAGATACATCACGAGTTTGGCCCATGCGAAAAGAGGCCGTCGCAGAGCCCGCCAGAGACCCGGATCGCTACCTCGTCCAGCGCGACGGAATTTTCTATTATCATCGGCGAATGCCCGCCAAGATGGTCGGCATAGACGATCGCGGCAGATTCATTCGCAAGTCCCTGGGAACGGACGAACGCCGCCTCGCGCGTGCCATGCGCGACAAGCTCGAAGACGCGGACAAGACCCTGTGGACGGTGCTCCTTTGCGGCGGCGAGACGAGGTCGGCACTCGATCAGTATCGCGACGCCGTTCGCCGGGCTGAAGCCATGGGCGTTTCCTACCTTTCAAATGGACAGGTGGCAGGCTTTCAGAATGTCGATTCAATTTTAAAGCGTGTCGAGGCGCTGGAGCGCGTTCAAGCGGCCCCCCGCGGTCGCCGACGCTCTCCTCGGCTGGGTGCAGGTGCCACCGGTCAAAGTCTCCAAAGCTTTTGATCTCTACGCCGATGAGATCATGGCCCATGAAGTCGTGGGTAAGAGCCAGTCGCAGCGCCGAATGTGGAAGAAGGTAAAGCAGAGAGCCGTCAACAATTTCGTTGCCCTGGTTGGTGATAAGCCGATCGGTGACGTCACGCGTGAGGACGGACTGACCTTCTACCGGTTCTGGCTCAAGCGTATTGCGCCGCCGCCAGACGTCGGACCAGCGACACATTCGGCGTCTGCCGGCAATCGAGATCTCGGCAACATGCGGGATCTCTACAGGCGCTATTTTGCTCATCTGAGCGAGGAACAAAAAAGGCACCCCATTCGATGACCTCCGCTTTTCGGAGCGTGGTAAACGCCGCCGCAAACGGCCGTCATTCGAACCCAAATGGATATCCAATCGGATCATGAGGCCTGGCGCTTTAGCATCCCTGGATGCTCAAGCGCGTCGCTGCGTACTGGCGCTGATCGAGACAGGCGCACGGCCAAGCGAGATATGCGCACGGCCAAGCGAGATATGCAATCTAGATGAGACCGTGATCTTCCTTGACACGCCGGTTCCGTATATTCGCATTGCCCCACGGGAGGACGCGGATGATCCCCGCGAAATCAAGACCGAATGGTCCGTGCGAGATGTACCGCTGGTGGGTGTCGCGCTGGAAGTTTTTAAGAAAAATCCGCAGGGCTTTCCGCACTACCGCAATCGTGAAGAGGCACTTTCTGCAAACCTGAATAAATTCTTTAAAACACACAAACTTTTCCCGACACCGAAGCACAAGATTTACTCCCTCCGGCACAGTTTCGAGGATCGTATGAAAGAGGCAGGCATCGACAGTGAGCTTCGCAAAATCTTGATGGGCCATACGATAGAGCGTGTAGAGTATGGTACGGGCGGATCGCTGCAATGGCGACGCGACGAACTCAAAAAGATTGCTTTGCCGTTCGATCCCGAGATTGTTTGAGCCGTTCCTGGACGCGCAACATAGCGCCCGTCTCTGCAATCAATTTCTTCTTTTCGCGTTCAAGACGCTCGTAAATCGGAAGATACGCTCGTCCTTTGTTGCCAGCCTTGTGGATAGCTAGGGCGAGCGTATCCAGAGCGCGGTCAATTCTCTCTAAGGTCACAGGTTCAGGAACCGTGGTGACCTGTGGTAGAACACAGGTCATCCTCTGTTCCCATGTCTGTTTCCTGTTCGACGATGACACAGACGAGATAATGGCAGCAGGCGCAGGTGAGAAAAGCGGTTTGCCTCTCGCATCGTGCAGCGGCGGTACTTCGACGTAGAAATCGGAAAACACGCTTGCGGCAACTCTGCACGTCAGATGCTAGCTTTAGCTAGCCACATCCGGCCACATGAATTGCTGAGCGGACTCAGGCGGGTCGATGCCCTTGAAGCGGACACGAGACCGAATCGATCCACAGGCTGTCGGCGGGCCGGAATGCCTCATCCGATCCGACCAAACCGATCGGAGGACGCGGGCAATGCCGGACTCGGTACCGTTCGGGCAATCAACCAACGATTGGCGAAATTTTGAACAGGCTACCATTACCGATGGCCTAGACACCATCTTCGTCCTTCGTTGCCGCAAGAAAGGTATCCCCAACCGCCGGATCAATCCGATCAGCCTGTGCCAACGCGCAACGGCTCCAATGCTCAACCGTTTCGGGTGGGACTGAAGAGGTTGATGACCGCCGCACCCGGAGCAGTTCGACGTACTTCCTTATTTCGCTTGGCCCGCTGAAATGCAGCCGCGTTTTAGAAGGAACGACCGTCTGGCAGGACGACGCAAGCACTTGATGGCAAGGCCGTCGAGTGGATGGAGAAAGTCAGCGACGAACAATATCGCCGCTGAACGTTACCGGGCCGCAGCGTCTCGCATTTGGCTGCCAACTCACCCCAGCCAATACCTCGGCCCCGGCCCCTTGCGTCCTGCCATATCGGCAGGGTTCGCAAGGCTACACCGGTCGATCGACAGGCAGCCGCAACCGATGCACTCGGTAAGCCCGGACCTCAGGCGCTGCAACTCGGCGATGCGCTGGTCGATGCGCTTAGTCCACTGGCCCGACAACCGCGACCAATCCCGACGCGACGGCACGCGATCGGCTGGCAACTTGGCGAGCTCGGCGCCGATCTCCTCAAGCGTCAGCCCAATTCGCTGCGCGAAGACGATGAAGGCGATCCGGCGCAGCACGGATCGCGGATAGCGTCTGTGTCCCGAGCCGGCCCGCTCGGACGCGATCAGCCCGCGCTCCTCGTAGAAGCGCAGGGCCGATGAGGCGACGCCGCTGCGCCGTGACACGTCGGTGATGGTCAGCATGGAATCCATGCATGAACGAAAGCACGATTCCCGCTTGACTTCAAGTTAACTTGAACTTGTAGCAAGGGTGCCATAAAGCTTGAAGGAGCACCGGCAATGCAGTCGAATATTGATCTTCACGGACTTCGCGTGGCGGTTACGGGCGGCACCTCCGGGCTCGGAATGGCGCTTGTGCGGCAGCTGACCGCGCAGGGTGCGTGCGTGGCCTTCGTCGCTCGCACCGCCGCGAATGTCGAACGCATCGCTGACGAGACGGGCGCGCACGGCATTGTCGGCGACGTCGGCAAGAAGGCGGACACCTACTCGATCGCGCTGCAGGTCACGGCAAACCTCGGCGGGCTCGACGTCCTGATCAACAATGCCTCGAGCCTCGGCCCTGTCCCACTGGCGCTCCTCGCCGATACCGAATGCGAGGAGCTGGAAACGGCGCTCGCCGTCAACCTGGTCGGCGCGTTCCGGCTGACGAAGGCCCTGTTCGGTGCGCTTGCCGCGTCCGCGCGCGGCGGCCGTGGCGCGCTGGTGATCAACATTTCCAGCGATGCGGCGGTGAACGCCTATCCCGGCTGGGGCGCGTATGGCGCGAGCAAGGCCGCTCTTGCCCATTTGACGGCGATCTGGGACGAGGAGGCCAAAGCCGACGGCATACGGCTCCTTGCGCTCGACCCTGGCGACATGGACACTCCGCTGCACGCGCTGGCAATTGCTGACGCCGATCCGTCGACACTGAAACGCCCCGAGGCCGCTGCTGCCGAGGTCATCGAAAAGATGCTCGATGCATTGCCGGTCGGCGCTACGCTTCGCGCCGGGGCACATGCATGATTGCCGCCGACCGTCCTGCTCGGCGCTTCGCCAGGCTGTTGGTCGTCGAGGCGGACGGCGCGATGCGCGACCTGCCGCGCGCTGAACTCGCGACACTATTCGATCCTGGCGATCTGGTCGTCGCCAATGACGCCGCGACCTTGCCCGCCAGCTTGTACGGCACGCATCTCCCCAGCGACGAGGCGATCGAGATCCGCCTGGCAGGCTGGCTGTCGTTTCCCGATCCAACCCGTTTCCTGGCGATTGCCTTCGGCGCAGGCGATCACCACACGCGCACGGAAGACCGGCTGGCTCCGCCGCCATTTTCACCAGGCGATCGCCTCCGGCTCGGCCCGCTTGAAGCCATCATCCAGCGCCTTTCGGGCCATCCTCGCCTTCTCGAGCTGCGTTTCTCCGGCAACCCCGTAGCGGTACTCGCGCGACTGGCGCGGCACGGCCGGCCGATCCAATACGCGCATGTTCCCAGGCCGTTGGCACTGTGGGATGTCTGGACAAAGATTGCAGCCGAGCCGGCCGCATTCGAAGCGCCATCAGCAGGCTTCGCGCTCGATTGGCGCACGCTCCAGGGCTGGCGTCGGCGCGATGTCGGCTTCGCAACCCTCACGCATGCCGCGGGCGTTTCTTCCACCGGCGATCCCGCGCTCGATTCGCATCTTCCCTTCGACGAGCCCTACCGCATCCCCGAGCACACCGCAGCGCAGGTCGCGCGGGCGAAGCTCCGCGGCAGCCGCATCATCGCGATCGGCACGAGCGTAGTGCGCGCTCTGGAGGCAGCCGCCAATCCCGATGGCGGTGTGCGTGCCGGAAAACGCATTGCGACAGGGCGCATCGCGCGCGGCACGCCGCTTCGCGTGGTCGATGCGATTCTTACAGGCGTCCACCAGCCCGGCGAAAGCCATTTCGAGCTCCTGCGCGCCTTTGCCGACGATGCTCTGCTCGCCAAGGCCTCCGCAGCCTTCGCCGTGCACCGCTACCGTACGCATGAATTCGGCGATTCCATGCTGCTTAATCACCAACCGCTGCTTCTATCGCGAACAGAATCGGGCCGAGGTGCTCGAGACGAAGGCTCTACTTGAGGTGTGCCATGATGTCGGCAGGATCGGTGGCAGTTCGGGCTCGGCGCGCGAGGAAGTCGGAGCTATGTTGCAGCAGATCAAATTCGGAATTTGACCCAATGCGGCCTTTCAGTTGCGAGCGTCGCTTGCTGGAGCTGCGTTAGTCAGTCGGAGGCCAATGGTCTTTTTAAGGGAACGCTAATATACATAGGCGTTCGAACGAGCAGTGCCTGCCAATCCTTGAGGAATGCCATGCGAAGGTTCATTTTCACGGCAGTGTGTATCGCTGCTTCAACATCCGCTAACGCCCATGATTGGTACCAAGACAAGATTGACCCACAGACGAGATTCAACTGTTGCGGCGGTTCTGATTGCCACGCCGTACCTCGGTCTTCGGTGCAGTCGAGGATCGACGGGGGTTACATTTACTTGCCGCATAACTTCAACATCCCACGGAGCCGCGTACAGGAATCCCCAGACGACCAATACCATATCTGCGAGGGTACCTACGTCGTAACTAATCAGCTGTATTTGCGTTGCTTTTTCGCACCTCGTGTCCTCTCTCTACTTCTCCCACGTTGAGGTAAATACTGCCCGTCGCTGCCGGGATCGACATCGGCAAGGTGCGCAACTGTGGCAAATTGGGTCGCGCCGCTCGCTGCCCTGAACGGACGTTCGCGTTCGCTACACGGGAAAGCATCCGATAGCGGATTGTCGGCTTCTGGCGCATTTGGGTCCTTATCGGCTGCCGGAGAGCCAATCGCTCTCGAGTGCAGGCACTCCAGTGGAGTCCAGACGTTGGATTGGACCCTCGACCTCTACAAAAGCACACTGAGCTTCGGGTCGGGCTACGACGGCATTCCGAAGCGTTCGCTTCGGCGAGAAGTCGTCGTTCTCAATCGGGCGACGGGGGATACATCGGCGAAGACGGCATAAGGGAGGATGGGCCAGACCGAGCCGACGGAAAGGTCATAGCCAAGGCCTTGGAGCGCATAGCGTGGCCGGGAGGCCGCCGCCAGCCAGACTTACGCGGCGCGTCGTTGAGCGAGGTGAAGACCCGAACGGGCTCGACGAGGGTCCACGGCGGTCACAATGTTGTGGTGGTGATCGCAGTAGGCGCGATCCGGCGAAGTTGGCCCAGCACAAAAACGATAACCGCCGGGTACTGATGGGTCTTCGCTCACCGGGAAGCGGCACTGATAGAGGCCTAGCTGAATGAGGGGGACGTCTCTCGAAGTTAGTCTGATATTTTCAGGCATGATGGTTTCCTAGTTCATAGCAATTGCCGGCGGACGGCCGCAGTGCGACCCGTCGGGGCGAGCTTCTCTCGTTTTGGAGGGCTATGGATCACCATATGGTGTTGGTCGCACCGTCAATGAAGCCCGACGCCCTGCTTCTGAAGCCAATAGTTTGCGACTTAAGGCCACACGCGCGAACGCATTGGCAATCTACCATCGTGTCCCCGAGGCACCCGCCCGCCGGGGTTTGTCGGCGGCGGGGGTGGCACTGGCTTGTGGGCCCCCTATGAGACGCGCTCTGCCGACGCCCTCGTTCACAGTCCGGACCACCTCATGCCGGGCCGCTCTAGCCGCCAAAACCCAAATCACTCTAAAACGACCGAGTTCCGACCCCTTGCAGTCGATCAGTTGCGAGCGTCGCATGACGCGATCTGACCCAATGCCGCCTTTCCGGCGCCGGTTTTCCTCTCCAACCCGGATTTTCCTTGCTACCAGCGCTTGTGACCCGCAGCGGCCAAATATCAGATGGAATATTCGACCATGTGCGGGGGGTGGGTCAGTGCTAAAAGATGACGAGCGGGTTCACGGGCGACCATGTCGTCCCGTGTATCGCCATGGCGCAATTATAACGAAAAATTCCCAGCGCTGGCATTGGCGCTTTATGGATGACGTGTGGCTGCTGCTGTCCGCCGTTTTCTACGCTTGATGAGGC